>JAGXKM010000166.1 GCA_018335275.1 Anaerolineales bacterium | reverse complement strand
GGGTGGAACTGCTGGGGTTGACCATAGACGGCGGCACAGCGACGGTCAACTTCTCCCAGGAGATGAAAGCTTACGGAGGCGGTTCGGCGCGGGTCCAAACCATCCGCGAGCAGATCACACGCACACTAACCCAGTTTCCCTCGGTGGACGAGGTGATCATCGCAGTGGCGGGTGAAACGGAGGGTGTGCTGCAGCCCTGAACACCAGGAGCAGATCCTCAATAAGATCGATAGGACATTCCTGGAAATGGTAAACGAGAGGGCTAGAGTATGTGATAAGCCCACACTCGCCTGTAGGCTGAAGCAAGTAACCGCGACACTCAGCACCAATCCCCCGGACAAGCACCCTGGGGGGTTGGTGGGTTTAAACGGAACCACGTCCAAAATCAAAAGGGGATAAATAAATTTTTACCACAGAATATTTCGCGAAGATAAATCCTGTTCCGAATTCATGTCATTTACCATAAGTGGTCACGGTGTTTTGCCTACAAGATCTTACCCATCTACTTGTCCAGATCGAGCCCAGTGGGTAGAATAAGGTACTCAAACAATGGAGGTTCCATGACCAAACACACCGCCATCATCACTGACAGCACCTGCGATCTGCCCCAGGATAAGATCGAAGAACACCAGGTTCTGATCGTCCCCCTGACCATCATTTGGGGCCAGGAAACCTTTCGGGACGGTGTTGACATCCAGCCAAAGGAATTCTATCAGCGGCTGGAAAGTGAGGACCGCTTTCCCACCACCTCACAACCCACCCCGGAAGACATGGAAGCAGCCTGCCGCCAGGCTGCCGACCAGGGGGCAGAGGAAATCCTGATCATCACCATCAGCAGCGCGATGAGCGGGACCTTTGATTCTGCCCGTCAGGCAGCGGACCGCTTCCCCTTGCCCGTTCACCTGCATGATTCCCGCTCCAATTCCATGGGACTGGGCTGGCAGGTATTGGCCGCCGCCCGAGCCCGCGAAGAGGGTGCCGATCCCCAGGGCATGATTCAGGCTGCGGACCGGGTCCGGGAGCGGATGCAGTACTTGATCAGCCTAGACACTCTGGAATACCTGCACCGCGGCGGGCGGATCGGCGGGGCCAGCAGATTCATCGGCACCATCCTTAACCTCAAACCCCAGATCACGGTCAACCACCAGACTGGGGAAGTAGAAGCTGGGCGCCGGTCCCGGACCCGAGAAAAAGCCCTCCAGGACCTCTACCGGGACTTCTTTAACAGCGTTGACCCTGCTTTCGGGGAAGACCTCCGGGTGGCCGTTCTTCACAACGCTGCTCCCGACCAAGCGGAGCAACTGGCCCGCCGGGTGCGAGAGGAATATCAACCCCAGGAGTTGATCATCCAGATCGTTTCCCCTATCCTGGGTGTTCACACCGGTCCCCGGGCCATCGCCCTGTGCGGTTACAGCCTTTGACCCACCCCCCTCGGCATCCCATCCGCGGATATGGTATTTTGCGAGCCGAGCTGGATTAGCATGGTGAAAATTTGCCAGGAGAAACAGGAAGATACTGCCGACGCTCTTGTGTTAAGCCCCAAAGGTATTGTTCCCTTCTGGTATAAAGAAAACCCAGAGCACAGGAGAGAAATTGGAACACTCTAACGAAACAAACCTGCTGGCAATTGCTTGTTTCATAAGTGGGATGATTGCCCTTTTATGCATTGTCCTGATTTTTGTATTGTATAACTCAGTAGAAACCTCAAATTCCATCAGAAGAATCACAGATGGAATAATTATGCCAATCAGAAACCTCAGTGTAGTAGTGACGCTATTAACAGGTATTCTTGCGCTTAACGACATCAAGAAAAAAGGCGGAACAAAGAAAGAAAAAATATTATCCTGGTCCGGCATAGTTATTGGTGCCGGCTGGATCCTTTTCGGATCGCTTGTGGGCATAACATTTCTCTTGGCTAAAATCCTTCGCTGATCCTTTGATTCTTTAAGTGGAGGATCAAATGCCATAAGCTGCGTATGGATAAACCCAGCATCCCACTTCCCTGTTGCTCTAGTACACCATTGTCCGGATAACAGAAACCAAGACCACATCCCGATACTTGTCTACGAGCAGCAGTCAACCCTCCAGAAACCATAGGAACAATCACGCAGCAAAGAATCCTGTTTTTTGTTGCAGCGCTCATTTTTACCTCTCGGCCCATCTCCCCGGATCTGTTCAGGATAAGCACATGGGGGAAGCGTCCCCTCTGGACGCTCATACGAGAAAAGCTCCGGCATGGCCCGGGTAATCACCACCGTGGACTCGATTCCCTTTGGAGTAGGCTTCCTGGTCAACCTGGCGCGCTCCCAGTTTGGCCGGATCCGGGAGACTCCCCGGTTATGGCCACCCTCCTCTTCCACTCTGTTTACTCGGAACAGGAAGCAGCTGGCTAGATTTTAGTTTCTTCCATCCTGGAGGTCTTCAATTTTTTCACCACTGTCTCGGTCATCGAAACCGGGATGGGCGCTTACCTCTCCCCTACCACAGACATGCCAGCGAGCATGCCCCGGCCGATTTCCAACGGTTTGACCCTAGCCGGGGGCGGGAACCCGCCCTGACGTCCGTACTCTTTGCCAACAGTATGATAGGGCAACGTAAATCACCCCGATATACCCCAAACAAATGACTATACGAAACGGTGTTTTTTACTGCCTTTCCCGTGCCCCGGAATCGTGCTGTCTGCGAGAAACTCGCCAAAGGCCACTGAGAATCTGCCCATGGATAAAAAATTCACCCCCCCTGCTACATTCATCCTTCTGCTGTGCGTCCTGCTCCTCCCCAGCACCCACAGGGCCCTGACCTACGACTAACATGGCGGGGATACTCCATGTGGAGGAAGCCGGGCGATTACAAGCAGCACCACCCTTTGGGACATCCCCCTTGGGTGCGTAAGAGGTGTCGCTCTAAACCCATCTGCGAAAACCCAAAAAATATTTGCAGAGAAGCAAGGAATGCCCTCAGAGCCTCACCTCCCGGCAGTGTGAAATGACGCGCCGCGCAATCTGATCATCAGCCAATCATGTCTGAGACGCTGTCTAATCGAGTACAATTCAGGCACGGTTGCTGTACAGACATTCTGGCCACTCCAGCAAGTTGATGGCGGAAAGCAATCATTCGAGGAGGTTAGGCTGTGCGCCCCACCTATAAGTACCGGGAAGTCGGCAGTGAGAGCGTTCTTACTGAATGCCCATTGTGCTCCCAAAAGGGAGAACTTAATCTGCGCCAAATAGACGTGGAAGTTAAGGCTAATTTCCTTATTCCCATGGGGACGTACCGTGAAGTTTGGGCCCGGTGCAGCCGCTGTGGAAAGGAATATCCCATCAGCGAAGATTATGGCCGGGTTTTGGAGCCTTCAAAGAAAGCCAAACGGCTGCATCTCGCCGCATGGCTGACACTGCCCATCCCCTTTGTGAGTTTAGCGTTGATGATCCTCTCCCTGCGGGAAGCGCCCAAGACAGCCAATGAAACCAGGATGTGGACGTTGATCGGCTTGGTCCCCGCGGGTTTGATTGCTCTCGTGTTTCTAGGTCTTCTGGTGAGTATAAGCTTCTAGGTCTGT
>JAGXKM010000044.1 GCA_018335275.1 Anaerolineales bacterium | reverse complement strand
TTTCGGTGACCAGAAACGCATTTGACATGATTGCTGAGGTCAGAAGGCAGTTTAAAGCGGAGCCAGGCATACTGGCCGGGACTGTGGTTCCGGATTATGAGGCCTGCGTCAGCCTGGCTTCGCAGGGTGCGTTGGCTTCCCTGGTAGGACCGGCTTTTTTGGCTGTGCTGCTGCCGTTGATGGTCGGATTTGTAATGGGACCGGAAGCTTTAGGCGCCTTTCTGGGTGGAGCCATCTTCACCGGGATCATCTTCGCCCTCCTGATGGCCAATGCCGGCGGGCTGTGGGACAACGCTAAAAAGTACATTGAGTCCGGCTTTTTCGGGGGCAAAGGTTCAGAATCGCACAAAGCCAGCGTGGTGGGCGATACGGTAGGAGACCCCTTCAAGGATACTGCTGGTCCCTCGCTGAACACCCTGATTACAGTGATGTCGCTGGTTTCCTCGCTTTTCGCACCTGTGATCGCAGCGGTGCACCTCATTGGAAGCTGACTCCTTCATTCGCCGCAAATAATCAAAAACAGAAAGCAATATTTTTAATCATCCGGGGCTGGAATAGCCAGCCTATCGGAGGGTAACGCCGGTAAACTTTGAAGCTGTCACCGGTCTGCGCTTTCCTGCAAGTGAATGATCCATCCCCATTGTCGGCAGCGAAGGTTTCAACCTCCACATCAAATGGTTATATTTTCACCAAATTCCTCCCCATGATCGCTGCAGGGCTGCTCCACAGCAGGATCGAAGCAGTGGGGGGAGTTTTCAGCCTCCCTGCAGACATGGCAAATGCCAATTCCGAGGTGAGATATTCTTTTCCTGGAAGACCACAGGGAATATGCATCGATAATAAGCAAATTGCTTGTTCAGGAAGCTGGTTTCACTGATTTGCTGATGGTGTGGTAAAAGACATAATTTTAAAGGTTGACAAGCGCGCGTTTTAATATAAAATTTGTGAGGTCGCGTGATAATCGAAAATCACGGGGTCTGGATAGTGCTCATTTCTGTGATGGACGCTATGACGATTCAAGGTGTTGGTTAACGTTTCTTGAAGACGCAATACCTTCGGATCCATATCTAGATGATCCTGAGGGGTCACAGTATGTATGCTAACTTGAGCTGAATTCCTGAGTTAACGGTAATTCAAACGCCTCGAGACAGCTGAACTATAACTGCCTCAAGGCGATTTTGTGTGTATATAAGGCAATCATACAGGAGGGTTTTTGTGATTTTGTTTGGTGTGCAAGTAAGTTTACTGGTCGTGATCTTAGCTGGATTGGCTTCAGTTGCGCTGCTGGTGTTCAGCTCCAATGTCGCCGTTAAGAAGTTAACCGGATTGGCCGGATTCTTCCGCCTGTCAACGACATTTATGGGTGCAACTGTCGTCGCTTTGGCCACGAGCATCCCTGAGATTGCGTCGCACCTGACCGCGTCAGTAGGGATTCTGACCAATAAATTAGATTACAAGATTGGTTCCGCTGTGGTGCTTGGCTCCAACATCGGCTCGGATGTGGTGCAGCAGACTTTGATCCTGGCCATTGTCATCTTTATTGCCGGCTCTTTGCAGTATAAACGTTATTTCATGTGGAAAAGCATGGGGCCGATGATCGGGACCACGCTGATGTGCATTGTATTGGCCTGGGATCGCACCTATTCGCGCCTGGATGGTTTGATATTGTTTGGAACGTTTATTGGCTACATGTACTATTTATATCGTGATGAGCGGAAGCATTACCAGGAAGAAGATAATGGCTTCTCTCCCGATGGACAAGTGCCAGAAGGTGTGCCTCAGAATGCACGCCAGGCGTGGCGTGATGGGGGTATTGCCCTTTTTTCGCTGTCTATCACCATCATCAGTGCCATGGTGGCCCTGCAAATCACTGAATTCACCGTGGAACAAACCGGGATCGGTGGTTCCTTGCTCGGGGTGGTGACACTGGGCCTGGCCTCAGCGCTTCCAGAGTTGATCACAGCTGTTTCCGGTATTAATAATGGCGATGCTGGTATTCCACTGGGAACTCTGGTTGGGAGTAATGTCACAAACCCGCTGGTGGCTATTGGCGGTGGAGCGATGCTTTCCTCCTATTGGGTGCCTGCCCCTCTGTTGCAGTGGGACTTGCCCTGGGAGGTTGTCACGGGGGTGTTGTTGTGGGTCTTCCTCTGGTTCAAAAGGGGAAAAATTGGCAAGAGGGGCGCTGTGTACCTGACGCTGCTGTACGTGTCGTATATTGCCCTGCGGACCATCTTCTTTGCCGTTGACTGAGGTGATGTCGGGCAAGCTCAACGGCAATTTTTTAGTCCGGGCAGCTGCCGTTGTTTAACCTTGGCCTTCACTCGTCAACGTCATTATTAGCAGGCCGGAAAAACACCTTTCGGGCTCTGGAAATCAAGACATCTTCCCGGGCGCAATCAAAATAGCACTGCTGAATTCAATCTAAGTTATAATACACTCACATAAACAGGTTTACGAGAAGCTGGAGGGTACAAAAAGCCCCAGCTGAAGTTTACATTAATGTCAGCCATAGTGAAAAAAGTTTGAAAAAGCCTATTAAATATGATAAAATTCCTTCTGGTAGAGGTTTTATTTAATGGTATATTTCCACCGTCTTTGAACATGGTCAAACCCAATCTGATGCCCTATACCCGTCTTAATATAACCAACTACCCAGTTCCGGTCGTTTTAAACTCAGATTGGAACTTTTTACTTATGGGTACAGGGGAAGATTATTAGATGAACGAGACAAGAATGCAGGTAAATATTGAGCTGTTTGGACTCCCCCGGATCATTGCAGGGGAGAAAATTATCACTTTATCATTACAGGATAATGCGTCCTTTCGAGACGTTGTGCGGGAGTTGGCCCAAAGACATCCGGAAATGATGGGGGATGTGATCAAGATCGACGGCGAGACGCTGCAGTCCCCCAACATCCTCAACCTGAACGGACGCCGTATGGTTCAGCCCCATCAGATGGATGAAAGCATTCGTGATGGAGACAAACTCGTCTTGATGTCGATGTCAGCAGGAGGTTAAGAGATGCACGGTTACAGTGGGAAAATATTGCATATTGACCTGAGCGAGAGAAAATCCTGGCTCGAATCAAAGCCCGAAAAATGGTATCAGACATATATCGGCGGTGTTTCGATGGCTACCCGCCTGTGCTGGGAGAATATTACGCCCGGCTGTGACCCGCTATCAGCGGAGAATCCGATCTGCCTGGCAAACGGTATTTTCGCTGGCACACCCGTGCCCGTGGGAGGGAAATTCGGATTGGCCTCCAAATCCCCCTTGACCGGCTTCATCGGCGACAGCCTATCGGGCAGCTGGTTTTCCACTTCCTTTAAACGCGCAGAATGGGATGGTATCGTCATCCACGGGGCCAGTGAGGACTGGGTTACCGTCTTTGTGGATGATGACATGGTCGAGTTCAGAGATGCATCCCACTTGCTTGGCCTCGGTACCACAGAGACCGAGAGCGCAATCCGGGATGAGTTCGGGGATGACCAGGTGCGTACAGCGTGTATTGGACCAGCCGGGGAAAACCTGGGGCGCATCTCCAATGTCAGCAACGACGGTCGGAAGGCGGGCCGCACAGGTCACGGCGCGGTTTGGGGTTCTAAAAAGTTGAAAGGCCTCTCAATGCGCGGGACCCATGGAGTTGAAGTAGCTGATTCTGAGGAGCTGCTCAGGCTGTCCCTGGACATCCTTGAGGCCGCCCAAGGTCCCCACACTCAGAAGTACCGCATCCTGGGCACCACCTCCAACGTGCTCAACATGAACAAACTGGGGTTATTGCCAACCAAGAATTATCAGGAAGGTGTTTTTGAAGACGCTGAGCTGATCAGCGGCGAGTATCTTCATGAACACTACAAGGCCAAGACCATTGCCTGTGCCCAATGCCCCATCGCCTGCGAACAGGTGGGATGGGTGAAGGAAGGGCCTTACGCGGAAGCGATGTCCCATATCGAATATGAATCCCTCTTTGCGCTATCGTCGAACTGCGGCGTGAACGACATGGAAGCCGCGATCAAGGCCATCACCAACTGCAACGAACTGGGAATGGACACCATGAGCACCGGCGTGACCATCAGCTGGGCAATGGAGTGTTACGAACGGGGCATCTTCACAAAAGAAGACTTCGAATGCGAGCGGTACCCCGAAGGCTTTGAGGCCAATTTCGGCAGCGGTATGGCCATGGTGAAACTGACAGAGATGATCGCCCACCGCGACGGCTATATGGGTGACCTCCTGGCTGATGGAACCCAGCGTGCCAGCACCCTGTTGGACGAGGAACGCGATATGGAATCGTATAAGTGGGCCATGAACATCAAAGGGCTGGAGACACCGGGTTACGATGCGCGCGCTCTTAAAACTTTTGCCCTCGGCCTGTCCGTTGGAACGCGTGGGGGTTGTCATAATCGGACAGCAGCCTACGATCCAGACATCAAAGGACAGGTCGACCGCTTCAGCGTCGACGAGACCCGCGGCAAGTTAGCCAAGGGCACAGAGGAGTACGCCGCGGTCTATGACACGCTGCCCCTGTGCAAGTTCATCCGCCGCTGTTTCACCGGCAAGGCTGATCGAGAAGGAGCCTGGCCAGCCATTGCGAAGCTGATCAACGCCACAACCGGCTGGGATTTTGATTACGATGACGTGGATCTGATTGGGGAGCGGGCCCATACGATCAAAAAGGCTTTCAATATCCGGGAAGGGTGGACACGGGATGATGACAAATTGCCCTACCGCTGGAAGCACGAGGAAATGACGAAAGGACCTTCAGCCGAGTCTGTCGTCACGGATGAAGAATTGGAATACCTCAAAGACCTCTACTACGAAGCCAAAGGCTGGACCCCAGATGGTTTGATCCCCAAGGAAAAACTGGTTGAACTGGGGATGGAGGATGTTGCTGAAGATATTGGTGTATAGGAGATAATCATGCCCCTTCCCTCAACTTCAAAACACGAGTATATTACCTGTGACCCCGATAAATGCATAGGATGTCAGATATGCGAGTATGTGTGTTCCTATGCCAAAACGGGAGAATTTAACACCTTCCGGAGCCGGATTCGCATGGTCCGGGATCACAAAATCCTGATCACAACGGTGGCCTGTCGGACTTGCGAAAACGCGCCGTGTGCGATAGCGTGCCCGCGTGACGCCCTTAAGCAAGACCCGAAGACCGGCGTGATCAAGGTGGATACTGCGCTTTGCGACGGCTGTGCCTGGTGTATCGAGGCCTGCGATTTTGGGGCAATCTCCATCAATCCGCGCACCAAATTGGCGGAAATATGTGACCTCTGCGAGGGGGAAGAGGATGGCCCACAGTGCGTGAAATGGTGCCCTAAGGACGCCCTGGAAAAGACCACCCCCGACCGAAGAGCCCAACGGTCCCGGCGCAAGCTCGCCCGGGAAGAAATCTTGAGATGATCAGCCCTCACCGAAGGCCCTGACACCATCTAAGCGATAAAGCCCGGACCTTCATGCGCGATCAGGTCATCGCGAACAAAAGTATGTTCGACGATCTGGTCACACTTGCGCTAACGGTTACAAAGATTTTCTTTCAACCGCCCACACAGGTCCGGGCATTAAATTTTTACTGGAGGATCAATTTATGGTTGGAGACAACGGAAACAATGAGATTCGCATCGGTGTCTTCCTGTGTCACTGCGGCAGCAACATTGCCGGGGTTGTCGATCCGCGCGAGATTGCCGAGTACGCAGCCACGCTTCCTAACGTCGTGCGATCTGTCGACACAATGTACGCCTGCGCGGACAGCGGTCAGAGTCTCATCAAAGAGGAAATCCAGAAACACAACTTAAATCGAGTGGTTGTGTCTGCCTGTTCCGTGCGCATGCACGAGCCAACCTTCCGCGCTGTGGTCAAAGAAGCGGGTCTAAACCCCTTTCTGATGGAGATGGCCAACATCCGCGAGCAGTGCACCTGGGCCCACGGGCATCATCCGGAAGAGGCCCTGGAGAAAGCGAAGAGCCTGACAGCAGCCGCTGTTGCCAAGGCCAGGTTCCTGACCCCGCTGGATATGATTAAGGTCCCCGTGACCCAGAAAGCGATGGTCGTGGGCGGCGGCGTAGCGGGCATTAACGCTGCCTTAGACCTGGCGGATCAGGGGGTCGAAACCATCTTAGTCGAGAAAGAGCCCACCATCGGAGGGGTGATGGCCCAGCTGAACAAGACCTTCCCCACGATGGACTGTAGTATTTGAATACTTGCACCCAAAATGGTTGACGCGTCGCGTCACCCCAAAGTGGATGTAAGAACATATACAGAAGTTGAGCGAGTAGAAGGGTTTGTGGGTAATTTTAAAGCCCAACTGCGCGAGAAAGCCCGGTTCGTCTTTGAGGACCGCTGCAATGGATGCGGCGACTGCGCAGAAGTCTGCCCTATTGAAGTCCCCAACTATTTTGAGCTGAACATAGCCCCCCGCAAGGCCATCGATGTGGCGATGAGCCAATCCGTGCCTCTTGTCTATAACATCGACATGGATTCCTGCATCGAATGCTATCAATGTGTCGAGGCCTGCGGCGAGCTGGACGCAATTGACTTCAGCATGGAGGACAAGTTGGTTTGGGAGGACATAGGGTCCATCGTTATCGCCACAGGTTTCAACCATTTCGATCCCTCAGCGATGACCGAGTACGGCTATGGTCGTTTCCCGAATGTGATCACAGCCATGGAGATGGAGCGCCTCAATAACTCCGCTGGACCGACCGGCGGCAACCTGATCCGCCCTTCTGATGGAAAGAACCCAGAAAGCATCGCCATCATCAACTGCGTCGGGTCCCGGGATAAGAGATTCAACCCCTCCTGTTCCAACTTCTGCTGCATGTATGCGATCAAGAACGCGGTTCTGCTGAAGCAGGCCTATCCCGATATGGAGCTCAGCGTTTATTACATAGACATACGCACACCCTCCAAGGGGTACGAGGAGTTCTACGACCGGGCCCGAAAGTTGGGTATCCGTTTCATCCAGGGCCGTCCCGGCCTGATCACCGAGGATCCTGAAACCCAGAATGTGTTCGTTCATTCGGAAGATCGAGACTTGGGCCGCGTCACAGAACGTGAGTATGACATGGTCATGCTGAACCAGGCCGCAATCCCCCAGCCTGATGCGGACACCATCAGCTCCGTGCTCAACATTACCCAAAGCCCCGGCGGATGGTTCATGGAATATCACCCGAAATTACGGCCGCTGGACACGCCCACCGACGGCATCTTTCTGGCCGGCGCATGCCAGGGGCCAAAAGACATCCCCTCCAGCGTGGCGCAAGGAGCGGGTGCAGCTGCGCGAGCCGGACGGGTGGTCCACTCGGAGGAATGGGAAATCGAACCCACGGTAGCCGTGGTCTGGGAAGACCGGTGCATCAGCGCTGAAGGAAAGAAATGCGGCGTTTGCGTCCGGGCCTGTCCATACGGCTCCATCCTCTATGAAGAGGGCAAAGCCCCTGAAATTGTGACCGCCAAATGCCATGGATGCGGCGGCTGCGTGGCGGAATGCCCCCACAACGCGATTACCCAGCTGCACTTCACGGATGCCCAGATCCTGGCCCAGATTCAGACGCTGCTGGCCGATAAACCGGAGGAGAAAATCCTGGCTTTTCGCTGCCACTGGTGCTCCTACGGCGGTGCCGACCTTGCCGGGGTCAGTCACTTTGATTATTCAGCCAACGAGCGGGGTTTGCGTGTGATGTGCTCGGCCCGTATGGACGCCGACTTCATCTACGAGGCCTTCCGATTGGGCGCAGGAGCAGTTCTCTTCTCCGGGTGCCATCCCCAGGACTGCCACTACATCACCGGGCAGCGCGTCGGTGCAAAGCGGGCCAAGAGGATGTTAAAGCAATTTGAAAGAGTAGGGATGACCTCCGGCCGCTTCCGGATTGAGTGGATCAGCGCGGCTGAAGGCGACAAGTACGCCAGAGTGGTCAACGAGATGCAAGATGTGCTGGATTCGATACCCGAGGAAGAATTGCAGGAGGAGATCGAGAAACTACAGCCCTACATGGAGAAAAGAGCCCGCCGCATGCGCGAGGTCCCGCAAATCGAAGAAGCAGCATCATTTGCAGAAAAAATCGCCCTGGGGCATGGAACACAGGATCCAGCATCAACTTAACCGACAGCACGGACACAACAATCATCGACGCCTCTTTTCATGACTAGAGGGTGTTAGGAGTTTCCTTAATGGCCGATCAAAATTCTCAACATACATCCTTCGCTGACCAGGTCCGTGCCATTCCTGGTGGGGAACATATTGAGGATTGCTATGCATGCGGCACGTGCGTCAGCACATGCATGATCCAACAGAAGAAGGAACCCAGGTTCAACCCCAGGCGCTTGCTGCGCATGGTGATGATGGATATGCGCCAGGAAGCCTTTGAAAGCCCAACGACGTGGCTCTGTTCCGCTTGCGACCTGTGTTATTCAGCCTGTCCGCAGGAGATTCACATCTCCAGTGTCATCAGCGCTGTCAAAGAGCTGGCCGTGGAGGCCGGGTACGAATCACCCCTGGAGACCGTCTCGGTCGACGAAGAGCTGTGCTCCGGCTGCGGCGTTTGCGCGATGGCCTGCCCTTACGAGGCACCGCGCCTGGTGGAAAAAGGAACCAACGGAGACACGAAACGGATCTCCGAGGTGAACGCAAATGCCTGTATGGGATGCGGCATTTGTGTCGGTGCGTGCCCCATGGGCGCGATCTCAAGGCCGGGCGTAAGTAATCAAGACGTCAGGGCCCAAATCAGCCTTCCGGAGGCAAACGGCCATCCCCGCATGGCTGTTTTCGTGTGTGATTGGGCGCTGCGAGTGGACGCAGATGTCGCGCTTCTAGAGAGTTACCCCGAGAACGTGAACATCATCCACATCCCGTGTACCGGGCGCATTGATCCGGAAATGGCGCTCCAGGCCCTGGATTCAGGGTTCGACGGGGTGCTTGTCTGCGGTTGCGCAGTGGACGAGTGTCACTTCCAACGCGGCTCCTTTGTCAGCAGTTTTAAAATCCGACTATTAAACCAGGTGTTGGGTGAAGTTGACATGGAACTTGGGCGCATACGTTTTATAAAGATTGGCACCCAGGATCGAGGTCGCATCCGCAGCGAGGTAGATGACATGCTGGAACACCTTTCGGCCTTGAAAGTGGCGTCATAACGGCGCATTTACAACCCGGGCTGCGCAGTTCACACATTGCCGGGCCAGACATAATGGTTGTGCGTATCTACAACCTGAACCTAGAAAAAATAACAGAGGCCTGCCGAGATTAGTACACATTAGGAGAGGGAATGGCTGGACGAGGCATAACAAAAAAAACCGCCACCGAGCATAACATTATCCTGAAGCGTGCTATGGTGACGCGGCGCTATAGGATGGAATGGGACCTGGAACGTTGTGTGGGATGCCAACTGGGCCCTCTGGTCTGCCCCAAGGACGCAGTCATCCACGTAGAGGGCAGTATTGAGGACGGCCGTTTGGTCGAAAAGCAAGCTGTCGATATCGACGCAGAGGCGTGTGTTTTTTGCGGCATCTGCGAAATCATGTGCCCCACAAATGCCATCACTCTGAAGATCAACGGAGAACCGGAAAACCCGATGCGGGTGCACGAAACCTTCCCAGAGCTGATCCAGGCCACGAATTTTAACCAGGAAGAATTTGATTGGAGCAGGAAAGACTTCGTGATCGATAACTGCCCTACCGATGTTATCAGTTTTGATGAACAGAAAGAGACGTTGGTAGTCGATGACGAACATTGCATCCGCTGCCGCCAATGCGAAGTGGCGAGCGATGGGGCTTTCCAGGTCACGATGCCCTGGCAGGGTAAAGTGGAGCTTCGTCGTGATCTATGCGTCGAAGGGTGCCTCGCCTGTGCCGACATCTGCCCTACCCGGGCCCTGCATATCGACGAGGAAACGGGCGATCTGGTGTTAGCCGATTACTATTGCATTAAATGCGGCGCCTGCATGGAAGTTTGTCCAATCAAACCAGAATATAAAGAACAAGAGATGCGGGTAGAGTCCTACGGGGTGACCAAGACCGTCACCCACTCTCAGATAACCAACCGGGAGGAACTGCCCATTTGGGTGGAGCGCTGGCGGGTACAGCACAGCCCGGTCCAGAGCGGAACATGGAACGAGGTGTTAACCAAAACAGCCAATGACAGAGCTGGCATGGTTGAAACCGATATCAAGCGGGCTCTGAAACGCCGTGATTTACTCAAGGCCCTGTCGGGAGCCCAGGCACTATTAGACCTGGAGGAGTGATTCAAGCTTTGTGTACAGCCGGAAGTACATCAGGGGGAATCGCTACCGGCGCAAAAACAGGGCCAGAAACCCTTTAGAGAACCTCGCCAAAGATAAAAAATCAGTGAATGTGCCTGCGCACGAAGCAAGCGGCACAACTGTCAAGATGACCTTTCCCAAGCACCCTTCTGAGGATACCGGGCCAGCTTTCTCTGGACGCTGTGCCGTCTTGATCTAAACGACTACACGGGCTTTGAAGCCGGGTGGTTTAGAGGGGCCATAAGAGCAGCAAGATAGGCACAGTGACCGCGGTAATGAGCAGCTCCAAGGGTAATCCCAGCCGCCAATAGTCCCCAAACTCGTAGCCGCCGACATCGAAGACCAACACATTAGCCTCGTGTCCCACTGGCGTCAGGAAAGCGCACGCCCCGCCTACTGCAACAGCGACCAGGAAGGGATCCAGTGACACGCCCAACCCGCGCGCAACGTTGACTGCAATGGACGCCATTAACACCACGGAAGCCGCATTGTTGACGATATCGGAGAGCATCATCGTCGCCAGCATGATGGCGACCAGCAGGACGGCAGGCGATGCGAAACTTGAAGCCTTTAAGATCTGGTTGGCGATGAGTTGATCTCCTCCCGTTTGCTCCAGCGCCACGCCCAGCGAGAGCATCGATCCCAGCAATATCACAATCGGCCACTGCACACTGCGGTAGGCCTCGCGCAGGGTCAGAACGCCGGTCATCACCATGGCGATGGCGGCAGACATCATAGCTGTCGGAACCGGCAGGATATTCAGGCTTGCCGTGACCAATGCTGCGACAAAGATCCCGATCCCCAGGATAAGGTTACGCGGTTCCAGGTTCAGTTCGCGTTCCGCCAAAGGTAAACAACCCAAGTCGTGAAGGGCCTCGGACAGATGCTGGTGATGGGTCTGCAACAGCAGCACGTCTCCAGGCCGAAAAGGGGTTGAGCCCACCGGCCGCCTAAGGCTTTCATTATAACGAGAGATCGCCAGCAAATTGACGCCGTAACGTTCCCGTAAATTCAGTGTGCGCGCTGTCTTGCCGACCATCAGCGAATCCGGGCTGACAACGACCTCGATGGTATCTATGTCGTCGGAGTTAATCCGCGCTTTCAGGTCTTCCCACAGGTTGGTCGGCTGTTGCGCACTTGTACTGCCGTTTCCCTCCTCAATGGGCTTGGCTTCCCTCAGTTCTACCCCGGTATCGTAGATCAGTTGTCGTATGTCAGAAGCTCCTCCCCTGACCAACAGGTCATCCTCTGCGCGAAGTCGTTCGGTCCCCGTGGGATTAGAGATCCGGTCCCCGTCTCGTAGAATCGCAGCGATCCAAAATTGGGCATCGGTAACCGTGTTGATTTCTCTCAGGCGCAAGTCTGTCAACTTGGAGCCGGGGCACACGACGATCTCAGTGAGGTAATCAGCCATCTCATACTCTTCGTCGACGTCCGTCTGACCCTGACGCCGCGGGGTCAGGCGCCATCCCACCAGTGTTATGAAGAGCACGCCCACCACGGATATGCTCAAACCCACCGGGGCAAAGGCAAACATGCCGAAACGATCTCCAAGGTACTCCATCCGCAGGCCGGAGACGATGAGATTTGTGGGGGTGCCGATAAGCGTGACCAACCCTCCGAAATGTGAGCTGAAAGCCATCGGCAGCAGGTAGAGCGAGGTCGGGCGATCGCTTTTCATCGCTAACCGAACTGCCACAGGGATGAAGATAGCCAGCGCTGCGATGTTATTCATGAAGGCTGAACTAACCACGATCAGGCTGCACAGCACGGCTAATTGCAGCCCCAACCCCTTTCCGACATGGGTCATCCAGCGCGCAACCTGGTCCGTGACCCCGGTGTTCTGCAGCCCGCGGCTGACCACTAGCACGGCTGCAATGGTCACCACAGCCGGGTGACCGAACCCAGCAAAGGCTTCATCGACGGTGATTGTCCCCAACAGGACAAGGAGGATCATACCCGTGAGCGCCGCCAAATCGTAACGCCAGACTTCAAAGGCGAGCATCGCAAGGGTAAGTCCTATGACTGCGTAGACCAGCGCTTGTTCAATTGTCACCTTTACACTCCTTTGGTTAGATTGGGTAGATGCAGATTTTAAGAGGAGAAAGACATATCGCGAAGATGGATAGGTGTGCACCTCGACACAGATCCAGGCTTTGCAAACCCATACATCCAGAGGGGAACCAGGTTCTCTCTCAAAATGATGCTCATCTATCCTTGGTTTCTCCGTCTATGCTGAAAACTCAGCTTTCCTGCGATAGCAGACAACCGGTTCAGACATGATGTGAAAAACGTCGTCATCTCGGGTTGAACCGATAAGACGATGTGTAGTATACACGGTTTTGGCCGAAAACTAAACCCCATAAGGAACCACTTCGTCAGCCCTGGATCAAGGATGTCGAACGAACTCAAATCTGATTTCCGTGGCCTATTATGCAACAAATGATTGTCCTAAGATTGACAGGTAAACTTGATTTCGGGACACTTCCGTAAGATAAGATTGCGCTCAGCTCACAAATGGTTTAATATTACAGAACGCACCACGAAAGAACTCTAACAAGGAGAAATTATGAAGTCCGACCACTTGCAAGCCCTACTACATCCCACCTCCATCGCCGTGATCGGCGCCTCAAACAATTCTGAAAAAATCGGCTATGCCGTGGTTCACAACCTTATAGAAAGCGGTTATCAAGGGGATGTCTATCCAATCAACCCAAAAAGCGAAGAAATTCAGGGGCTGAAAGCTTACCCAAACATCACAGATGTGCCTGAAAATGTTGATGCGGCTATCATCGTCGTTCCTGCAAAATATGTCCTCGGTATAACTGAAGATTGCGGCAAGAAAGGGGTCAAAGCCCTATTGGTCATCACCTCGGGATTCAGCGAGGTCGGGAAAGAAGAGCTGGAAGAACAAATAGTCGACACCGCGAAAAGCTACGGGGTGCGCTTGCTGGGCCCAAACATAGTGGGCATCCTCTCCAATAAGGAAAACATGAACGCCTCCTTTGCCGGGTTCCTCCCCCTTCCTGGGCAGGCATCCCTCATTTCCCAGAGCGGCGCGCTTCTTGTGGCCATGGACGCAGCTACCTACACTCGCGGGATTGGCTTCAACGAAATGATATCGATTGGAAATATGTCAGATATCCAGTTTTCTGATCTGATCGAGTTTATGGGAGACGACGAAGCCACGAAGTGTATCTCTTTATATATTGAAACCATCAACGAAGGCCGCCGCTTCATCGAAACCTGCCGCCAGATCGATACACCCATCCTTGCTCTCAAAGCGGGATCTTCGAAACGCGGAGCCGCGGCCGCGGCCAGCCATACCGGGTCACTGGTCGGGGCCACCAAAGTGTATCAAGCCGCCTTCAAACAAGCCGGTGTCATCCAGGCTAGCGATGTGAACAATTTCTTTGACCGCACCCTCGCCCTGACCCTGCAACCCTCGATGCGCGGCGACAACCTCGCCATCCTCACCAACGGAGGGGGCGTGGGAGTCCTTGCCTCAGACGCAGCGGAGCGATTCGGCATCCCTGCCACAGAAATCCCCCAGGACTTGCAGGAAGGGCTCATGGACTACATGCCTGACTATGGGGCCGCGAAAAACCCGGTCGATCTGACCGGCATGGCGAACACGGAAAGGTTTCACCAAACCACCAAGCTGGCTTTTTCGCATCCCTGGGTCAACGGGCTGGTCGTCATCATCTGTGAAACGCAATTGTTGGATCTGGTAGAGATAGTAAAAGGCGTTCACCGCGCTGTGAAAGAAACTGGCATAAAGGACAAACCCATCATCGTCTCCCTGGTGGGCGGCGATTCTGCCCTGGAGGCCGGCAGATGGTTGATCGAACACGGCATCCCTGCCTACAATTCCCCCGATCTGGCCGTCAACGCCCTGGCCGCCCTCCGGGACCACGGACGGTATGGCTCTCCCGGCCCCGTTCTGACCTCCTCTGAAAACAGCAACGATTCCCAGACGGCCCGGGAGGTGATTGCCCAGGCCCGCGAACGCGGTCGGACGGGCTTGACGGAAATCGAATCCCGGAAAATCTTTGCAGCCTACGACCTTCCCGTCGTTGACACCCGCCTTGCCAGATCGGAAGAGGAAGCCCTCGACGCCGCTCAAGACGTGGGATACCCGGTTGTGCTGAAAATCGTCTCCCACGACATCTTGCATAAATCCGACGCCGGAGGTGTGAAGGTGGGCATCCAGAACGCTCAGGAATTGTCCGCAGCCTATCAAAGCCTTCTCAAAAACGCCAAGCAGTACAAGGCGGATGCCGTGATCGAGGGAGTCGCCGTCCAGGAGATGGCCGCGGAGGGCACCGAGGTGATCATCGGATCTGTAAATGACCCCACCTTTGGGCCCACCGTGATGTTTGGACTGGGGGGAATTTTTGTGGAAGTCCTGGAAGACACCACCTTCCGCGTGGCCCCGGTATCCAACTCGGAAGCGGCCAGTATGCTAGGAGAAATTCGCGCCGCCGCCATCCTTGAAGGCGCCCGCGGCAAAGGGCCCCTGGATCGTGAAGCTTTGGCGGAAACCCTCAGCCGCTACTCAGAGATGGCCGCTGATCTGGGCGATGATATCGCTGAAACGGACGCCAATCCCTGCCTCGTGTATGAACAAGGCAAAGGGGTCAAAATCGTTGACGCGCGGGTGATTTTGAAAGAGGTCTAAAGAAACGGGAAACAGGACTGACTTTGCGAAGGGAGATCTTCCACCTGCCACTTCCCCACCCCCGCTGCGTTCGGCTGGGGTCCGCCCCCGAGAGGGTGTCTGAACCGCGTTATGTCACCCCTGAAACCAGGGCCAGCAGCAATCCCCCCGCGATCACACTCCCCAATTGTCCGGCCATATTGGCCCCCATAGCGTGCATGAGGATGTAA
>JAGXKM010000043.1 GCA_018335275.1 Anaerolineales bacterium | reverse complement strand
GCGAGCACGGCCTCTTTGGTGGCGTACATGCAGCAGATGGAAGAGCAGTAGGGGTGATCCTGGTCCCGGGACCCGATACACTGCAGCCAGGCGATGCGTTCTGGCGGTTTGTTATCGGAGGGGCGGAGGACCAGACCCTCCGTGGGTCCGGAGCGGCTGACATAGCGTTCGTACTGCATGCTGTGGACCACATTGAGGTAGCGGCCGTAGCCGAATTCCGCCAACTCGCGGGGATCGGTGAGTTTATATCCCAGGGCAAGGATGATGGCGGAGACGCCGATCGTTTCCTGGTAGTTCACTTCGTCGAGGTTGATGGCCTGCGTGGGGCAGACCTGTTCACATTTCCGGCAGGATTCACAATATTCGCCCTTATCGATGTAATAGGTGTTGGGCAGGGAGCGGGGAGCGCTTTTATGGATGGCCATGCGGGTGACAAGGGATTCCTGGAATTCACTGGGTAAGCGCTCCGGGCAGGAGATGGCGCACAATCCACAGTTGGTGCAGCGGTCGACATCCACATAGCGGGGCTGGTGATCCAGGGTGACCCGGAAATCGCCGGCCTGTCCGGAAGCCCCCACCATTTCAGTGCGCGTCATGACCTCGATGTTCGGGTGCCGGTTGTGATCCATTAGGGCGGGGGAGATGGACGGCCGGGTGCAGCCGTAGCCGTGGTCCGATGTGCCGCGGCAAAGCACGCAGTCGTGGGTGGGAAACATAAATCCCAGTTGGGCCACCCGCCCTCCTAAACCAGGTTCCCGCTCAATCAAATACACCTGCAGGCCGGCTTCGGCGAGATCTAACGCTGCCCGCATGCCTCCGATCCCGCCGCCGACCACTAAGACTGCGCCCTGTGGATTTTTTCGGTCATCTACCATGAGTGATCCTCGTTATATTTCTCGAATATCTAAGACTTTTGTGCCTTCTAATTGGTTGATTACCTCTTGCAGCTTATCCCTTTCCAGGTTTAACACCTTGCACACGGAGACCCAGGAATCGGTAATATCCTTCGGATAATAACCGACGCAAACCGAAAGGTACCCTCCCTCCTCTGCAATGGCGTTGGTCAATCTCGCCACCTCCCCCACGCGGTCCGGCTGGAGGACTGTCACCCTCGTCCCTTTGCGGCGGGACCCCAGGAGTGAGACCATGGTATTGAAGAGGTCGCTGTCCGTGATGATCCCCACCAGATCTCTGCCATTCATGACGGGGAGGCAGCCGATCTTGTGATCCGCCATGACGCGGGCGGCGGTTTCGATGGGGATGTCCTCCTCGATGGTGATCACGTCTTTGACCATCACTGTGTCCACTTTGATTTTGGCCAGAGTATAGCTGATCTCAAACCGGCTGAAATTGCTCACATCCGAAGGGAGGGCACTGAGCAGCGAGCGCTGCGTGATCAACCCCACCAACTTTTCCTTGTCGTCCACGATGGGGAGGTGGCGGACGCCCTTATCCCGCATCAATGACTGCGCTTCCGTAACGGGCATGTCCGGATACCCGCAGGTGGGGTCCGGGGTCATGCGATCTCTGACTAACATCTCAGCCTCCTGATTGTCCCTTTACCGGCCTGATCCTGCCCGGGTCCTCAATATACAAAAGGATGCTGGCAGGCATCACAGACGATGTTGGCTTCATCCAACATGGATACCTTAATCTTGATGAAACGCGGCGGTACGCACCCGCAGTGAGCGACGACGCATCGTTCCGTTTTTTCCTCATTCATGAGTTCATCCACGAGCAGGATTCCCTGCAGCACCCCTTTGTTCTTCTTGATCACCGTCTGGATGTTGTGGATCACGCTGATCCAGCGGATGTAGGATTCCATGGTCAATATCCATTGGTGGCACTTCTCTTCACAGTTCCAAACTGAGGTCAATCCGAACTCGCAGGCGGGTTTTGTATACCAATTTGAATAGCGGTCCACTTTTTCTACGGTCTCCAGGAGCATATTGGTCACGACCTTTTCGGCTGCTTCGCTGGGTGAGCATATGTTTACTTTCCGGAACAGAGATTCAATGGTGGGACAAGGCGCGTGAACGTCATATGTCGTTGATATTTGGTCCCAGGCCTGATCAACTACCCTGTCGAAATATTCTAAAGAGTCGCTGGAATGATTTCTTTGGGGGATCATAAGACATCCTCACTCGTCGCTGTAAAGCGGATTTTGGAGGTCATTCCCTTCCCGCGGTTTGTCACTCAGGAGGTGTCAAGCAGTTCCTTTTCTTTGAATACGGGGAAAGGATCCACCACATTTTTATTCAACGCAGCTGCTTTGGGGGGGAGGTCGAGGGCTATGGCCATTAACTGGGTGAAATAAAGGATGGGCATGGGAGCGGAAACATCCATCTGGAATTGGCGGGCGTCCAGGTTCATGTGGCACAGTGGGCAGGCGACAGCGATCACGTCCGCCCCTACCTGATGAGCGTGATTGACAAGGTTTCCACTCAATTCGTGGACGATGTCCGGACGGCTCAGGGAATGCCCGGCGCCGCAGCAGGTCGTTTTATAGGACCAGTCCAGGACCGTGGCGCCTAGGGCCTCCATCAATTCGTCCATATCCGTCGGGTTTTCAGGATCCTTGGCGCGGGTCACGTCCGGGGGCCGGGTCAGCAGGCACCCGTAGTAGCAAACCAGCCGCAGGTCCTGGAGCGGTTTCTTGACTTTCTGGGCGACTTGATCGGGCCCGATGTGCTCGTAAATGGATTCGATCAAGGTGCTGACCCGGACGCTGTCCTGGTATGTATAGCCCATGGCCTGGTCGACAGCGTCCTTGTGGTGCGGTTTCTCGTGGATTTCGTGAACAGCCGTTTTATGGCGGTTGTAGCACGCTGCGCAGGGCATGGTCACCTCGGAGAATCCGCTTCTTTCCATCAGGACCAGGTTCTCCATGGGGAGGCGGAAGGCAGCTTCAGGATCCGCGCGGTGGGCAGCGGAGCTCCCGCAGCAAACCCAGCCGTCGGGCTCAAAGAGGTTCAACCCGATTGACTCACAGACCGCGCGGGTGGAAACGTCGAATTCAGAGGCGGTGGATTCCAGGGAGCAGCCGGGATAGTAGGCCACGGCATCCGCGGATTCCGGGTTGGCCTTGATGTTTTTCTTGCTCGGCTTGCGGGTGGGATGGGGAAAAAAGGCCACCTTTCTTTTCTGGAAGAATTTCAGATAGAGTTGGATGTCTTCCAGGGCGTTTTTGGGGTGGCGAAGGATGAGTTCAGTCATCAGGCCGGGTTCATAGGACCGGTTCCAGATATTGACTTCGCGCATGAAGGCCGTGTTGAAATGGTCCGTCTCCGGCACCTGGGGTTTATACCCTCGTTTCGTCGCTTCGCGGGTGATGAGTTCCATGATGGCTGTGATGTCCAGCCCCTGGGGGCAGCGCGTGGTGCAGGTCAGGCAGGAAGCACACAACCAGGGGGTCTTGGATTCGAAAATGATATCTTTCTGACCCAACTGCAGGGCGCGCATGATCTGGTTGGGCTGCCAGTCGAAGAATTCCGCTACCGGGCAGCCGCTGGTGCATTTCACGCATTGGTAGCACAGGTATACATTTTCTCCAAGCTCCTCAGCGATCATGTCTGCCAGACTGTTGTCGATAGAGATGGGTTTTACTTTCGGGGCATGTTCTTGATTAGTCATAAGGAATCCCTTTTCTTGGTCCGCTTACAAGACCGGTGTTTTCATCTCCGGGCGGGGATGGAGGCCCGCTCCTTCCACGATGGGTTTCACAGCTTCCTCCCATTCAATGGCCATGATATGCACGCCTGCCACACCTTCTATTTTCTGGAGTTCTTTGATCAAGTCGACACAGATCTGGATGCCTTCTTTACGCCAGGCCTGAGAACGTGCTTTTTTATCCTCTTTGGTCCTGTCCTCTTTTTTAATGTCAGACCAGGGTTTTCCTGCCTCGGACATGCGGTCGATGATCTTGTCCGGGACGAGGATGCCGGGGACGTTCTTTTTCATATAGCGGGCCATCCCGGGGCTTTTCAGGGGGCCGACACCGGCTAAAATGGAGGTTTGCTCATGGAGCCCGAGTTCCCTGACCTTATCCATGTATTCTTCGAAAGCTTCGATGTCGTAGACAAGCTGGGTCTGGATGAAATCTGCGCCCGCGTTGACCTTTTTGCCCAGCCGGTAGGGCCGGAATTTGATCGGATCGGCGAATGGGGCCGCGGCTGCGCCGATTAGAAAGCAGGGTTTTTGGCCTTTGAACTCGTCCCCGCACTGGAAAAGGCCCTTGTCGCGCATGTCAGCGACCATTTTCACCATTTGGATGGAATCGATGTCGAAGACGTTTTTTGCGGTGGGGTGGTTCCCGAAATCCTGGTGGTCTCCCGATAAACAGAGCACATTTCGCATCCCGAGGGCGTAGGCGCCCAGAAGGTCGCTCTGGATGGCGAGCCGGTTCCGGTCCCGGCAGGTCATCTGGATCACCGGTTCCATGCCCTCCTCGACGAGGATGGTCCCGGCGCCGATGCTGGACATGCGCACAATGGCCGTCTGGTTGTCGGTGATGTTCACAGCGTCCACGTAGGATTTGAGCAGGTTCAACTTTTCACGGATGACATTTCCATCTGCGCTTTGGGGCGGGCCCAGTTCTCCGGTGACTGCAAAGGTGCCATTTTGGAGGACGTGTTCCAGGTTAGAACCTACCAGGGTTTTTTGGGCTTCTTCTGTCATGGGTGATTCCTCCTCAATTCGTTGTTTCCTCTTCTGCTAACTGCAGGTCTTCGCGGATGATCTTTCTGGGTCCGCCATCCCGGGATGTGCTCCAGTTTTTGGGAGGTTGGAGTTTCATCAGCATCTCGAGTTTCCCCAGGCTATCCAGGCGGTCGTAGATTAACTGCCAGGCGCAGTCCGTGTCCGGGTCGATCTCGCAGTGACCTTCCTCCGATCCCCCGCAGGGACCGTTGAGAAGCGACTTGGAGCAGCGGGCGATGGGGCAGATGCCCCCTGTCAGGCCGAGCAAGCAGTCGCCGCAGGCAGCACAGCGCTCGG
Organism: Anaerolineales bacterium; assembly: GCA_018335275.1. GTDB lineage: Bacteria > Chloroflexota > Anaerolineae > Anaerolineales > UBA11858 > B10-G9. The sequence goes on along the minus strand of JAGXKM010000043.1, from coordinate 10,244 downwards.
ACCACACGCCCTGTTCGGTGGGCAGCCCCAAAAAGGTCGTGTTCAGTCCGGGCACGACCCAGGTTTCCGGGAAGCGCTCGGCGATGGCCTGGACACCGATTCCGCAGCCCAGGGAAACCACAATATCCGATTTTTGTATGTCCTCCCCGATGGGATCCAGATACTCCCACTCGCACTGGCGCTGTACTGTGAGGTCGGTCACATCCTGGGGATGGTCATCGAGTTTGGAGGACATGCGCAGCGAGGAGGCCAGGATTTGCGCTTCCCGGTCACCTCCAGCAAAGCACACGGTCACGCAGGTCCCGCATCCCACGACGAGGACTTTCTGGGCCTCCCCAACCAGCTCTTTGATCTCTTCTAAGGGTTTTTGTTCAGCGACGATCATCTCTACCTCCAAACGTTAATGGTCTGCGCTATCATTGGTTTTTTCACGCAATGGATTGGCTCCCATTTCGTTGATCTTTGCAGTCATCTCTTCCGTCTTGTTTACAAATTCGCCGGCCATGGCAGCGGACATGTTGAACATCTGCACCCGTTCTGGGTTGATTCCTATTTCTTTCAGTAATCCCTGGATGTACCCGATCCTGCGTTTGGCATGTGTATTACCTTCCAGGTAATGGCAGTCTCCGGGCAGTCAACCCGCTGCCATGATGCCGTCCGCTCCATCTTCGAGGGCGTGAAGCACCATCAGGGGATCCAGTTTCCCGGTGCAGGGGACCTCGACCACTTTTACCTCCGGGGGATACTGCATCCGCAGGGATCCTGCCAGGTCGGCGGCAGCGTAGGCGCAGTGTTCGCAGCAGTAGGCCACGATTTGGTATTCTGTTGAAGGGGTTTGATTTTCAGTCATGTGGTTTCTTTTTTTATGTACTCATCCTTTTAACCCCTGACCGGGATCTGCGGGGTCATAAGGGCCTGGACTTTTTTCCTCATCTGCTGGTCGGTGAAATGCATCAATTGAATGGCATGCGCCGGGCACTCCGCGGCGCAGCTCCCGCAACCCTGGCAGACCGCGGGTTCGACATACGCAGCGCCCTGGATGGCCCCGACGCCGATCCGGTCGGGCTGGATGACCGGGACCTCAAAGGGACAGATGCGCACACAGGTCAGGCAGCCGGTGCATTTTTCGGGTTCAACGACCGCGACGCGGCCTCCAGCGCTGAGCGTTTCTTTGCTTAACACGCGGGCCGCCCGGGAGGCTGCTGCCTGGGCCTGGATCATGGCTTCATCCAGCATCTTCGGATAGTGGGCCATGCCAGCCATGAAAATGCCTTCCGTGGCAAAATCAACCGGTCTGAGCTTGACATGAGCCTCCATGAAGAAACCGTCTTCACCGATGGAGACTTTAAATTGGGTGGCCAGATCAGAGGTATCCTGGTTTGGCACCAGGGGCATCGATAGGACAAGCAGGTCCGGATGCAACTGAATATGGCGCTGGAGCCCCGCGTCCCATGTTTGCACGCGGAGCGGCGTGTGGTTTGAAACCTGCATCTGGGTTGGTTCGCTGGCCTGGACCTGCGGAGGGCGTTCTGCCTGGTAGCGTAAGAAGATCACCCCGCGTTCGCGGGCCTCCGTGTAGAGGTGTTCTTTAAACCCGTAGGTGCGGATGTCTCTGTGGAGGACGGTGATTTCCGCGTCAGGGTTTTGTTTTTTGAGGTATAAGGCATTTTTCACGGCTGTGGTGCAGCAAATCCGGCTGCAGTAATCCTCCGCCGGGCCCACGCACTGGATCATGACCACCCTCTCAGGGTGTTTATCCCCGGGGAAAGAGCGCTGTCCGCTGAGCATGGATTCAAAATCTCCCTGGGTAATGACAAAGGGGCTCTCGTGGTGGCTGTATTCTGGACCCTGGTATTCCTCGGCTCCTGTGGCCAGAATGGTCACGCCGTGATCCACGGAGATAGTTTCTCCCTGACCGGCAGCCAACTGGGTCGTGAAATTCCCTTTGAACCCTTCGGTCTTATAAACCTGGGAATTAAGGTGGACGGTGATCTTGTCTTCAGATCTAACCTGCTCCATGAGTCTGTTTAATATCTGCTGGGGATCGCGTCCGCCGTGGGAGATGTGCACAGACCGCAGGTTTCCTCCCAGGTGATTTTCCTTTTCCACGATGTGGACCGGGAACCCGCTTTCCGCCAGAGTCAGGGCGGCGGTCATCCCGGCAGCTCCTCCTCCCACAACCAGGGCGGCGTCATTCACCGGGACATCCACGGTTTTCTGGGCTTCAAGGAGCGCGGCCCGGGACACAGCCATGCGCACCAGGTCTTTGGCTTTGGCGGTCGCTTTGTCCCAATCGCGAGAATGAACCCATGAGCATTGATTGCGGATGTTGGCCATTTCGAATAAATAGGGGTTCAAGCCGGCAGCCCGGATGCTGTCCCGGAAAAGCGGCTGGTGGGTCAGCGGCGTACAGCTGGCCACCACCACGCGGTTCAATCCCTCTTCCTGCACCATCTCTGTGATGTGATTGATGCTGTCTTCGGAGCAGGTATACAGGTTGGATTCCGCATGAGCCACGTGGGGGAGCGTTTTGGCGTATTCTGTGACCTGGGGGACATCTAAATACCCGCCGATGTTTGAACCGCAGTGGCAGATGAAGACGCCGACCCTCGGTTCCTGGTCGCTGACATCGATCTCCGGCGGGAACTCGGGGGTTGTCGTCAGCGAGAAGCGGGAGTCTCCCAGCTTCGAACCCACCGCGCCCGAAGCGCCGGAAGCTTCGACGATGGATTCCGGGATGTCTTTGGGTTCCCGGAAAGGGCCCACCGCGTAAATCCCTGCCCGCGTGGTCTCCACCGGGTTGAATCGGGGGGTATGGCAGAAACCGTATTCATCCAGCTCTATCCCCAGCTGGCGGCTCAATTTCTGGACGGAGTCCGAGATTTCCATCCCCACGGAGAGGACAACCATCTCAAATTCCCCTGCCTGGCGCTGCTGGGGTTGGTCTTCATCAGTGTAATGGAGGATCAGGTTCCGGTTCCGGGCATCCTCGTGGAGGCCCGAGATCCGGCAGCGGTGGTAATGAATGCCGTATTTTTCCTGCGCGCGCTCAAAATAGCGCCAGTACCCTTTGGAGAAAGCGCGCATATCCATTAAAAAGACGTGGATCTCAAGATCGGGATGGTGTTCTTTGGCGATCACCGCCTCTTTGGTGGCATACATGCAGCACACGGAGGAACAATAATCGTGATCCTGGTCCCTTGATCCGACGCACTGCAGGAAGGCCACACGGCGGGGTTCCTGGTCGTCCGAGGGCCGTTTGATCTCGCCGAACGTCGGGCCCGAGGCGGAAAGAAAGCGTTCGAATTGGAGCGATGTGATCACGTTGGGGTAGCGACCGAAACCGTATTCCTGGGAGAGTTCAGCGTGGTAGGTTTGATAACCGGGGGCGAGAATGACTCCGCCAATCTCGAGCTCTTTTTCCTGGGCGAGCATATCGTGATCGATGGCGTCCCGTCCGCACTCAAAGACACAGGACATGCACTCGGAACAGATACCGCAGGCCAAGCAACGCGCGGCTTCCAGGCGGGCGCTCTCTTCATCATAGCCGCGTTCGATTTCAGCGAAATTCCGGACCCGATCTTCGACGGGCAGCTCGGGCATGGGCACGCGGGGCTGGTGCTTGATTTCTCCTCGTGCCATGCGTTCTTCAATTTCCTGATCGGAAAGGTCAACGACCGGTAAGGATGGCTTAGGCGCTGTTTCCAGAGGTTCTTCCTGCAGGTAGCGGATCATGGATTGGGCCACGGTGTGCCCGCTGTCCACAGCTTCGATCACGAAAGCGGTGCCGGAGACGCTGTCTCCGGCAGCGAAGACGCCTTCCCGGGTGGCTGCCAATGTGTTGGGGTTGATGGCGATGGTCTGATTGTCGCTGATCCCCACCCCGGCGTCATCGGGGATGAAGGCCAGGCCGGCCCGCTGGCCGACGGAAAAGATCACGGTATCACAGGGGATGATGTGCTGAGAATCTTCCACTTTTTCCACATGCAGTCCACCGCTGTCGTCAAAATGGAAGCTCTTGACCTTCATGCACTCCACACCCCGGACATGACCGGAATCGTTCCCCAGGATCTGTTCAAAGGACTGGCTGGGGTGAAGGGTGACCCCCTCTTCCAGCGCTCCCTCGATTTCCCATTCGTGCGAGGGCATTTCCTGGCGGCTTTCAAGGCAAGCTACATGGACTTCTTTGCCGAGTCTGACGGCGGTCCGGGCGCAGTCCATAGCCACATTGCCGCCTCCCAGGACAAGGACGCGGTCCCCCAGGGGGGGGACATCTTCCGCTTTGCCGTTTTCGTATTTTCCCAGGCGCACATCCCGCAGGAAGCGGGTATTGATCAGCACACCGTCCAGGTTGGCCCCGGGGATGGGCAATTTCACCCCTTCGTGGGCTCCGACGGCGATGAGCACTGCGGAGAATCCCTGGTCAAAGAGGAGGTCCAGGTCGTCCACGCGGTGATTGAGCTTCAGGTCCACGCCGAGATCGATGATGTCCTGCACTTCGCGTTCGATGATCTCAGCCGGCAGGCGGTATTCCGGGACACCCAGGCGGAGCATCCCACCGGCCACGGGCATGGCCTCAAAGACCGTCACCGGGTAACCACCGCGAATCACATCCTGGGCTGCTGTCAGGCCGCAGGGGCCTGCGCCGATCACGGCGACTTCCTGGTCAGGATGGGTGATTTCCACGCGTTCAACGGCCTGGCGCGGCTGTTCATAAACCTTATCAGTCACGAACCGTTTCAGAGCACGGATGTTGATGGGTTCATCCACTTTGCCGCGGTTGCAGTTCGTCTCGCAGCGGTGATTGCAGATCCGTCCGCAGATGCCGGGAAAGGGGTTATCCATCTTGATCACCCGCAGGGCATCATCCCAGCGGCCTTCACGGATGAGGGCGATGTAGCCTTGAGCGCGCTGGTTGGCGGGGCAGGCGTCGCGGCAGGGCGCGATGCCCGCTTTCTGGATGGCAAATGAGTTGGGTACAGCCTGGGGATATTGTTTGTAGACCGCGTTTCTGTCGACGAGGTTTTCGTTGAATAAGTCCGGGATAAGGACCGGGCAAACTTCCTCACAATCGCCGCAGGAGACGCATTTATCGATGTCAATGTAGCGGGGTTCCTGGCGGACTCGGGCTGTAAAATGTCCCACTTCGCCCTTGATGTCCATGACTTCCGCGGTGGTCAGGATTTCGATGTTTTCATGTCGACCCACTTCGACCAATTTGGGGGAGATGGTACACATCGCGCAGTCGTTGGTGGGAAAGGTTTTATCCAGCTGCGCCATTTTTCCCCCAATCGCAGATTCTTTTTCAATCAGGTATACTTTGAAACCTTGGTCAGCCAAATCCAGGGAAGCCTGCATGCCGGCAATTCCTCCCCCAACGACCAGCACGGCACCGACCGTCTTCTTTCCAGAAGCTTCCAAAGGGAGGGTACTGGGGGCCATTTAAATCGCTCCTTAGCAGTCTGCTAAGACGACACCACCTGTTAAAAAACAGCACCGCCTACCTGCCTGGCAGGATCGAGGCGGTAACGGGAGGCAGTAATGGTTGAACCTCAGCCAGTATTATGATTACAACCCGATAAGATATATAAAAAGAACCGCCCATAAGCTGCGCTTGGGCGGCGTTGTTGGAGGAGTTTTGGCTCTCTGAACCCAGTGATGATAATTGTTCAGTTTTGATCCACTCTTGAAGAAGCGCGATGGTATTTGAATAGCGTTGTAATTTGATTTTAACAAGATGGATGATTGGTGTCAATCAAAATCAGAGGACACATGACACCTTATATATGTGACAAAGTTAACCTGACAACCCCATACATGGGGTCGAGAAGCGAGAGAAGACGATTGGTTGGAACATGAACGAACCTAAAAAAATTCGTGCGGGTAGGGGGATTTTATGGGGAACATGGCCTGCAGTGTCTTCACCTGTGATGGGGAAGGGCTGCCCCAGTTCCGGTACGGACGGTCATCAGTGGCCAGCTGCAATTCGACTTCTTTGGCCTGGTTGATATACTGGTTTATGTTCGCGAATGTTTTGGGATTTTCGTTTTTAAGACATACTCTTCCAGGCGCTGGAAATCCTCCGGCAGATCCATATCCATGCCGAATCCGGGGTCGTTGATAATCACAGCTTTCACATTTAATTTAAAGGCTTTGGAAAGGGACTTCTCCGCATCCAAGAGGGAAAGCTGTCCGGTTAAATATTTCAGGATCATGCCCCAAAGGCTGGGTTTCCGAGCGATATAGCGGATGAGAGGGCCGAGGGAAACGTTTTTCACCTGCCGGTTGAACTTCCGCCGCCGGGCGCTTAATTCCTGGATGACCATTTTCCCGTCCCGGATGGCGCGGGAAGTGAGAGCGAACATCTCTCCGGGGTAAAGGTCATCCTCTTTCAAATGGCCCACAATCCGTCTGTGGTTGGGGAAGAGTTTCTCTGTGGGACCGAGCGAGACACCACTGATAATCACGTCTGCCTCCGGGTTTTCCCGGACAGCATCAAAGAACTGGTTGATGGATGTTGTGGTAATGCCCGGGGTATCAGACGTGCTGATAATGACCATCGCGGGATTTTCGCCCTGGTTTTCCAGGTAGGCCAGGCCTGCCTCCAGTTTTTCCAGCTGGCTGCTGGTCGGGGTGATGGGGACCGGGTGCACGGGGACCTCGAATTCTATTTCCTGATCATTGAGGCCCAGGAGGTAAATATCCTTTACAAAAGGGGAAGCATGGAGCGCTTCCAGCTGCCAATCGATGACGCGTTTCCCCACGAAAGGTAAGAGGGCTTTTGAAGTGTATTTATGTTCCGGATCCAGCTCCTCGAGAAGTTGGCGCCGTTTTTGGTCGCTGCCGCACAGGACAAGAACCGGGTATTGGGGGGTCATTTTCCCTCCTTGGAACGGAGTTGCGATTTGTTTTCATAAGTATAACGCAAGTATCCCCCTCGAGGGGAAGGTATTGGCAGAAAAATTGGAGGGGAAAGTAGAGTATGCAGGTGGTAGAGAGGTAAAGATGGTCAGCGCGCGGGTTGAACTCAGCAAATGCGGGGCAGCATCTCGCCGGACAGGGTATCCACCACGCGTTTGGAACCCAGGGGGGTTTCCATTAAAAGCCTGCCCCGGGGTTGGACAGTGATTTCACCAATGATGGCAGCTTCCTCACCGTACCGTGTGTTGCGCATAGCCATGAGGACTTTCTCTGCATCTTCGCGCTTCACGACCGCCAGCAGTTTGCCTTCATTGGCGATATAGAGCGGGTCAAAACCCAGCATCTCGCAGGCAGCCTGAACTGCGGGTTGGAGTAGAAGGGAAGATTCGCGAATCAGGACCCCGACGTTTGACTGCTGGGCGATTTCGTTCAATGCAGTGGCCACGCCACCCCGGGTGGGGTCCCGGAGGACATGAATGCCTGGGCTGGCTTCCAGCATGGCCGTCACGAGGTGGTTGAGGGGAGCGATATCGCTTTCCACGTTCGTCTCAAATCCCAGGTCGCCCCGGGCCTCTAAGACAGCAATGCCGTGGTCGCCCATGGTCCCGGAAAGGATCACCACATCACCCGGCTGTGCTTGATCGCCGCCTATCTCGTTTTTCGTGAGGGGGATTCCGATTCCCGTGGTGGAAATGTACAATCCGTCGGCTTCCCCGTGGGAGACGACTTTTGTGTCGCCGGCCACGACCTGTACGCCGGCTTCTTCAGCAGATGACTGCATGGACGCAACCACTTTCTGGAGGGTGGAAATTGCCAGGCCCTCTTCGAGGATGAAACTGGCTGTGAGATATTTGGGGTCCGCCCCCACCATGGCCACGTCGTTGACGGTGCCGCAGACAGCCAGTTTCCCGATATCTCCTCCCCGGAAAAAGAGAGGGGAGACGACATGCGCATCCGTGCTGATCGCCAGGGACTCAGGTGGAGTTGGCTGGACAACGCCAGCGTCGTTTTCAGCTTCCAAAACAGGGTTGGAAAGCGGGGGGCGGAAAACGCTCCGGATCAGGTCCGCCATCATCCTCCCGCCGCTGCCGTGTCCCATGACAACGCGGTCCGTCTCGATGTGGGGCAGGGGGCATACCGGGCCTTCCATGGTGGGATATTCTTCGCTCATGAGCTTTCAATTCCTTGTCTGGTGAGGTGACTCCGGTAGTGGTAATACGCTGCACAGGCCCCTTCATCCGAGACCATGGTGGCCCCAAGCGGGTGATCAGGCGTGCATTTTGTTCCGAAAGCCGGACATTCATGGGGTTTTTTCAAGCCCTGGAGGATCAGTCCTGAAATGCATACCGGCGATTCTTCTGACTGGATGGATTCCACATCAAATCGTTTTTCAGCGTCAAATTCCTGGAATGCGGGGCGCAAGCACCATCCGCTCCCGGGGATGACGCCGATCCCCCTCCACTTTCGGTCACACTCCTGGAAGACTTGCTTGATGATCTTCTGCGCGGTCTGGTTCCCCGCTTTTGTGACCGCTCGCCGGTAAGCGTTTTCAACCACATATTCCCCTTTTTCGAGGGATTCCACACAGGTCAGGATCCCCTGAGCGATATCCAGAGGTTCAAATCCGGTCACAGCCATGGGCACTTGAAATTCTTCCGCGATGGGCTCATATTCCCAGTACCCCATCACCGCGTTGACATGGCCCGCGGCCAGGAATCCCTGGACGCGGTTTGAGGGAGAACCGAGGATGGCGCGGATGGCGGGCGGAACACGGACATGGGAGACCAGGATGCTGTAATTTTCGAGGCCAAGATTCTGGGCTTGAAGCACACTCATCACGTTCGCGGGGGCAGTGGTTTCGAACCCGATGGCAAAAAAGACGACCTCTTTGTCCGGGTTATCCTGGGCGATTTTCAGGGCGTCCAGAGGCGAATACACCACGCGGACATCTCCCCCGCGGGCCCGAATGGAAAACAAATCGCCGTTTGAGCCGGGAACGCGGAGCATATCTCCATAGGAGGTGAATATCACGTCCGGTTGAGAGGCGATGGCCATGGCTTTATCGATCAATTCCAGTGGCGTGACGCAGACCGGGCAGCCCGGACCGTGCACCAGCTCGACCTCTTCCGGCAAAAGCTGGTCCAGGCCGTGTTTGACAATGGCATGGGTTTGACCGCCGCAAATTTCCATCAGCGTCCAGGGCCGGGAAATCGTCTTCTCAATTTTCTTCAGGGTTTTCTTGACGAGATCCGCATCTCGATATTCCGTTATATATTTCATGATGGGTTCTCACGGGGAGGCCGGTTACCAGCACTTTCTGGGTTTTCACCGGCTTCCACAATCTCTCGCAAGAGGTTGATGGTTTCTTGGGCTTCTTCTTCACTCAATAAACTGATCGCGAACCCGACATGGACGACCGCGTAATCACCGACTTCCGCTTCAGGAACATGCTCCAAACATGCTTCGCGAGTGACACCGCTGAAGTCCACTTTTCCCATTTTCAAACCTTGCGCCTGATAAATTTCGATGATTTTACCTGGTACGCCTAAACACATCGTTGGATTCTCCTTTCATACGTATGAATCGTTGAGCAACCACTGCCTGTCCCAAAGATAAGCCTCCGTCATTGGGAGGAACCAGGCGGTGGAGATAGACTTCGAATCCCTCCTCTCTTAATAGTGGGAGTGTTTTCTGGAGGAGGGTGACGTTTTGCCAGACTCCGCCGCTGAGTGCTACCTGATGAAGCCCGTGTTTTTTCCGCAGGCGTCTGGCTATCTGGGTGATGACCTCGGCCAAACCGTTGTGAAAACGGGCGGAGATCGCACCCGCAGGTACCCCGTCTTTGATGTCTGCAAGCACTGCGCGAATCATGGATTGGGGGTGGATGAGTTCCCCGGATAGATCGAAGCTGTACCCGGAGCGTTCATCCGGGTCCACGCGGGCTTCCAGTTCAATGGCTGCCTGGCCTTCATAATGTACTTTTTCAGACACGCCAACCAGGGCGGAAACGGCGTCAAACAACCGGCCCATGGAGGATGTGAGTGGGGTGTAGGTTCGAGATACCAACTGGCCCCTCAAAGCCTGCAGCGGGTTGATGGCTGAGTCCGACAGCTGCTCTTTGGCGTATTGCACGGGGGTCAGGGAAGGGTCCCAGTTGATTCCCATTTGATGCAGCCAGGTTAGAGCTAGACGCCAGGGTTCTTTGACGGCTTTGTCGCCCCCGGGCAAAGGCACATAGGATATGTGGTAGGCCCGGTGGTATCCCCGGTAATCAGCGATGAATACTTCGCCTCCCCAGATGTTCCCATCATTGCCGTATCCGG
>JAGXKM010000165.1 GCA_018335275.1 Anaerolineales bacterium | reverse complement strand
ACCAAAAAGCTGTGATAGAAACGAGTAAGATTGATTTATCCTGCCAGCGAACCCGGGTACGGTGGAAGCCGGGACAGGAAACCCAATCTGAACATCCTTCCGGAGCTGTAACCCGAACCAGCCATGAAATCAGGCGGCAGTAGGGAAGCCGGATTTGCCCCCGTTACAGGCGCACAAACATCCATTGACTCCTCCGTCATGCGTGTTTGACTGAGTGCCCGCAAACTGTGGGAACCAGGGTGGTACCGCGTGAATTTTACTCTCGCCCCTGTTGGGGTCGGGAGTTTTTTTTATCTTACCCACATTGAGGTACGTTATGTTCAAACCCATTTCATCCAAACTGGATATCACTGAATTAGAAGAAAGTGTCCTTCAATTCTGGAAAAAGAAAGACATTTTCCAGAAAACCATGACCGAGAGAGAAGGCGGACCGGAATATGTCTTTTTTGAAGGCCCGCCAACGGCTAACGGCCGCCCGGGTGTGCATCATGTGTTAGCTCGCGTCTTTAAAGACATGTTCCCGCGTTATAAAACCATGCGCGGGTTTCATGTCGACCGCCGCGGGGGATGGGACACGCACGGCCTGCCAGTAGAAATCGAAATTGAAAAGAAACTCGGGTTCACGGAAAAGAGCGAGATCGAGGAATACGGGATAGACCGCTTCAACGAACTGTGCCGGGAATCCGTCTTCACATACATCCAGGAGTGGGAGCGGATGACGGACCGGATCGGGTTCTGGGTCGACCTGGACCGGGCTTATATCACCTATAAAAACGAGTACATCGAATCCGTGTGGTGGTCATTAAAGAAATTATGGGACCAGGACCTGCTTTACCAGGGTTATAAAGTCGTCCCTTACTGCCCCCGCTGCGGGACGCCCCTTTCTGATCACGAAGTAGCTCAGGGATATGAAGAGACCGAGGACCCTTCCGTTTTCGTGCGCATGCCCCTGGCAGACGAACCAAACACATCCCTCCTGGTTTGGACAACCACGCCCTGGACGCTGCCAGGCAATGTGGCCGTGGCCGCACACCCGGATGAAGAATACGTACTCGTGGAACGGACATTGCCTGAAGGCGAGGGGGGTAAGGAACGCTTGATCCTCGCTCGTCCGCTGCTTGAAAACGTCTTCCAGGAAGAGAAAGTCGAGGTCATAGAAAGTTTTCCAGGCAAGAAATTAAAAGGGAAGAAATACCGCCCTTTGTTTACCTTCGTCGATCCTGACAAGCCCGCCTACCGGGTCATTCTGGAAGATTTTGTGACCACCGAAGACGGATCCGGTATCGTACACCTCGCTCCGGCCTTTGGCGAAGAGGACATGGATGCTGCGCTGGAACACGATCTCCCCGTGCTGATGACAGTCAATCCAGACGGCCGGTTCACGGCTGATGTCCGGCCCTGGAGCGGGATGTTCGTCAAAGACGCTGATCCTTTGATCCTCGAAGACCTGGAAAACCGGGGTTTGCTGTTTGACGTCAGGACCTATGTGCACACCTATCCATTCTGCTGGCGGTGTGACACCCCCCTCCTCTATTACGCCCGGGGCACATGGTATATCCGCACTACAGAATATAAGGACAAGCTTTTAGAATACAACCAGCGCATCAACTGGCGTCCTGAACACATTAAAAATGGGCGTTTTGGTAACTGGCTGGAAAACAACGTCGACTGGGCCCTGGGGCGGGAACGCTACTGGGGGACCCCGCTGCCCATCTGGGAATGCGATGAGTGCCATCATCAAACCGCTGTGGGATCTGTCCAGGAATTGAGTCAGCAAAGCGGTCAGGACCTGTCTGACCTGGACTTACACCGCCCTTATGTGGACGAAGTCGTCCTGCCCTGCCCGGAATGTGAAGGGACCATGAATCGGGTCCCGGAGTTGATCGATGTCTGGTTTGACTCCGGCGCCATGCAGCATGCACAATGGCATCATCCCTTTGAAAACGAGGAGAAATTCCAAGAGCAGCATCCCGCGGACTTCATTTGCGAAGCGGTTGACCAGACCCGGGGCTGGTTCTATTCCCTGCATGCAATCAGCACCCTGTTGTTTGACGAAGAAAGTTTTAAGAATGTGATCTGTCTGGGCTTGATTTTGGACGAAGAAGGCCAGAAGATGTCGAAGTCCCGCGGAAACGTGGTCAGCCCCTGGGATGTGCTCAAAAAGCACGGCGCGGATGCCTTCCGTTGGTATCTTTACACGGCCAGCCCTCCCGGACAGGAGCGGCGGTTTTCTTCAAACCTTGTTGGAGAGGTAGTTCGGAATTTCACCCTCACCGTGTGGAATGTGTATTCTTTCTTCGTCACCTATGCCAATATCGACGAATGGGACCCCAGGAATGAAGAACCCCGGGCTTTCAACCCTCTTGACCAATGGCTCCGTTCAGAATTACATACCCTGATCAAAGAAATCACCCGCGCATTTGAAGATTATGATGTGCTCCGGGCCACGCGTCCCATTCAGGAGTTTGTCGATGTGCTCTCCAACTGGTATCTGCGCCGCTCCCGGCGCCGCTACTGGAAGAGTGAAGCGGACGCGGACAAAAACGCCGCCTACACCACGCTGTACGAAGTGCTGGTCACCCTCAGCAAACTGCTTGCGCCCACCATGCCTTTCTTGGCTGATGCCATGTACCGCAATCTGGTGGGAAGCGTGGAAGAGGACGCTGAACTCTCCGTCCATCTTGATGACTGGCCTGAGTTTGAGCGAGAGCTGATCGATGAAAAGTTAAACGAAGACATGTCACTGGTCATGAAACTGGCCTCTCTGGGTCATGCAGCGCGTAACAACTCCGGCATCAAAGTGCGCCAGCCTCTATCGCAGGTCTCCTTCTCCGTGGGAAGCGCCTCCGAAGCCCAAACTCTGAAATCATATACGGACATCCTCACGGACGAATTAAACGTGAAAGAAATTCAAATCCTCAGCTCTGCAGACGAAGCCGTGACTCACAACCTCAACCCATACCCCCGCCAGTTGGGCCAGAAATACCAGGCGCTCTTCCCTAAAGTCAGGGAAGCTATTCTCGACCTTGATCAGAAGGAAGCTGCGGAGAAGCTGCTTAATGAAGAGCCCATTTTCGTCACCGTGGAAGGCGAAGAGCTTGAAATCTTGCCGGAAGAAGTGGAGGTCAGAGCCCAGGCGAAGGAAGGCCTGGAAGTCGCTTCAGATGGAGCGTACCTGGCAGCCCTCTCCACAGAGATCACCCCCTCCCTGAAAAAAGAAGGGCTGGCAAGGGACGTCGTCCGCCGCATCCAGGATTTCCGCAAGCAAGCTGACTTTGACATCTCCGACCGGATCCGGATCTCTTACCAGGCCACATCCGATCTCACGGAAGCCATCCAGGAACACAAGCAATACATTATGGAAGAAACCCTGGCAGTTGATCTCGAGGAGAGTGCTCCAAAAGAGGAATCCTTTGTGAGTTCCGCGGAATTCGAAGGAGAAAAACTCACAGTGGGCCTGGAAGTCGTGGAATGAGAATCCCCTAGGAAATGGGGAATTTTTCGATCCAGCAGCGGGTGATCGTCTCTAAGCTGCTTCCTGCGTTTTACCTGGCTGGACATGTCCCTGGGCCGGCAGATTCTGATATAATGGAAAAGTACCGGACAGGGATTA
>JAGXKM010000042.1 GCA_018335275.1 Anaerolineales bacterium | reverse complement strand
TTTAACAGAAAAGGCTCATTCAAGTTTTTGAATGAGCCTTTTTCAATCAGGTGGAGATGGCGGGAATCGAACCCGCGTCCGAAAGTCTCGACCGCTCGGACGTCTACGAGCGTAGTTTGGCGTTTGTGATTATCAGCTGAGCTACACCGAACGAAAGCTTCAACTGACTAGCCGCTGGGAGCCAAAGGTCCCTCTTAAGCCCGGGTAGCGGCGTCACCGGGGTGCACTCCCGCTTTCCGACGTCCAGTCCACTCCAGCAGGAGTTAGGAGCAGGTGGACGAGGTTACTTTCTACAGTAACCGTCTGCTTTCCTCATGCTTATGCAGCGAGAGGCATAGCAGCGTATTCAGTGCGGTTGGCACTTAAAGTTTGCGCTGATTTTACGAGATTCAGCGCCTCTCGGCTCGCAGTCCGGGGTCAGCCTCTTCCGTCGAAGCCTTTCATCCCCGTACGTTCATATTATATCACAGCTGAGATTTTGTTAAGGTTGGGAGTATAAGAAGGCTGTTAAAATGGCCCTGAGAAGGTGGGTGACACCGGTAGCGCAGGATTCTTCTCCCCCGATTTTTTCTTCTTCGTTTGATAAAGAAAAGTGCATTTTTCGCTTCCAAAGCCGCCTTTTGAGGTGACTGCAGCCGCCAGGGGGCAGAAGGAAACCCTTATATCATCGGGGTGATCGTCTTTTCATGGGTGCCGCAGCCGATCCGCCACACCCTTCCGTGCCTGTCAAGCAGTTGATCAGCTTCCTCCGGACCCCAGGTGCCCGGCTGGTATGCAGCCAGATACCCTGTGGAGCGGTCATCCCAGCGTTCGATCACCGGGTCGATCAGTTTCCAGGCTGCTTCAATGCTGTCGTGGCGTGTGAACAGGGAAGGGTCCCCTTCTAAGGCTTCTAACAGGAGGTGTTCATACGCGTCCGGGAGGTTAATGTCATCAAATACGTCTGCGTAATGAAATTCCATGTCCACAGACCGCATATCCTGTTCGGTGTCCGGCACCTTCGCCTGGAATTTAAGGTGGGTGCCTTCGTCCGGTTGAATGCATAAGGAAAGCATGTTGGGGGAAAAGTCGCTGCAATCCGTGGGGCCGAACATTAAGTGAGGAGGTTTTTGAAATTCGATGGTAATTTCTGTGACCTTTCTGTTCAGCGCTTTGCCGGAGCGCAGGTAAAAAGGGACGCCCTTCCAGCGCCAGTTATCGACGTTCAATTTCAACGCCGCAAAGGTGGGGGTTCGGGATCCTTCTGCCACACCTTTTGTGCTGCAGTAGCCGTCATATTGAGCCAAAACGGTATCCGGGATTTGTATGGGACGGACGGCATTCAGCAGCTTCACTTTTTCATTGCGGATGGCGTTAGCATCGAAGGAAGCGGGGGGCTCCATGGCGACCAGGGAAAGGAGCTGCATGAGGTGATTTTGGAACATGTCCCGCAGCACACCAGCCTTATCATAGTACTCCCCTCTGTGTCCGACATCAATGCTCTCAGCGACCGTGATCTGCACGTTGTCTACATAGTTTCTGTTCCAGACGGGTTCAAAAATGGTGTTGGCAAAACGGAAGAAGAGGATGTTTTGCGCAGTGTCTTTCCCCAGGTAGTGGTCAATCCGGTAGACTTGATTTTCGTTAAAAACCTCATGAATGGTGTCGTTTAAATCCTGGGAGGATTCTAAATCATGCCCGAAAGGCTTTTCGACCACGACGTGCCTCCAGGGTCCTTCTTCCCTTTGTTTCTCTTTATTCAAACCCGCTTTTCCCAGGTTGGCGATGGCTCTCTTATATAAGGAGGGGGCGATGGCCAGGTAATAAAGATGGTTTGTGGGTTCCTCCTCAAGCTCATCAAGGACAGCGATCAGCCGTTGATAGTCCTCCGGTTCCGTCAAATCACCCATCTCGTAGGTCACTTTTTCTTCAAATGTATCCCAGAGGTCCTGTTTGTATGTGTCCGGGCTGAATTCCTTCAATCCTGATTCCAGATGAGTCCGGAATTTTTGATCGCTGTATTCAGATCGGGAGAAACCGATGACACGGGTGCCTTCGGGAAGTCGGTCCTTGCGGTACAGATTGTATAATGCGGGGATGAGCTTTCTGCGCGTCAAGTCTCCAGAAGCGCCAAAGATCAAAATCGTGGTAGGGTGTGAAGTGGGCATGCTGGGTTAACTCCCGTAAACTGGTATGGCTGCCCCATGGATGTCGCGCGCTGCATCCGAGGTCAGGAAGAGGATGACGTCCGCCAAGGAAGCGGGTTGGACCCATTTGGAGTGGTCTGCGTCCGGCATCGCTTCCCTGTTAGGTGGGGTGTCGATGGTGCCGGGCAGTACGCAGTTGACGTTGATGCCCTGCCCCTTTAGCTCGCTGGACATCGCTTCTGTGAGGCGCAGCACGGCGGATTTAGCCACGCTGTAGGCTCCCATTTTGGCTTTCCCTTCCAATGAGGGGCGAGCGCCAATACTGACAATTTTTCCCTTCCCCACCTTGATCATGTGGGGGGCGACTGCCTTGCTGGTGATCAAAAACGTCCGGGCATTTAGCCCCATCATCTTCTCCAGGGTTTCCAAATCCATTTCATGGACCTTTTCTCCCATTGTAAATCCGCCTACGGTGTTGACGACCGCGTCGATCCGTCCAAAGCGGTCCAAGGTTTCGTGGACCATGTTCTCCACTGCTTCCGGTCGCGTGAGGTCCACCGAGGCTGCCAGGTAATGGTCTTCTGAAGAGGCCAGCTCAGGAAAGCGTTCTTTGAGCCTGTCCTC
Organism: Anaerolineales bacterium; assembly: GCA_018335275.1. Lineage (GTDB taxonomy): Bacteria > Chloroflexota > Anaerolineae > Anaerolineales > UBA11858 > B10-G9. Next base: position 12,735 of record JAGXKM010000042.1, on the reverse strand, counting down.
TTTATAATCGACCAGGACCAGGTTAGCGCCTGCCTTGAGGTAGGCTTTGGAAACAGCGCTGCCCAGGTTTCCCGGAGCTCCGGTCACCATCACCACTTGGCCGTCATAGGTTTTCATCGTTTTCTCTCCTCATAATGCTGAGACCTTCCCATCTAATCCTTATTCTTCCTTCACTGCATGGCCCCCAAATTGGTTGCGCATGGCTGCCAGCAGTTTGTGGGCGAAACTTTCCTCCATCCGGCTGGTCAGGCGGGATTGCAGCGCCAGGGTGATCACTGGAGCAGGTATATCCAGGTCGATGGCTTCGAATACCGTCCAGCGGCCTTCCCCGCTGTCATTCACCCAGTCGTCGATCCCTTCCATAGTGGGGTTCTCTTCCAGGGCCCGGGCGGTAAGGTCCAGCAGCCAGGACCGGATCACGCTCCCGAAACGCCAGATTTCAGACACTTGATGAAGGTCAAGTTCAAATTCTTCTTTGGCTTTTAAGATCTCAAACCCCTCTGCGTAGGCTTGCATCATCCCGTACTCGATCCCGTTGTGGATCATCTTCACGAAATGTCCGGATCCAGGCGGGCCGACGTGTCCCCAACCTTTGTCTTTCCCGGGGGCTAAGGTCTCCAGGACCGGTGTGATGTGTTCCACTGGTTCCTTTTCACCCCCGACCATCATGCTGTATCCCTCTTTGAGTCCCCAGACCCCGCCGCTTGTCCCCACGTCGATATAGTAGATTCCTTTTTCTGCCAGGGATTCCCCGCGCCGCAGGGTCTCTTTGTAATTGCTGTTTCCGCCGTCGATAAGGATATCACCTTCACCAAGCAGGGGTGTCAGTTTGTCGACGATGGTTTCTGTGGGTTTTCCAGCCGGGACCATGATCCAGAGCACCTTTCGATCCGGCAGCTTGTCCACTGCCTCTCTGAGCGAGAACGCTGGTTCCAATCCCGCTTCTTGTGCCATACGTTCTGCCACTTCGGGGCTGCGGTTATATCCGATAACCTGATGTCCATCTCGCAGCAAGCGGCGGGACATGTTCCCACCCATCTTGCCTAATCCAATCATAGCGAGTTTCATGATGTTTCCTCCTTTATTTCCGTTGTTTGAGATATTTCTATAAGTCTATTGTCGGTCCAGGAATTGATCTAATCGCCTTTTTGGGTTATTCCCCAATGAGAAACGGATCAGACTTCGGCCTGCGTCCCGCAGTGCCCGGGCGTCTCCCAGGGCCTGGGCATGTTTCAACCTCCCAAAAGATATCGATGAAGCGCTGCTCCCGATCTTTTTAGGAACGGGTATATCCTCCTCTGATTGGGATGTGAGTTGAATGAATAAGCCCTTTCCGGCGTCTCCTTTGTGCAGTTGCCCTGTGGAATGTAAAAAACGAGGACCGAATTCAAATGTGGTGGCTAATTTGAATGTGTCCCGCAGCCTTACCCTGAATGTGTTGAGGGATTCGCGGTTGGCCTCTGTAGGGGGGATGAAAGCCTGGATGGCGAGATAACTGCCTTCTTGCCTGTGCTTTTCGATAAAGGTAGTCACGCTTTCCCAGGTGAAGGGGGAGGTCTTACCTTCCGGCAGGGCCCCTTCCTTTTCATAGGCCTCGACCATCTCCTTGGCCCGGATTTTCGCGCTTTCCACATTGGGTTGATTAAAAGGGTTGATGCCCAGGTGGTACCCGGCGACTGCGGTCGCGAATTCCCACAAATAGAACTGACCTCCCAGATCGTATATATCCTCGATCTTGATCTCAATCACCGGATGACCGGCATCTTGGAGGGAGGCAAGAAGTGAGGGAGCAGTGCTTTCCTGCCCCACAGCGAGGTGTACGAAGACCCGGTCCTCCCTGTAGAATTCGGGTTTTGCCAGGGGTTCGTCCACCACAGGCAAAATCCCTTTTCCTTCTTTTCCAATGCTTTCCGCCAGCAGCTGTTCAATCCAGTTCGGGAAACTTGCCACAGCGGGTTGGGTTGAGAAAGTGACTTTGTCGCGCCCATGCTTCGCTAAGATGCCCAGGGTGTTCCCCAATTTTGCACCGGGATGGTTTTCGGGATCCGCTTTCCGGCTGCAGTCGTCCATCATCTCCCGGGCAGAAGAGAGGAGTTTCTTGATATCCACCCCGGCCAATCCAGCGGGGACCAGTCCGAAAAACGAAAGAGCGGAATACCGCCCCCCGATATTTGGGTCGTTGAGGAAGATATCGCGAAAACCTGCCTGTTCTCCCATTTCAATCAGGCCGCTTCCTGGATCGGTGATACCCAGGAAATGTTTCCCCGCTTGCGCGGCCCCGAGGACTTCTCGCGTCCAGTTATAAAAATATTTGAAAAATGAGAGTGTCTCCACAGTGCTGCCAGATTTGGTGGCCACGATGAAGAGGGTCCGGTGGGGATTGAGCCTGGCCCTGTGTTTACGAACCGCCTGGGGATCCGTGCTGTCCAGCACCTCCAGAGAAAGGGGAGAGGACGGACCGCCAAAGATCAAACTGAACAACTCGGGAGCCAGGCTGGATCCGCCCATGCCCAAAAGGAGGGCATCTGTGTATCCCTCTTCTCGCATATCATCCACCAGGGATTGGATCCTGGGCACAGAATTCCGGATGCGTTTGGGGATGTCCAGCCATCCCAAGCGGTTGGTGATCTCTCTGGGTTCAGGTTTCCATAAGGTGTGGTCGCGATCCCAGACTCGTTGGGGGACTTGGTCCTCTCTGAGTTTTAAAAGGCCTTTTTGTATTTGGCTTTGATAGGCTCCCAATTCATATCTAATTTGCATCAGTTCCTTTGCCTTTTTTATTTTCTGATTTGACTTCATTATAAATGGAATTTTGATCAACACGGAGAAATGGGCTGTCTGGGGGTACCAGGGATGTTCTGTGAAGTCCGCCTGTTTTCCATGTTTAAGAGGGGCAGATGGGATGGGATCTTACCTGTCTGAGTGCTTGATTGAAAAATGGGTGAGTATCGGGAATGAGTAAACGAGAGGTGGGTTTTGGCTTGAAGATAGAACATGTGCTTCTGCGAAGATCAGCGGTTGCCAGAATGGGTACCCCCAACCTTTGACCAGGGATTTAAGGAATATCATTCCCACTCGATGGTGCCGGGAGGTTTGCTGGTGATGTCGTATACCACCCGGTTTATCCCCTCCACCTCATTGACGATCCGGCTTCCGATTTCGGCCAGCAGGTCTTGTGGAAGACGGGCCCAGTCCGCGGTCATGAAATCATCCGTGGTCACGGCCCGGAGAGCGATCACATCCTGGTAAGTGCGTTTATCGCCCATGACGCCCACAGATTGGACGGGGAGGAGGACAGCGAAAGCCTGGGCAGTCCCCCGGGGACCCTTCCTGGAAACGCTGTCATCCGATCGAGTCTTCAAGCGCAGGAGGTCCGCCTCTCTCAGCTCATCTAAAAAAATAGCATCAGCCGCGCGCAGCCTTTCCAATCGTTCCCAGGTCACCTCGCCGATCACGCGGATGGCTAAACCAGGTCCGGGGAAGGGTTGGCGCCAGACTATGTGGGGAGGAAGTCCCAGAGAAATCCCGATCCGGCGTACTTCATCCTTAAACAAATAGCGGAGGGGTTCAATGAGTTCAAAATCCATCTCTTCGGGAAGCCCGCCCACGTTGTGGTGGGTTTTAATGCGGGCCACCTGGGATCGGTCGTGACCCTGGGATTCAACCACATCGGGGTAAATCGTGCCCTGGACTAAATATTTGGGCATCTCCAGGGCTTGGGCCTGTTCTTCAAAGATCCTGATGAATCGGTTCCCGATTAAGGCACGTTTTTTTTCAGGATCCGTGACCCCTTTCAAATCAGATAAAAAGTCCTCTACGGCGTGTGCGGGGTGGAGTTGAACGCCAATGTGGTCCCGAAAAGTGGTGATGACTTGCTCCGTTTCCCCTTTGCGAAGCAAACCGGTGTCCACGAAAACCGCATGGAGTTGATCGCCCACCGCTTTATGGACGAGCGCGGTTGCCACGCTGGAATCCACTCCACCGCTTACCGCAGAGAGTACACGCTCTTTTCCCACTCGGTCCCGGATTTTTTGGACGCTTTCATGGATGATAGAGTAAGGGGTCCAGTCCGGTTCCGCGCCGCAGATCTGGATCACGAACCGGGCCAGAATGTCTTTTCCCTTATTCGTGTGTCGGACCTCAGGGTGAAATTGGACCCCGTAATAATCCCGGGAAGGGTCCCCCATGGCTGCGATAGGGGAATTATCTGTGTGGGCCAGGATCCTGAACCCTTCCGGCAGACGCTCTATGCGGTCTCCATGGGACATCCAAACCTGGTATATCCCGGCGGGGAGTAGGGGGTTACTTCGTTCCACCTGCAGCGCTGCGTGGCCGTATTCCTGTTTAGCGCTGGGAGCGACCTCGCCGCCCATGGAGTGAGTCAGGGCTTGCATGCCGTAACACACGCCCAGGATGGGGACTTGGGATTGGAAAACATACTCTGGGACTTGGGGAGCGCGGGAGGAATACACGGAGGCTGGACCCCCGGAGAGAATGTACCCTTTGGGGTTCAGGGTCAGGACGCTTTCAGCAGGTGTGTTCCAGGGCAGAAGTTCACAGAAAACATTCTCTTCCCGGATAGAACGGGCGATGAGCTGCGCGTACTGCGATCCAAAGTCGAGGACTACGATCGTATCGTGCATATTTTCCTAATCAAAAAGGATTTCATCCCCTTCCATAGCTTTGATAGAAGCCAAGGAATGGATGGGGACTCCCACTTCCTGAAGGCGCTCTCTGCCTTTTTCAAATGACTTTTCAATCAATGTGCCGATCCCCACGATCTCTGAACCGGCTGTCATGGCCAGGCGGACCAGACCTAAAATGGTCGCCCCTGTAGCCAGAAAGTCATCGATGATCAGCACCCGGGCACCTCCGGAAAGGTACTCGGGGGAGACAATTAATTCTACTTTTCGACCTTTGGTGTGGGATGGTGCCAGGGTGAGCAAGACCTGATCTGGCATGGTGATGGGTTTATGTTTTCGGGCGAAGACGACCGGGAGTCCCATATGGAGTCCCGTGGTCACTGCGGGTGCGATCCCGGAAATTTCCGCGGTGAGAATCTTGTTGGCCCCCACGTCTTTGAAAATACGCGCGAATTCTTTTCCAGCTTCGTTCATCAGATCTGGGTCTACCTGGTGGTTGACGAAGCTGTCGACCTTGAGAATCCCCCCTCCTAAATTTTCCCCCTCAGCCAGAATCCTTTCTTTGAGCAACTCCATGACCTTTCCCTCCTGGTGGCGTTAAATTACAATTAGGGCTTTTTCCGATTATAACGCAGAGAAGGAGTTCAATCTCTGCTTTGCAAAGATTCCCCCTTAAAAATTCCCCAACTATTGTTTGATAAAAATAAAATGCAATCACTGTCCTCTTCCTGGTTGGAGAAAGAGGACAGTGAAAGACATAAATTGTTAACTGCTGGAAGGCATGTAGCGGGATAGTTTTGCAGCTAGATTTGAAAGAGGTAAACTCTGGAGCCAAATTTTTCCCGGTCCTTTTAAGGTGGCCAGAAACAAGCCCTCTCCGCCAAAGAGCACATTTCGAACCCCTTTGACGCGGTCAATGTCGTAATCCACAGTGGGTTCGAACATGGCGATATGGCCGGGATCTACCTTGATGATCTCCCCTGCTGAAAGCGTGTATTCTCGGACCTCTCCGGGCACCTCGATGAAAGCCACGCCGGGGCCGGTAATCTTTTGTAGGATAAAACCTTCTCCCCCAAAAAAACCAGCCCCAAGTTTTTTACGGAAATGCATCTCTAATTCCACGTCGTCTTCTGCGCACATGAAAGCGTCCTTTTGGCAGATCAAACTCTGACCGGCATTTAACTTCATGTCCAGGATTTTACCGGGTGCTTCGGGGGTGAACGTGATCAGTCCGTCGTTGCTTTCGCAGGTGTAGGTGGTGAGAAAGAGGGACTCCCCGGAGAGCATGCGTCCCAAACCGGACATCACACCTCCCCGGGTGGTGGTGTCCATATCAATAGCCCCCCTCATCCAGGCCATACCCCCTGATTCTGTATAAATGGCCTCCCCTTTTTTAAGGTGAATATCCACCGATTCCATGACTGATCCGGTGATCTTATATTCCATGATTTCCTCCGATTATGCGTCTTGGTTTAACAGTTCCTGGAAAAAGTATATCATGGTCGTTTCCCCTGGGAGAGATATATTTCGGTACAATATATGCTTGTTGGCCTGAGTAAAAAGTACGTTAGGTTTGTTTGGTTTGGATGGTTTCATGGAGATTTTGGGAGAATTAGCTGCTTTAGCGACGTCGGTGACCTTTGCGGTCAACTCTGCTTTTTTTACCGTGGCAGGCCGCAGGGTGGGTTCAGTGATCGTAAATCGGGTGCGGTTGATTTTTGCTTTTTTGTTTCTGATCCTGGCTCATACCCTTTTTCTGGGCAGTCCCCTGCCGCTGGATGCAGGATGGGACCGATGGCTCTGGCTGGGTCTATCCGGCATCGTAGGGCTGGTGCTGGGGGATGCTTTTTTGTTTCAAGCCTTTGTCTGGGTGGGCCCCCGGATTTCGATGTTGATGATGAGTCTGGCGCCCATCATCGCTTCCTTTGTGGCCTGGATATTCCTGGGTGAAGCCCTCCATTTGCTGCAGATCATGGGGATCCTATTGACCATCGGGGGGCTGGTGTGGGTCATATTGGAGAATAACCACCACCGGAATCTGGAAAACCGCGACTACCTGAAGGGGATTCTCTTTGGACTGGGGGGAGCGACCGGTCAGGCTGTGGGTTTGGTGTTGGCAAAGAATGGAATGGGGGGCACCTTTTCTCCCCTTTCTGGAAATTTGATTCGGATGGCTTCTGCCACGATTCTGATGTGGTTGATCACCTTCGGTCAAAAACGGGGAATGAGCACTTTAAAGGCGGTCTTTGAAAACCGGAAAGCCTTCCAGTATATTGTATCCGGGGCTTTTGTGGGACCCTTCCTGGGGGTTTCTTTCTCCCTGCTGGCACTGCAGCATGCCGATGTAGGCGTGGCCAGCACGTTAATGGCCCTCCCTCCTATTTTCTTGTTGCCTGTGAGTTATTTCTATTTCGAAGAGAAATTCGGTTGGGGAGCTGTAGGTGGTACCATCCTGGCTCTCTCCGGGGTGGCTGTTTTATTTTTGGTGTGAATGCTTGATCCGGATCTGGAAGAGAGACTTACCTGGCGGATTTTGTGGGATATTGAGCAATCCGGCCTGGATCTTAGAATTCCTTCCAGTTTAATGTCCGGTCAGGCTCTCGGGCAATCAGGACAGGCTTTGCAGACTCCGCTAAAACCCGGTCAGCGATATCCTCCTGGACCAGCTCACGGAGTTCTTGCCAGGATTTATGTGGGGCGACTTCCAAACCGCCGATGACAATCAAATCGTAATTCCCCCGTTCGCTCTCCTCGATGATCTTTTCTACGGTCAAACCGTGGCGGACGATCAGCTGGCAGTCCTCTGATGGGATACCCCGCTCGCGCAGGCTTTCCAGGGCATCTTCCAGGTATTTTCCTTCCTTGCTTTCATGTTTGATCAAAGATTTGGCATCTCTTTCCAGATCTTCCATGTCGGCGCTGGCCCGGAGCGGGATCTGGGACATGACATGCAGAATGCTGCATTCCGCCCCTGCCTGAGCTGTCAACAAACCTCCTTGGTGAAGGACAACTTGATCAGATTCTGTTCCCCCGATACAGATCAGGATCCGAGATAATTGGTCCTGGGGGGCAAAGATGACCAGCATGGGGATAGATATCCGTCTGGCGATCTGGCGGGCTTCATGTTTGGGCCGCAGATTTTTGAAATGGGGGTGGAGGGGACTTCCGAAAACCATCAAGTCGTACTCTCTGGACCGGGTTTCATCGAGGATGACATCCTTGGTCTCCCCCTCCCGGACGATCACACGGACTGCGCAGTTCGTGAGCAAGCGAACTTTCTCTTCTAACGATTCGAGTTTTTCCAGGGCCTCCTGTCGGTCATGTTCATTCTGGTAGGCGTACAGGAGGGTGACGGCTGCCTGTTCCGCGAAGAGCACTGTAAAGTCGACAGCCCTTTGAAAGGTGTCTGTGTTTTGGCTGCTGAGTAGGATTTGCATGTCTGTGGCTCCTACGTGAAAATCAGGACCAGGGGAATGAGAAACAGTACGGCGGAGAAAACAAGCAAACGGGAGCTTTTTTCATTCATCCACAACGCGGATCGGAGGATGGCTTTTTGGAAAGGCCTGTAGATGAAAAATAAGATCAAGAGGGAGATGATGGTGACGCTGAGCGTTTGGACAAGGACCAAATTGGCAGCTTCAGGGTTTCTGAGCAGCAGGCCAGCGATGACCGTGTCCAGAAACGTTGAGATGTTGCTGCCCATGATGTAAGGGAGCAAGTTCTCCCGCTTGATATAACCGCGCACAGAGAGGGGGACCAGGAGGCCTAATGAAATGGAAACGCTCATGGTAATCAAAGTAAAGGCAAAACCGAGCAAAAAAGAGATTAAGGGACGGTAAAGCAGGTCGGGAACCTCTCCAAAGATGTTCTCTTCCAGCTCAAATTCAGGGAGTGCTTTATCGATCAACTCGAGGCTGATCAGGGTCAACACCACCCCCAGACCAAAAACGACCCAATCTGGAAGATGCGTGACCATCAAGTTTCTTAATGGGCCTAGAAGCCGGTCCACTGGAGACTTGCTCAGGGAGCTCGAAGAGGATATAAAGGGGATGGGAAGGGATATCCGGTCCAGAAGAAATAAACCTAAAGGAGTGGCCGGGATATAAATTAAGCCAGTGACCATGAAGGAGAGGATGCCGGTCAGCAGGCTTGTTCCCCGGTCATGCCCCTGTAGGATATAGATCACGCCAATAAAGATCACGATTAACGACCCGCCTATGCGGGAACCGACGATCATCCCAAATGTGGCCACTTCATTAATGGAGGCGATGTCGAAAAGCGTAAGCGAGATGGCGGCGATGGGGGAACCGCTCAACGTCAGGTAGGAGGTAAGCCAGCCTAAACCTATACCGCTGAGCAGGTCATCCACACCCGACAAACGGCGGGCAAACCCGGTCATTTCTTGGGCCCCGGTTTTCATCGTTTCCAGCGCGATGAAAAATAAGAACAGGCTGAAGAAAAATAACAGGACCTTAATCCAGGGGATATACGTGAAGGGAAGGATCCCTTTCAGGTTCTGCGCGCTCCGTCTGGGGTGATCCTCTTGAGGTGGAGGTGGGGAGGATCCTGCTGTCATCAGTTTATGTTTCCAGATTATTCTCTATCAGAGATAAGCTGACTTGTATTATAGTGCGAGCGTCCTGGCTGAGCAAGAAAGGTTGTATTGGTGCAAGGAGATGAGTAAGGCGGGCAGAAATGAAGCTGGGGCATCAACAGCGGGCGCTTTCCGGGTGCTTTGACCCGTGCTATAATGCAGAAGATCAATTTGAGATTGATCTAAGATTTCATGTTCAATATTTGGAGGGTCGATGTATAAAACACATACCTGTGGTGAATTGCGGAAAGAAGACGTGGGTAAAGATGTCAGCCTGGCAGGGTGGGTGGACCGCAGGCGGGACCACGGCGGCGTGACGTTTGTGGACCTCCGGGATCGATTCGGGGTTGTCCAACTGGTCACCAATCCGGATATTTCCCCGGCGGCTCATCATGCACTTGACCCTGTTCGGATGGAGTGGGTGATAAAGGTGGATGGGAACGTCCGGCGTCGTCCAGAAGGGATGGAAAACCCTGATATCGCCACTGGAAACGTGGAAGTTGAAGTCACCAAGGTTGAAATTCTAAACCCCGCCAGGACTCCTCCCTTCATGATCCAGCAAGAAGAAGAGGTGGATGAGCAGACACGCTTGAAATACCGGTATCTGGATTTAAGAAGCGATCGGATGCGGGATAACCTCATCTTACGCCATAAGGTGGTGAAATACATCCGCGATTATTTGGATGAGCGGGACTTCATAGAAGTGGAAACCCCGATCCTTTTCAAAGCCACGCCGGAGGGTGCCCGGGATTATCTGGTCCCTTCCCGCGTTCATCCGGGTGAGTTTTACGCCTTGCCTCAATCCCCGCAGCAATTGAAGCAGATGTTGATGGTTGCCGGGGTGGAGCGTTATTTCCAGATTGCGCGCTGCTTTCGAGATGAGGACCTCAGGGTCGACCGCCAGCCAGAGTTCACCCAGCTGGACCTCGAGATGTCGTTTGTGGAGCGTGAAGATGTGATGGAACTCATCGAGGACCTTTATACCCAAATGGTCCAGGAGATCACCCCTGAAAAGAAAATTTATCAAACCCCCTGGCCGCGTTTGAGCTACGAAGAAGTCATGAATCGGTTTGGGAAGGATAACCCTGATATCCGTTTCGGGATGGAATTGGTAGATATTACCGACCTGGTGGCGGAAAGTGAGTTCCGCGTCTTTAGCAGTGTGGTCGAGAAGGGGGGGGATGTTCGGGGGATTAAAGCGCCGGGTCTGGGGGAGTACAGCAGAAACCAGATCGACGAATTTACCGAATTTGTGAAACAGTACGGCGCGAAGGGTTTGGCGTATATTGCGATCACAGAAACCGGCGAGGAGCGTTCGACGTTCTTGAAGTTCATTGACGAAAATACAAAAGCGGCTCTCTATCAGCGCATGGGCGCGGAGGATGGGGATTTGCTGCTTTTCATCGCTGACCAGCAGGAAATCGTCTTGGATTGTTTAGGCCGCCTGCGGGAAGAGCTGCGGGATCGGATGGACCTTGTCGATGGAGACACGCTTGCCTTTTGCTGGGTGATAGATTTCCCCCTCTTTACCTGGAATGAGGAAGAGGATCGCTGGGATCCAAGCCACCATCTTTTCACAGCCCCCATGCCGGAGGATGTCAAACATCTCGACGAGGACCCTTCTCAAGCTCGGGGCCAGCAGTACGACCTGGTCTTGAACGGATATGAGATCGGAGGGGGATCGATCCGGATCCATGATGGTGAATTACAGGAGAAAGTATTTGATCTGATTGGGCTGGACCGGGAGGTGGCTCGAGAACGGTTTGGGCACATGCTGCAGGCTTTCTCGTATGGGACACCGCCCCACGGGGGAATCGCACCCGGCATTGACCGCCTGTGCATGCTGCTGGCGAATGAACCCAACATCCGCGAAGTGATCGCCTTTCCAAAAAACCAGTCAGCCCGGGATGTGATGGGCGATGCGCCTTCATCGGTCACAGAAGAGCAGCTGGAAGAACTGCATATCAAACTGGACTTAGATTAAAAATTTACCTCCGGAGGGCTTTTACCCTATTCACCAGAAAATTCATATGGTAAATTGTTATTGCCCTACTGTGTTCGCGTTGTGACAGATGTGTTTTGGGCCAACACCTACTTACAGGGTTCCTAAATTGCGGAAGTTACGCGATAGGCCTGAGCCAAGGCGGAGCTTGCGTTGCGGAAACCCACTCTGCGAAAGCAGGTTCAAGACTAAGTCACACACGGCATGGTGGGGCTTTCTTGTTTAATATCAGGGGGTAAGCAACAGAGATCTTTCTTCCGCGCTGGATTTGGGATTAGTATCAACTATCTACTTTTCGTCAAATGGGAAGGGATGCTGCACCGCAGTTTGAGGCGCTTTTCAATCCTCTTCTTGATTGCCCAGGGCCTGGAACGCTGTCCGAATGATTTCCGCATGGTCAAAGGCCAGGGTGGGTAAATCCGAGAGGGGGTGCCAACCTGCATCTTGAGCATCGCTGGCGGCCCGGAGGTCCATGTCAAACTCTGAGGGGAGAAAAGCGCCGTAGGCAATGGATATGGTTCGTCCCCTTGGATCCCTGCCGGGCTTGCCGAAGGCCTTGATTTGCTTGAGTTTTACGCTGTGGATGCCGGTTTCCTCCATTAATTCCCGTTCAGCTGCCGCTTTCAGGGGTTCGTGGATGTCCACAAACCCTCCCGGAAGGGCAAAATCCCCTCGATAGGGTCTTTGAGCTCTTTTAATGAGCAAAACATGGGGATCCCCCCGCATTTTTTTAAAGAGCACGATGTCCACTGTCAGGGCAGGGCGCGGATGTTTGTAATCAACCATAATCCAATTTTACGGTACAATAGTGTAGGTAGGAAGAAAATCGTATATAATTCTAATATATATGACGCCAATGTGCTGAGAATCACTCTAAGGAGGGGTTCCTGTTATGAAGAAATTATTGATATATACTTCCTTGATATTTGCTCTTGCCTTTACGCTCTCAGCGTGCACGTTACCCGGGTTTTCCACCCCCACGCCGTTTGATTTTCCGACCCCGGATAAAACGATGACCGCACTTTTCGAACCCACAGAACCACCACCTGCCACCTCAGCAGCCACGGAAACGGAAGAAGCGAAAGGAACGGAGATTCTTCCGACCAACACGCCCATGCCTGAGGTCACGGACACCGAAGCGCCCACCGCGACCTTGAATCCCACGGATACCCCGGAACCGACGGAATCCTATGCGGGCCCTGCTGCCCGCCCTGGTCCTAATCTCAATGCACATTATTTGAGCGATCCTCCCACGATCAACGGCTATCTCGAAGACTGGGACGCGGGCATTTTAGAGGTCATTACCCATGTCGTTTACGGGGAAGATAATTACACAGGGAAATCGGATGCGTCTGGTAAAGTAGAAATCGGCTGGGATGAAGAGTATCTGTACATCAACATCCGGGTCACAGATGACAAATACGTCCAGATAGCTGATAAGCAAAATATTTATAAAGGGGATAGTTTTGAGATCCTTTTGGACACCCATACAGCAT
>JAGXKM010000041.1 GCA_018335275.1 Anaerolineales bacterium | reverse complement strand
GATACAACCACCATATCGAACGCTTGATGATTTTATGCAATTTTTGCACGCTGGCGGGGATCAACCCTCAGCAAGTGTTGGACTGGTTCATGGCCAACTATGTGGATGCCTATCCCTGGGTGATGGTTCCCAACGTCATCGGCATGGGTCTCCATGCAGATGGGGGGAAGATAGGAACCAAACCTTACATCTCCTCCGCAAATTACATCCAGAAAATGAGTGATTACTGCCAGGATTGCAAGTTCGACCATAATGCCCGCACCGGTGTAGAGGCCTGCCCCTATAACTACTTATATTGGAACTTCTTACTTCAGCACCAAGAGCGATTGAGCTCCAACCCCCGTATGGCGCTCAGTCTCAGCAACCTTCGTCACCTGGACCAGGAGGAGAGGGAAAAAGTTCAGGAGCAGGCAGATACATTCATATCCCGCCTTGAGTGAGAAAATAAATATATGGAGATCGTTTGATGACTGAAAAAAATCTAAAAAGGATCCTGGTCACCGGCGCTACAGGGTATATCGGGGGAAGACTCGTACCTCGTCTGCTTGAACGCGGGTACGAAATCCGGGTCTTTGTTCGTGATGGTTCCCGGCTCCAAGGACGTCCCTGGTTGGGCAGGGTGGATATCGTAGAAGGAGATGTCCTCAAACCAGAGGACCTCCCGGAAGCTTTGGAAGGCATCGATGCTGCTTACTACCTGATCCATAACATGAGCGAGAAAAAGGGCTATCGGCAACAGGAAATCCTCGGGGCCCGGAATTTTGGCAGCGCCGCAAACAAGGCCGGTGTGAAGCGGATCATTTACCTGGGAGGATTGGGGGACCCCGCGGATGATCTGGCCGCACATCTCCGCTCCCGGCAGGCTACGGGTCGGGAATTAGCAAAACACGGCGTTCCTGTGACTGAATTCCGGGCAGCGATCATCGTCGGATCGGGAAGCATGTCATTTGAAATGATCCGCTATCTGACCGAACGCCTGCCGGTGATGATCTGCCCTCGGTGGGTATATCAAAAGGTCCAGCCCATTGCCATTGACGATGTCCTGGCTTACCTCATCGGAGCTCCGGAAAGGCCAGAAAGCACAGGCAAGGTGATTGAGATCGGCGGTACAGATGTCATACCTTACGCTGAGATGATGAAAACCTATGCCCGGCTGCGGGGGCTGAAACGCTGGTTGATCCCCGTTCCCGTGCTGACACCAGGCTTATCCTCCCATTGGGTCCATTGGATGACGCCAGTTCCGGCGAGCCTGACCAGACCCTTGATTGAAGGACTGCGAAACGAGATCGTCGTTCGCGATCATTCTGCGGAAGAGATCTTTCCCACCATCTCTCCAAGATCCTACGAAGAAGCAGTCAGAAAAGCACTTTCTAAACTTGAAGCTGGAAAGGTTGAGACGCGCTGGACGGACGCCCTCCAATCCAGTCAAAGGGACAAGAATCCTGTTTCACTTAAAAATCAGGAAGGGTTGATCCTGGAGCAGCGTGAAACCCTGGTGAAAGCCAGCCTTGAGGAGGTTTTCAAGTTATACACCAGTTTGGGCGGCAAGCGAGGTTGGCTGTATCTGGACTGGATCTGGCAGATCAGGGGATTCATAGATCGTTTTCTAGGCGGCTCCGGTTTACGCCGCGGCAGGCGTGATCCGCACCAACTCCGTGTGGGGGATGCTGTGGACTTCTGGAGGGTAGAGGAAGTTATAAACCCCTCCCTTCTTCGCCTGCGGGCAGAGATGATCCTCCCCGGTGAAGCCTGGCTGCAGTTTGAATCAAAACCAATTCAGGAGGGACAAACCGCCCTCCAGCAGACCTCTTTTTTCGCCCCCAAAGGATTGGCCGGCTTTTTATATTGGTACCTGCTTTACCCCGCGCACAGGATCGGTTTCTCAGGATTGTTAAGAAACATCAAAAAGGAAGCCGAAGCAAGCTAACAACGGAGAATACCCATGTCACCCTCTTTGTCCCCATATCAAGATTTCCTCCAAAACGCGAAGATCCCTCTTCGCCTCTCATGTAAAACGCAATCAGGATGGCCGATGATCCTCTCTTTATGGTATCTGTACGAAGACGAGCACCTTTTCTGTGCCACACAGGAGACCGCCAAGGTGGTGAGCTACCTGAAAAGCGAACCTCGCTGTGCTTTTGAAATTGCCGGAGACTACCCTCCTTACTGTGGAATTCGGGGTCAGTCCCGAGCTGTCCTCGACCCATCGCGCGGAATCGAGATCCTGGAAAAACTGTTAATCCGCTATCAGGGAAGCACAGACACCCCCCTGGCAAAAACGCTTCTTGCCAAAAAAGAGAAAGAGGTAGCCCTCATCCTCAAACCCACCACCCTTTACCAATGGGACTTTTCAAATCGGATGGAGCTTGTTCAACCGTCGAAATTGGACCTAGAGACCTGCCCCGGAACCAAATGAAATAAATTCCATTAAAAGCAGAACAGCTTTGAAGGAAAGCAAAGACCCCCTACTCCTTTTCCCGGTCATGTTCTACCTGCAGAGGAAACGATATACAGATTTGAACGGCCTTTTTTACCAACCTGGGTTAGAAAGCCGACTTTCCTCAAGCAATAGGCCATTTTTTGACCTAACCAACGCGGACCATTCAAAGCCTGCGCTAGATCTCTCGTTGTAAATTCAACCGGCAGATCCTCCGGAAGCAGTTCCCCAATACCTTCTGGACTATGGAAAATACGTTGATCCAGGACCTGGAGTAAGCGGCGCTCCACCGGCTCCCACCCGTTCCGCCACCACATCTTTCGCCCCGTAAACTTTCGCACCTCTTCTTCCTGAATCATGACCACTTCCAACGTGAAGTGGTCAGAAAGTATTAAATCCGGGAAGCTGACCAGCTCCCGGAAGATTTCTTCTACACGTCCCCGCTTGGGCGACTTTCGACGCCTTGGGCCCTCCCAATCCGCCTTAGGCAACTTATAAAGCCATTTTTCTTGGGCGATGGGATATACCAGCTTCAGATCATGGGTCCGAGCTAACCTGCGAAACTTTTCTTTCACACTTGAAAAGTTTCCGGTCTGGATTTCGATCAGCTGACCGTTTTGCAAAATATCCACTACATAACCATCCACTTCCACCTCAACCTGATCACCGGGTCGGGCGTACCAGGCTTTCAAAGACGCATGCAAAGACTTTTCATTCAATTCGCCTATCTGCTGCTTCATATAAACTTCTCCAGGTCAGGGACCCATCTTCACACCCCGGTGGATCGTCAACCGGCCTGTGAGCTGGCGGAGGAACTCAGCCTGGGCTTTCTCACCGCCAAAACCCTGATGGGTAGACCAGGCAGCATTCATGAACCAATATCTGACCAGACAGGCCAGCGTTAGGGAGAAACGAAATTCCAGGGATTGACTTTTCCGTAAGTTGAGTGCCGGAGTTCAAAGTGCAGGTGAGATCCAAAGGAACGACCGGTATTCCCCACCGCACCAATTCTTGTCCCCTTGGTCACGTTTTGTCCGCAGGTCACTGCTACAGCGTTCAGGTGGGCGTAGGCTGACTGCCACCCGTTGCCGTGGTCCAGGACAATCAAGTAGCCGTACCCATATTCGCTCCATCCCGCGTAGACTACCACCCCGCTGTCCGCAGCGAAGACGGCATTGCCCACCGCGCCGGCGATATCGATCGCCGGGTGAATGGTAGGATGATAATCGTATCCGGAAAGCGAGGTCGCCATCGTGGGCCATACGAAAGAGCCCGTTCCTATCGCTCCTTCATAGATTTGACCGCAGGATCCCCCACCATAATACGAAGCTGAAGCGGCATTTTGCCGAGTAATGGCCGGAGGCCCCCAATCTTTCAGGGCCCGTTTTCCTCCCGGGATGATCAGCCACTTTCCCACTTCAATCTCGGGGTCATCCCAGTTTAATTCCACCAGATCAAAATCGTTCCCCGGATACTCCAGGATATCTTTCGGTTTGACGCCAAAAAAGTCAGCCACCTCACCCAGCTTATCCCCCTCATGCCACTGATAGTAGACCCCATTCACAGGCAATATATTTAACTCCTGTCCCATCTGAAGGGAGCGAGGGTTATCCTGTAAAACTTCATAGTTTCCCCACAAAATGGTCTCAGGTTTTAGACTGAAGGATTCCGCAATAGCGAATACGTTATCCCCTTGTTGGACTTCGTAGGTGATGACCTCTACACGCGACCGTTCTGGTATACGGGTATCTACAACAGCCTGCCTCCGGATACCCCCGTCATCTTCAGAGGAGGTAATTTGGAAAGAGGGCAGCCCAGAAGGTGACCACACGCTCTGGCTCTCAGGCGTGTCAGTTGGTAAAGGCGTCGGGGTCTCTTGCCAGAAAGGGATTTCAGAGGACAAAGATGAACAACCACTCCCCCCCACAAGCAGGAAGAGGGAAAACAGACATACTCTCCAAAACAGAGAGCGCATCTTGGACCCGATCAGATAATGAACCTCTTCCCTTTGTTTCACGGTGTTACCTTCCTCTATTACCCAACCTAATCCTCCACCTTCACCTGAACCATTTTCCCGGGTAGGTTCTCGTTTAATTCCAAGAGCCGGACGCAGGATCGAATTTTCATTCTCAACTCTACCGGGGACAAGTCCAAGCATGGAGGTGGCCGAAAATCTTATTCAGAAAGCTTTGCCAGCTCCTCTTCTATGACCTCCTGAAACACCGGGTATTTTTGAGCACCGATAATGGGTTCACCATTGATCAAGAAACTGGGGGTGCTGGAAACACCAATTTGCTGGGCAATGCTCCTTTGTCCCTGGACAAACTGTGAAAATTTCCCTGAGTCCAAACATTCATTAAACACATCAGCGTCCAGATTCAGGGCTACCGCATACTGTTTTAAATCTTCTTTGCTATATCCCTGACTCTCGGTCTCAGGGCTGAATAGATAATCATGATACTCCCAGAATGCCCCCTGATCCCCAGCACACTCGCTGGCCTCCGCAGCCAGAACAGATTGATTGCCAAGAAACGGAAAATGCCAAAAACCTATCCGGACCAAGCCGTCTTCGATATATTCATCATTGATCTCAGTTCCCGTTTCCGTTGACCAGTCGCCACAGTATGGGCATCGGAAGTCACTAAATTCAATGATCGTTACCGGCGCATCTGATTCTCCCCGAAAGTGATTGATTTCTTTTACGAGAGAATTCATCAACTCCGCTTTTTGAGCCTCTCGATCCACCTCCCCGGCAGGGTCAGTATCCGAATTCCCTTCCAATTCCGAAGCGACCTCACTGACAGTGTTAGGTTCCAAGCCCTCCCTGAGCAAGGGACGACCGAAATATCCACCTAATAATCCCACAACCAACATCACGACAGCAAGAACCGGGGTCGTCCAGGATTGAAACGTGATCGTCAAAGCCGGAGTTTCCTTCTTTGATAAGGAATCATCTCCCTTCTCTGCTTTGTCATGTTGAGTGGTATCTGGCTCACTATCCATATATCCTTCCTCATCTTTAGTCGTTAAGTTTGCGAATCTCAGGAAGCGATCATCCTGCGACTTTTTCAATCGATTCCGGGATAAAAATAGACCTGTGAAACGCGCTGCTGATCTCCGCTAACACGGGAACATTATAACCCAGCTAACCGGACAAAGGGAAAAAGTTGCAGGTGTTTCCTTCCAGCTGTTTCAACTCCCTCAGGCCCCTCCAGAGTGGTACTGGTCAGGATCCACAGGCGTTTCCCCGGAGGGATCATAGACATGAACCCAGTCCCCTTCTTCCGCCCATTCGAAGACCCAGTGTGCATCGCCAGGAGAGAGATTCACACACCCCCGAGATTGGGGGGTACCGAAGTCATCATGCCAGTAAGTGCCGTGCATCGCTCTCTGTTGGTCAAAATACATCGTCCAGGGGACATCTTCCAGGTAATAATAATCGGAACGATCCGCTGTGAAGGAACCCCGCATCAACTCAGTGGCTTTTTTTGTATCGATTTGGAATGTGCCTGGGCGCGTCCAATTCCCCTCCATTCCCGTGGCAACCAAAGTGGCAAAGATCAGCTCCCCATCTTCATATACTGCCAGCGTCTGCTGTGCCAGGTTGATATCGATCCAGCGCTCGCCCTCCACATCCGGCGGCGTGTTCTCCTGCAAAGTAACCTTTCCCACTCGGTGAGCAGGCAGCCACTCCCCTTCGCCTATCCGCAGATAATCAACGCCGTCCTCTTTTTGGGTTTCAAGGACAACGACTACGTCATAACGCTGGTATGTGATGCCTGTGGAAACGGGAGCCTGACTGCCCGGCGAATCCTGGCTCTCCACTTCTGCCAATACCCAACCGAATTCCTTTTCCGGCGGCTCTGGAAAAATGAGTCCCTGGAAGGTAGGGATCCTTCCAAAGTAAGCCGCCTCATCTCCCGGCATCCAGAATTGAGATGAGAGCCAATAGTACCACTTCCCCTTCACTTTAACTTGATTGGTAAACGAGACGTAATCAAAGCCCGGAATGAGACGGCGGGGAGAATTCTTTCCAGCCACCGCGTCATCCAGCGTTGAATAGAGCGGCACCCGGACATCCTTCACCTCCAGGTAATGATAAGGTAAAGAAGCCAGGTCAGGGTCAGGTCGTTTCCCCGGAAATGAGGATGCTCCTGAGTAAAGGGACTCATTTAAAGAACTCCGGGAGGGATGTTTTTCCACGGGAGGTTCTACAAAAGATTCCAGGCAGCTCCAGTCGCGTAAAATATACCGGGTATCCCGGCAGATTCTCTCCCAACTCAGAGAGTCCTCAGCCGCCTCCACAGGATCATAAACCCATACTCCAGCAAGCACAGCAAGGATCAGAACAGCGATGATCTTTCTATTCATATCAAGAAGACCTCATAAACCACGCACGTTTCACTCAGAAATCGACGATGGAGGCGAACAGCGGATGTAAGTATCCCCAAGAAAAAGGGAAATCGAGTTAAAAGATCCACTTCCCACTGAAGTGAATCCCTTTTCGGGACCATCCAGTTCTCCATTCCGTGAAAATCTACTCTTGTTATGCCATTATATAGGACTTCGATTAATAAATGATGAAAACTCAGCCAAGATTGGCCAGGTGATCAGCAAAAATCAGAAAATTGGAAGATCTGTTGCATTAATCCCATGTTAACTATCAAACAAGTCTCTTGCTGGTAAGATATCAGGACCATGCTGCGTCTAAAAAATGAAGGAAAAGATATCTCGTTCCCTTAAGGGAAAACGTTTTTCCCATGTGTTTTACAGGGAAAAAATCACAAAACCGATTCAAGGTAACAAAGGACCATTTACAGGTGAGGAAACCATGAAGAAAGTGTTTTTTCCACTCTTAGCAGTTGTTTCCATCGCACTCTTGATCTTTCTGTTCACAGGGAAGGGAAGCACTTCCCCGGAAGCGGGATCCATCATACCCACGGCGCCAGGAGAAGCGCAGGCCACATTTGCCGGCGGTTGTTTCTGGTGCATGGAACCACCTTTTGAAAAATTGGAGGGGGTGAGCGATGTCGTCGCCGGATATACAGGAGGTGATCTAGAGGATCCCACCTACTTCCAAGTAACCACAGGGCAAACCGGGCATCTAGAAGCAGTCCAAATCACGTATGATCCACAAACCATCTCCTATCAGGAACTCCTGGAGGTGTATTGGAGGCAAATCGATCCGACCGACGCCGGGGGAGCTTTTGTCGACCGGGGAGAGCAGTACACATCAGCGATTTTCTACCACAACCAGCAGCAAAAGGAGATCGCAGAAGATTCGAAACAAGACCTGGAACAATCCGGGCGATTTGAGGATCCCATCTTCACCGAGATCCGCCCTTTTGAAACATTTTATAGGGCTGAGGAATACCACCAGGATTATTTCAAAAAGAAATCAGAAGCTTATCAAAGGTATAAAGCAGGTTCAGGTCGGGAAGAGGTACTCTCCGAGATCTGGGGTGAGGATGGTTCCAGCGCTGAAGAAAAGCAAGAAGCAGCTTACCAGAAACGCTCCGCGGAGGAACTCAAAGCTTCCCTGAGCGATCTTCAGTATTATGTCACCCAGCAAAATGGCACAGAACCAGCCTTCGACAATAAATACTGGGATAACAAGGAAGCCGGTATTTATGTCGATATTGTCTCCGGTGAACCCCTATTCAGCTCCCTGGATAAGTTTCAATCCGGAACCGGTTGGCCCAGCTTCACACAGACTATTGAACCCGGTGTTCTGGTCGAGGTTGAGGATAAAAGTGGGGGCATGAGGAGGACGGAAGTACGGAGCAAAATAGCGGACTCCCACCTCGGCCACGTCTTCAACGACGGTCCACAGCCCACAGGGCTCCGATACTGCATCAACTCCGCTGCGTTGAGATTTATCCCTCTCGATGAAATGGAAGAGCAGGGCTACAACGCATACCTGGAAAGATTCCAATAACCGTATCAAATCCTTGATCTACAACACAAACCCGACCTTCCCCTGCCAGGGAGCGGTCGGGTTTTCTGTCATGCACAAGCTATACACGCTCAAAGAAATTTCCGCGGATGGCAACTAAGTTTTCTTACAGAAAAAACCTCATCCACTTCCTTTTTTAATCCACAATCTCAAGGAATTGATCTACAACCATGGGATCAAAATGTTCTCCGGCCTGATCAAGAATATACTGCTTGGCTTTTTCGCTTGGCCAGGCATCCCGGTAAGGACGTTCTGAGGTAAGGGCATCATAGACATCAATGACCGCAAAAATTCGAGCTTTAAGTGGAATCTGATCCTTCTCAAGCCCTTTGGGATACCCTGACCCATCCCATTTTTCATGATGGTGATAGAGGATATCGATCGCTGGTTGAAGATATTCAATCTCCTCCAGCAGGTCACGCCCGTAGACAGGATGCTGCTCAATAAGCGCCCTTTCCTGGTTTGTGAGCGGGCCTTTTTTATGTAAGATCCGATCCGGAATACCCAGTTTGCCCAAATCGTGCAGAAGGGAACCCCAATACAGGTGCACCAATTCCCGATCATCCAAACCCAAAGCTTGCCCGAGCACACCCGCCAACTCTGACACACGCCGTGAATGCCCCTCCGTTTCGGCATCCCTCAATTCCAGCGCTTTTGCCCACCCTTCCAGAGTCTTGTTATAAGTCTTTTGGAGATCGATATTTGCTTGTTGAAGGTCAGAAAAGACCATGATATTATCGATCGCGATCGCTGCCTGGTTCGCAAACGTTCGCAGGGATTCTATCCAACCTTGTTCGGGGTGAGCGGGTTTGCGGAAAAAGAGCTCAAGGACCCCTTTCACCTCGCCCTTGGCCACTAGAGGGACAGAGATGTACGATTGGAACCCTTCCAGCTCCACAATCTTCTGGTGTCCATTAAAAAATTGATCCACTTCAACTTCTGCAGCGATGACCATTTCCTGGTCTTGAAAAACCGTACCTAAGTACCCCTCCTCAACACCAGAACGGAGGGGAAGATGATCGACATGGACAAAGCCTCTTCCCGCGAAGTAATCCAGCGTTTGGTTTTGTTGGTTGAATAATAGGACGCATAAAGCATCCACCTGCAATTGCATACTGACTTCTTTTAGAAAAACATTGAGGATAGGAGCCAGCTCGATATTGTTATTAATCGTTTGATCGATCTGGTGGAGCGCATTCTGGCGGTTCAACGTCTGCCGGGTTTCATCAAACCAGCGGATCCGATCTATGGCGCTGGCTAATTGGCCTGCCAGGGTCGTTAAGAACCGCTCTTCGGTTTCGCTGAAATAATCTACTTCGAGGCTGTCAACGTTAATAACCCCCAATAATTCCTCTCCCGCTTTAATGGGAACACACAACTCTGACCGTATCGAAGGGTCATCCTCAATATAATAATCAATTTCCCTTACATCCGGGATCAACAGCGGCTCTCCAGTGCTTGCTACCCTGCCTGTCACTCCCTCACCCACCGGGATCGAAACAGCTTCTGAGGAAAAATCCACATTTGTGCTTGTTTCATACAGGCGAAGGATGTTTTTTTTCTTATCCAGCAGCATCACACTCAACCGCTCGGGGAGAAGCATCTCCTTTACCACTTCGACGGTTTGCTGTATCAAGGTATCTTCATCCAGCGTTTTGGTTGCTGCAGTGCTGACATCATGCAGTACCTGCAGCTCTTCCAATTGTTTTTTTAGATCACGCGTTCGCTCGCGGACCTGCTCTTCCAGATGAAGCTTTAAGCCCTCTAAATTGCGGATGGACCGCACCCGAATGAAATGAACGATGATCGCCAGACCTGTCGCTGTCGTCAGGGCATATCCGTAATGGGTCCAGAGCGAAGATGGACCATCCATCCACACAAAAATACCCCAGACCAACCAGGTCAGAATCGACCCCAGAGCAAACCACCGTGTGGACAAAAAGAGAAACCCCATCCCCACAATCAAGAGTAAAAGGTTGGTCGTGTATTGAGGTTCCGTCATTAAACTTAAATGGACGATGTTGTTCCCCAGCACCAGCATCGCGATCAAAAAACTATACACATGGGCAAGAGATTTTGGTAGTTTTAAGAAGTCCAGGGCCAAACGAAAAAATACCAGCAGTACACAAATCCCACTGGCAACTAAGGCAAGAATCGTAGCTTCTGGTTTCGGAAAGGTGATTAAATATTTAATGGCAAAAAACTCAAACATCACCGCCAGGGCAAAACTGATTGTTTTCAGATTCTCATAGATGCGCTGGTTCACCGCTTCCTTAAGTGAGAGAACCTCAGAGGCAGCTCCGGTGTTCTTTGCCGCAAAGCCTCTCTTCTCAATATTCCCCTTGATAGGACCTGCAATTCGTCCAAAAGCCTTCATAGAAATCTCATTTCCTTCATCAATCAATACTACATCCTATTGTATTGTTTGATCCTCTCCCTGCCTTTACAAATCAGTTAAGTCTAAATCAAGTCATGGGAAATTTGAAACCTCTCCAACGCTGATGATCCGAACCGTATCAAGGTGATGTTACAATTTAAACAGAAGGGTGACAACGTACACCCTTTCTGCCATCTCAATTCCAAACATAACAGCGACTCGTTTTTCCGCTTTCGATACCATTTGCAAGGTAGCCGGATGCATTTACAAGAGATTTCCCACCCAAAGGTTGGAATCGTTGGCGGGGGGCCAGGCGGAAGCTTCGCGGCTTTGCACTTCTTGAAACTCGCCCAAGAAAAGGGGATTTTTCCTCATATCCTCATTTTCGAACCGCGTGACTTTGACAAACCAGGGCCTGAAAGCTGCAACCACTGCGCAGGCATACTTTCCTCAAGATTGATGAGGGGACTGGGGAAGTTGGGCCTTGAGCTTCCACCCAGGATCATCCAATCTGAACTACACAGTTATGCTCTCCATTTGGACCACGAGGTGATTCAGATCGCCCAACCTGATCCCTCTCGAAGGATCGCCTCCGTTTACCGAGGCGCAGGTCCCCGACTTCTGCAGGGAAAACCTCTGGCAGGCTTAGACGGATACCTTTTAACTCAAGCCTGCCTACGAGGCGCTCATCACATACCTCACCGTGTGGAGCACATAACCTGGCAAGGCAAGCCCATCATTCAAACAACTAAAGAAGAGCATGATGTGGATTTTTTGATCCTTGCCACCGGTGTCAACAGCCATGCTCCCCTTTCACCTCGTTTTGGCTATCAACCCCCAAAAACAACTCTCATGGCCCAAGATGAGATACTTCGCCCTGCATCATGGCCCGCCGAGAGGGTCAACATTTACTTCAATCAACCTCCAGGGTTAAAATTTGGGGTTATCATTCCTAAAGATGACTATCTGAACATCTCTCTGCTTGGGAAAGATACGAACCGGGTCTCCATTCAAGAATTCATCCAGGCTCAAGATCTGCGGGATGAGCTGGCATACAGCCAATCCAGCAGCCTCTGCAGCTGTAATCCACGCATCGCCGTTGGACCAGCCCACGGTTACTACGGAGATCGCTGGGTCGCTGTCGGTGACGCAGCTGTGAGCCGGCTCTATAAGGACGGAATCGGTTCTGCCTTTTACACAGCCAAAAAGGCCATTCAGGTGGCCCTCAATAGCGGGATCTCAAAACGAGCATTCAAAAAGCAGTATGAACCCTACTGCCAGCACATCCACCGAGATAACCGCTTTGGAAGATGGTTGTTTTCATTCTGGGAGTTCATGCTTCAAAAACCTCTTCTACTTAAGGCTTGGACCCAGGCTTTGCAGGCTGAAAAGGAGCAGTCAGCCAAAACCCAGGCTCATATCCGCATCGTGTGGGGAATGTTCACAGGGGACGAACCATACCGGGACCTTTTATACCTGGGCTTGCACCCACAAGCCCTCCGGAACCTGTTTTTCCCTCCTCAATAAGGAGCTCTGATTTCCATGTCCAGGGTAAAGCGCCCAAAATTCAAAGGACATATTGTCATCATTGGCGGAGGACCGGGAGGGACTGCCTGCGCTCTGGCACTACAATCTCTAGCCGCGGAGATGGAACGGGAGATCAAGATCACCATTGTGGAAGGTAAACTATTTACTGGCGAACAGCACTATAACCAATGCATTGGAGTCCTATCCCCACCTCTCCCGCAGCTCCTTGAGGAAGCTCTGGGAGTCCCCTTCCCAGATTATCTTTGCCAACGGACCATCAAGCGCTA
Source organism: Anaerolineales bacterium (assembly GCA_018335275.1). GTDB lineage: Bacteria > Chloroflexota > Anaerolineae > Anaerolineales > UBA11858 > B10-G9. The sequence continues at coordinate 3,045 of JAGXKM010000041.1, read as the reverse complement.
TATTCTCCACACTGAAAATGAACACATCACCGTCGCTGATGAGGAAAACCCCTCCTTTGCTTTGAGGCGCATCCAGTATGACACGTATATGCTTAAAACTGTTCAGGAGCGCGGGATCAACGTCGTTCATGCCCGGGCTGTTGACCTTGAGTTCCACCAGGATCGAGTCGTCATTTACACCGAAAACCTCCCCTTAGAAGCGGAGGTCGTGGTCGGCGCTTTTGGCCTCGATGAGGGCAGCGCCTCCATGTTCACCCGGCATACCAGTTACCAACCACCCCAAGCTCTTGGATCCATCGTCACAAAAGTCCATCCGCAACCTGAGGAGATGGGGGATTTCGCCATGGGCATTCATGCCTTTCTTCCCTGCCATCCCGGAATCGAATTCGGGGGCATCACACCTAAAGAAAATTACCTGGCCATCAACATAGCCGGAGGAAATGTGGATACTAATCTGATGAAGTATTTCCTCACCCTTCCCATGGTAAAAAAGGTGCTTTCCCTCCAGAAGCCACTGAGCACAAATCACCGAAACGACTTTCATTTCTTCAAAGGCCGTTTTCCCACCTCCCTTGCTAAGGGTTATTACGGTGATCGTTATCTTACCGTAGGAGATGCGGCGGGTCTGGTCCGGGCCTTTAAAGGCAAAGGGATCACTTCCGCAGTGCAAAGCGGCATACGGGCGGCGGAGACTATCCTCACCGTGGGAACCACAAAAAAGGCCTTTCATAATCATTACCGGACTGCAAATCAGGATATCATCCGCGATTTACCGTACGGTCGGGCCATCCGCCTTCTAACCATCGCCTTGGCTCGCTTTCACCTCCTGGATCCGGTTTTAAGGGCAGCTGAAGAGAACCAGCAACTCCGCACCGCCCTCTTTGAAGCTGTATCCGCACATGCCCCTTACCGTGATGTCGTGCAGCGTTCATTCCGCCCCCATACATTGTGGTCCATACTGCGTAATCTTTGATCCCTGTTCTCCAGTAAGGCTAGTTTCACCCAGCACTCAAGAACAGACATCGAAATAATCTCTACAAAAAAACATTCCATCCCTCAGCTCTGGTTGCCTTTTCGACCCAACATATGTTATAATTTTTTCGGATTTTTCGGATAAGGGACATTATGGCTGAATTAACAAGACGGCAAAATGAATTTTTATCCCAGTTCCTGGAGCAGTACTACCAGAACAATAAAGCTCTGCATTACACGGACCTGGCGGATCAATTAGGTTTGGGCAAAGTCACTGTGTATGAAATGCTTCGGCTTCTGGAGGATCGGGGATACGTTCGCTCGGAATACCGTCTACCGGAAGGTGACCGGGGGCCGGGCCGCTCCACAGTCCATTTCCTTCCTACCCAAAAAGCACAGGTCCTCCATCCTCACTTGAGCGGGGAAGCCCCAGAAATGGAAGCCTGGGAAGAGGTCGCCAATCACATTCTAAATCAATTGCAAAAAGTCAGACCCAAAGGATATGAGACGTACCTCCAGGACCTCGTAGGACGGCTTTCGCAAGCCAAGTCACCATTTGTATATCTCACTGAAATGAGCACAGCCATCATCCTTGCCCTGGGATCCCTGAAAGAGAAAGCTGAAACAAGCCAGCCATTGAAAGGGCTGCACAGCCTGGGACTGCCCGGAGAAATTGACCTAAGCGCTCTGCCTGGCATCGGGATCTCATTGAGCTTGATGGATCGCGTTAACCGCCAGGTAGCAAGTTTCATCTCAGAACAAAGCGGTAAATACCAAACACTGCTGGAACACCTTGGACAGGAGAAACAGCGTTTGCTGCGCGAATTCACACGCCAGGCTTCTCACATCGTTTTCGCAGAAAAAGACCCTCACGATGCCTGAGGTAATGTTTTTTTATTTTATTTTTTCGTTTTTTTCGAACGGAGGAAATCATGAACAAGATAGCGATCGTCACGGACAGCACTGCCTATCTCACGCCTGAGGCGGTTCAAAAATACAACATCCACGTCTTACCTCTCAAGCTGCACTGGAAAGGGAAATCGTATCTGGATGGAGTGGAAATCAAACCACGAGATTTTTATACACAGCTGGGTAATGGGGCTCCCATCCCTACCACCTCCCAACCTGCTATGTCTGAATTCTTGGACATCTACACGGATTTGGCTGATAAATACGAGGGCATACTGGTCCCTCTGATCTCTTCTGGGATCAGCGGCACGGTGAGTTCCGCGCAAGCTGCAGCGGAGGAATTTGACCAGGTGCCGGTTGAGGTGATCGACAGCCGGATAACTTCAGGAGGGTTGGCCCTGGTGGTATTGGCTGCCTCCCGGGCCATTGAATCCGGAGCTGACCTCAGCGAGGCAGCCCGGGTCGCGCGAAGCGTGTCCGAACGCGTCCGGGTCTACTTCGTGGTCGACACCCTGGAATATCTGCACAAAGGGGGACGGATTGGCGGCGCCAGCCGTTACCTCGGGTCCGCTCTGCGGATTAAACCCATCCTGACTTTCACGGAAGAAGGTACAATCGACGCCCTGGAACGCATTCGCACCAAACGCAAAGCCATACAGCGCCTGCTGGAGCTCGTCGAAGAACATGCAGACGGGCACCCCATTTACGCCGGTGTAGTTCATGCACATGCAGAAGACGCCCTGCAAGAACTCACGGCCCAGCTCAACGGCTGCGTATCCTGCAAAGAACTGCACCAATATGAACTCAGCCCCGTGATCGGCGCGCACGTTGGACCGGGTACCCTGGGGGTGACCTTCTACGCTGACGGAAAGTAAAAGGGTCAGGCTCACGCGCAGACATATGGGATCGATCTCCAGACAAAACCTGCCAATAACCCTAACCCGGACCGGAACGAAATTACAAGGGAAAAGAATTAAAACAAAAAAGAGAATGGCATTTTTCCATTCTCTGGTAAGCAACACGGAGTGCTGCGACAGTGGGCCCGGCAGGATTCGAACCTGCGACCTGGCGGTTATGAGCCGCTCGCTCTGACCGCTGAGCTACGGGCCCGATTCAATTTTTTCAACACAAATAAGAAAGAGCGGGTGACGGGATTCGAACCCG
>JAGXKM010000040.1 GCA_018335275.1 Anaerolineales bacterium | reverse complement strand
CGAAGGCTGATAATACTTGACTTCTGCTTGGCTGGGATTACAATGAGCTCAACGCTCAACCCTTGCAATATCCCAAAGTATGATATGATTTTAGAGAACTTGTACCTTTCCTACATTTTAATCGAAGGAGAATATATTATGTCTGAGGCATTTGAAAAAGTTCAGAAAATTATTGTTGACCTTTTAGCCATTGACCCCTCCCGGGTCACCCCAGAGGCCCGTTTCCGGGAGGATTTGGAAGCAGATTCCCTAGATTTAGTGGAGTTGATAATGGAGTTTGAGGACGAATTCGGTGGTGAGATCTCTGATGAAGACGCGCAGAAGATCACCACTGTGGGTGAAGCCGTCGAATTTATTGACGAGAAAATGTAATTAGCCTGACCACTTATCTAAAGCTTAAAAAGTCTGCCTCATGAGGGCAGACTTTTTTATTTTCAGATTGTGAGTCGGGAAGGGATTTCTTCTGGGTGTTGGGCCACTCTGACATGGGCGTTTTTTAGGGCTTTGATTTTGTCTTCAGCCAAACCCGTTCCCCCTTGGACGATGGCTCCTGCATGTCCCATTCGTTTTCCGGGGGGAGCGGTCCGTCCGGCGACAAAGGCTGCCACAGGTTTGGTGATGTGCGTTGAGATGTATTTGGCTGCTTCCTCTTCATCTGTGCCCCCGATCTCTCCAATCAGGACGATTTTGTTCGTCTGTGGGTCTTCTTCGAACATCCGCAGGGTGTCAATGAAGTTGGTCCCGTTGATTGGATCTCCTCCGATGCCCACACATGTGCTGACCCCGATGTTCTGGTTCATCAAGGCATAGAGCACTTCGTAGGTAAGCGTCCCTGATCGCGATACGACACCTATATGTCCAGCTTCAGCGATATGACCGGGGATGATACCAACTTTCGCTTCTCCCGGTGTGAGTACGCCGGGGCAATTGGGGCCCACGAGACGGACATTTCGCTGATCCAGATAATAGCGGACGCGCATCATATCCTGGACAGGAACACCTTCCGTAATACATACAATGGTTTCGATGCCTGCATCCGCGGCTTCCAGGATGGCATCCTCAGCAAAACGTGCCGGAACGAAGATCACAGATGTGTTCGCCCCTGTGGCTTTCCTGGCGATTTTCACGGAATCAAAAACGGGTATTTTCCCATTCAGCACCCACTCTCCCCCTTTCCCGGGTGTCACGCCGGAGACGACGTTTGTCCCATAACTGACCATTTTTTCCGTGTGGAAAAGGCCTTCATGGCCGGTGATTCCTTGGACTAATAAGCGGGTGTCTTTATCAACTAGAATACTCATCCTTGTTCTCCACTTAACAGGTGATGATTGCTGTTTATCCTTTTGCTGCGGCAACGGCCATTTTAGCTGCTTCCGCGAGTGTGTCTGCAGTTTTCATCTCCGCTTTTTTGAGCAATTCCCGACCCTCACGAGCGTTGGTCCCCACCAGGCGGACGATCATGGGGACATCCGTGTCTACTTCCTGTAGGGCATCGAGGATGCCTTGGGCGACCAGATCACAGCGTGTGATGCCGCCGAAAATGTTAAATAAGACGGCTTTCACGTTTTGATCGGTCAGGATAATATTTAAAGCAGCAGTTACTTTCTCGGCGCTGGCTCCACCTCCGATATCCAGGAAATTGGCGGGTTCTCCCCCGAACAACTTGATGATATCCATGGTGGTCATCGCTAAACCGGCTCCGTTGACCATACAGCCTATGTCCCCATCCAGTTTGATGTAAGACAGGCCGTGCTTCCTGGCTTCGATCTCCGAGTCCGCTTCGAGGTCTAAATCTCGCAGTTCTTCAAGGTCAGGGTGGCGGAAAAGCGCGTTGTCGTCAATGACCATTTTCCCATCCACAGCGAGCAGTTTTTGGTCCGCTGTGACCACCAGAGGATTGATTTCTGCCAGTGTGGCATCGTTCTCCACATACGCTTCCCACAGCCCGTGCGTGATCTTTCCAAAACTCCGCCATAATTCACGGGAGAGATCGATCCCGGCCGCTAAATCGCGGGCCTGGTAATTCTGGATCCCCATCACAGGATCAATATGGCATTGGATGATCTTCTCTGGACTTCTTTCCGCGACCTCTTCAATATTGACCCCGCCCTCTGCGGAAGCCATCATGACGGGTTTTCGTGCTGCGCGGTCATTCGTCACCCCCAGATAAAGTTCGTCCTGGATCTGGACTGCCCTGTCAACTAAAACTTTTCTCACCGGCAGTCCTTTGATCTCCATGCCCAAGATTTCTTGAGCAAATTTTTGAGCCTCAGCAGGTGTCTCCGCCAGTCGGATCCCTCCTGCCTTTCCTCTTCCCCCCACCAATACCTGCGACTTGACGATGCTCTGTCCGCCGATTTCTTCCGCGATCTGCTTTGCTTCATGCGGGCTTTTTGCGACTTTTCCCTCCGGGATAGGGATGCCGTAATCCGCGAATATTCGTTTTGAAATGTATTCGTGAAGTTTCATAAAACCATCTTCTCCCGCACAAAAAGTGGAAATGGATTCTAAAAATTTTGCGCATGAATTATACCATGGGGCGTTTTGGGGACATTTTCTGGCTCCGGGATTTCATCAGGCTTGGCAGACGCTCAAAGGGAAGGTTAAAGGTTGGCAGGCAAGCAGAAACCCCCACCCGTTTTGAGATGGGGGTTTGCGGTTATCGCCCAGTTCGTGGCGCCTTTTACTCCTCCGGGGGAAGGAAATACATAAGCCGGTTGTTTTTAGTGTCACTCACCCATAATCCCCCTTCGGAGTCAGCAGCCAACCCCGTGGGCAGGTTAAATTGACTTTTCCCCGCCCCGAACGTACCCCAGTAATAAAGGAATTCACCCTCGGTGGACAAGGCCAGAATCCGGGATGCCTCAGGGTCGCTGATGAAAACGAGATCCCCCGCAACCGTGAGATAGGGTTTGTTATCCAGAGACTGTCCATACCACCCGTCGATCTCCCATTCCCTTTTGTATACGCTGGCAATCCCATTCCCGTCTTCCTCAAAGACCTGTACGCGCTGGTTCCACGTGTCTGCCACATACAGGTTGCCATTTTCATCCAGAGCCAGACCAACTGGTTCATCCAATTGGCCTTCCCCTAAACCCGGCCCGCCGAATTCCTGCAGGAACTCTCCGTTTGAGTCAAAGATGGCAATGCGTTTGTTCCCGGTATCGCTGACATACACATGGCCGTCTGTGTCCACTGCCACATCTCGGGGGCCCCAAAATGTGTCCGATGTCTCCTGTTGGCCAAACTGGCCCCAACTGAGCAGGAAATCACCCTCGGCTGTGAATTTTTGGATGCGGTGATTCCATGTATCGGCCACGTACACAGATCCTTCGGGTCCAACTGCGATTCCCCAGGGCTCATTGAAACGGATCGTCCCGCTGGATTCGGCCTCGGAGCCGCTGGAGACACCCCAGGTATGGAGGACATCTCCCTCTGGCGAGAGGTGGATCACCCTGTTGTTCCCCGTATCAGCGATGTAGATGGATCCGTCCCCCGCAGCTGCTACATTCCGGGGGCCACTGAGGGATAACTGTTCTACAGTACGCTCCGCGGTCAGCGTTTTTTCCTTTCCTTCATAAGGATCAGCGGTTAGCTCGCTGATGTCCTGGCCGGGCACACCAAGATTCCAGACTTTCGCAGCGATGTCTTTGCGGACGTATAAGCGCATTTCGTCCGCGGGGCTCCAATTTGCCAGACTCATCTCTTTATCTTTGACCTGCGCATATTTCGTGTAATCGCGATTGAGCCAAATCTGGAAGATGGCCTCACGCATGGCAGGGTTTGAAAGGGCGTTTTTTATCCGTTCCCAGGTGAGATTGTAATAATCCTGGTTGGGCCAGACGATGCGCTTGTATTCGAATTTGTAATACGCTCTGCCTACCACAGGCTCAATTTTGCCGTAGTTATCGTTCCCGACCAGAATCACGGGGGACTCTCGCTGCTTGCGGGTAGGATTTTCACCGTAATAATCCTGATTTGTGTAATCCCTGAGGTACCACCAGTAGGGATATGTCGTCTCATTGTCAAAGGAGACCTGGACCGCCAAACCATCGCTGATCCGGTGGGATATCTCTTCGATCTGGTTGAGGGCAATTTTCACACCCCGGGCGCTGTGCGCGTAGACTAAATATTCTTCCGGGCTGTCATAGTTTATGTAGGAAGCCTGTACGGATGTGTGGGTAGTTAAGAGTGTCAGGATGAGAAGGGCGGTGAGCCCCAGGGTGATCAAAAACTGTTTCGCTTTCCAGGTTCTGAGCAAAAGATATATCCCGACCCCGCTTCCCACCGCGAAGATCAATTTTGTGAAAAAGGTTCCGGTTTGTCTTAGTTGGTATAGTTCTTGGCCCTGAAAAGGTAGATCGTTGGAGGCCAATGTCCCTACCACCCCGCTGAAGCTGATCAGGAAGATCAGACAAAGTACAGCTACTATGCCACCCTGGTTTTCTTTGAATGACGGGACGTCAAATTGGGAAACTAACTTTTGGAACCCCCACCCGGCAAGGAGAATCATAGGCCAGGTGATGTGCACAGTGAGCCAGGGCATTTTCTCTCCAGCGATGGGGTAAGCGATTAAGCTGGTTAGGACCCAAAAGCTGAGTACGGCGAAGACTGGGGGTTGTTGGGCCCCTTCCGCTTCCTCTTCAAGTTCTTTATCCTCTTTTTGGGTTTCCTTTATCTTCCCCTCCATAAAATGGGACTTCAACCGCTGGATCCCTGTCCCGATCATGGCCGCGATGGCCCCGAGGGCAGGCAGGTACTCATAAATGGGAATTTGGATCAACCAATAGTAATACCAGGGTTGGCTGCCGCGTTCTACCCCTTGTTGTTCAAGCCAATAACCCAGCGATCCTACCAGGCCGGTAAAGAACCCCGACCCATTGGTAAACACGGTGGTGTACAGCACGCTGAAGGGAATGTAGAATATCCCCATGCAGATTAACCACACCCGCGGATTCCAGCTCAGACCAAAGGCTGCTGATATCAGGGTTAAGAGGATGATGAATCCACCCGTTCGGATCATGCCCAATTGGCCGTAATCGAGAGGGTTCCAATCCAGCATACGGACTGGAAAGGGCGCCAATTGGGGCAGGACCAGGGTTCCCAGGAGCAGCATCGCACTGAAGGAAGGAAGACCTTTTATTTTTTCCCAGGTGTAGCCGCGGATGGCGATCACTAAGGCAGCGGTCAGGATGAGGACACCCAGCCCCAGGGAAAGCAAGGTTCCAAAAGGCAGGGTTTGTGTGGATCCTTCAGTTTCTGGCAAAGGCGGCGTTACCGTTTGGATGACAAAAGCTGTAGCCATGAATATAGCAGCAATGATTAATAGGATAAGGAACGCATTCCGCAGCTGGGGTAGGACCCATTTTCTGTTTGAAATCCGGGAAATAAAGATGAGCCCTAAGAGGATCATGGCTTGGGCGGTGTAAATGAAGGCCGTTTCTTTCGCTGTGAAATGAAGCATGGTCGCTGCGGTTAACCAATACAGAAATCGAGGAGACCTGGTTTCCAAGTAGCGGAGAATGGACCACAGGGTGACCACGCCAAAGAGGGCGACATAGGCCTCATTCCTGACGTACCGGCTGTAGTAAAGCATAAAGGGGGAAATGAGCATCATCAGGGAAGCACCCAGCGTGCCCCACCGCCCCAGATAACGGCGGTATTTCCACAGGAATGCGATGGTCGCTATGCCAGCGAGGATGGTTGGGATGCGCGCACTAAAATCGCTTGCCCCAAAGATGAAATAGGTCAGGGCCAGGAGATGAAATTGTAATGGACCGTGGGTGATTGGATCATGGGAATAACCAAAACCCTTGAATAAACGCCAGGCGTAATAGACATGTGAAGTTTCATCATGGCTGATGACGCGGGCGCCGACATTATAAAATCGGGAGAGGACAGCCGCGACTAAAATAAGACCAAAGATCAGGCTTTCCCACGAAACTGTTAGATTGGAAAGGACGGGTTTGTCAAGCCAGTGGGTGGTTTCCTGGGTCTTTTCATGTTTCATGGTCAAAACTCCCTGTCTTTATTTAATCTTTTAATGACTTAATTTCTTTTTCCGTCAGGTGACGCCATTCACCCGGTTTAAGATCGTTTAGTTTTAGGCTGGCGATCCGCGTGCGGATGATGCGTTTCACCGGTAAGTCGGTTTGATTTCCCATGCGACGGATTTGCCTTTTTTTTCCTTCTCGGAGCGTAACTTGCAGCCACGTTCCTTCTGCTGTCCTGGATTCAACGTGAACCTCAGCGGGTAAAGTCAGCTCGCCGTTTTCCAGGCGGAGGCCGTTTCGCCACGCGGAAATGACATCTGGCGAGGGTCGCTTGGCAACCAGGACCCGGTATTCCTTTTCGTGCTCAAATCGCGGATGCGTGAGACGATGGGTTAATTTTCCATCGTTGGTCATCAAAATTAAGCCTTCACTGTCCACGTCCAGGCGCCCTACAGGATATAATCTGCCCGGAACCTGAACCATCTCCCGCACAGTGGGTCGGGTATCCCTGGTTTTGACCGTGGAAAGCACTCCTGGAGGTTTGTGAAGGGCGATATACTTGAAAGGTTCAGGTTTGGGAATGGGGTTTCCGTCCACCGTGATCTCGTCCTTTTCCCGATCTGCCTTGCTGCCCAGGGTTGGAATCTGATCATTGACCTTAACCCGCCCGTCCTCAATCAAATCCTCACAGGTGCGTCGCGATCCGTATCCTGACCGGGCTAAAATTTTTTGTAGTCGTTTTTCCATAGTAAATAGCTAGGATAACGTCTTCATCTACCGGAGATCAACTTGGGATTTTAGTCTTTGAGTACTTTGGGATCCGTTAATTCTCCTCCTTCAAGGCCTTCTAGGTCAAGGGGAGGGAGTTCGTCAAAAGATGATAACCCAAAATATTTCAGGAACTCTGTGGTAGCGCTGTACAGGATCGGTCTTCCAGGCCCTTCTGCGCGGCCGATCTCCTCGATCAGGCCTTCACCTAAGAGTGTGCGCAGGACGCTGTCACTGTTGACACCGCGGATGGAGTCGATTTGGGGCCGGGTTACCGGCTGCTGATAGGCGATGATGGAAAGGGTTTCCAGCGCTGCCTGGCTGAGCGAGTAGGTTGTTTCGATCTCGAGGAAATGTTCGATGAGCTCGGCCGCTTCCGGCGCAGTGGTGAGTTGAACGGCTCCATTGTGCTTTTGTAAGCGAATCCCCCGACCCTCGTATTTGGCGCTTAACTCGTCTAGACAATGTTTGATTCTGCGGGTTGTGGTGTCAAGAATGGATCCCAACTGATAGGGGGTGATGGGGTCAGGGGAAACAAACAATAAAGCTTCCACTTTCGCAGTCAGGTTGAGTTTATGATTTTCTGTGGGAGGTGAATTTTGGTCTGTCATGCTATAATTTTAGATCAGACGGTTTTTTAAACGTGATCCGTTTCTCTCTTTCAGGGAAAAACGGCTGGGTTTTCGCTAGGATGAGATTATACCATTATTCCAAATACATCATACTTATTTTCGTTCTCGCCATCTCGGGTGCCGGTTGTACACCTGCTTCGGTTTCTTCTCCCAATCAGGAGATCAATGTCGAGATCATGATCGGTCAGGAAAGCCAGTCTCTGAGAGTGCCTGCTGGTGGCACCGTGAGTGAGGCTCTTGAGGAGGCTGGACTGGTCCTGGAAGGGAAAGATCGTGTTCAGCCTTCCCCTTCAACGGTGCTGGAAGAAGACAGCACGCTGCGAGTGATCCGGGTGGATGAGGAATACGAGACTGAAGAAGAAGTGATTCCTTATGAAATCGTGCGCCAACCAAGTGAAAGCTTGCCGGAAGGGGAGGAGCAGTTGCTGCAGGCGGGGAAAAATGGCCTGCGAAAGGTGACGCATGTCCGGGTCTTCGAAAATGGCGAGGAGGTTTCCTACGAGGAGGTGAACAGCGTCGTCGTGGAGGAACCCGTAAATGAAATCGTGCTTGTTGGGGTCCAATCCTCGGTTTCTGCCTTGAATATACCTGGAAAGCTGGTCTATCTTTCTGACGGAAATGCCTGGATGATGGAAAAGACCACCTCAAACCGCAGGCTGGTGGTTGCCACAGGCGATCTGGATGGGCGGATTTTTGCATTATCTGAGGACGGGGAGTGGCTCCTCTTCACCCGGCAGGAAGAGGACGAAGATGTGATAAATTCCCTCTGGGCAGCGAATATCGTTGATCAGGACGCTCAGCTTGTCGATTTAAAGGCGCAAAATATCATACATTACGCCGCCTGGGTCCCCGGGTCGCCAAGAGAAGTCATCTATTCAACAGTGGAACCGCGGATATCTTCACCGGGGTGGCAGGCTAACAACGACTTGATTGTCACAAGTTTTGATTTAAATGGTTTCACAGAGAATGAGACACTGGTGGAAACGATCATCAGCGTGTATGGTTGGTGGGGCACTGACTTTGCATATTGGTTAGAGGGGGAGAGTGTTATCTTCTCAAGTCCTGACAAATTAGGCCTGATCAACCGATCATCGGGGGAGAAGAAAACGCTCCTGGAAATCCTGCCCTATAAAACCCGGGGGGATTGGGCCTGGATGCCGGGATTCGGTATAGGAAGGAAGGGCCGGGTCTTGTATACTGTGGATCATGCTCCCTTGGAGAGTGGAGGCATCGAAGAAGAGTCCCCGATATTCAACCTGATTGCTGTTCCCTTGAATGGAGGAGAGGCGGTCACGTTGGCCCAAGAGGCAGGTATGTTCGCCTATCCAATACCATCTCCGTTGAAGGAAAATCCGATCAGTGAGGAGTCTTTTCGGGTTGCTTACCTGCAATCGATCTTTCCCCGCCAAAGTGAGACCAGTAATTACCGGGTGATGTTGATGGATCGAGATGGTTCGAATAAAGAGGTCCTTTTCCCAGCTCTGGAAGATCCAGGACTGGAACCCAAGCGGGGATGGGGAGTATGGGCGCCAGAAAAGATGCAGGGAGAGAATCATTACCTGTTGGCTTTGCTTTACCAGGGAAATATCTGGGTGGTGAACACGGAAACGGGTCAGTTTTGGCCGGCTACAGGGGATGGCCGCGTACAACGTGTGGATTGGTAATGTTGAGATCCCTTTGAAGTTCCTTGTCAAATTTTGCTGCTTTTAGCTTAAAAGAGGTGGTTAATGAGAATTCTTGTCACAGGTGCTGCTGGATTTTTAGGGTCCCATTTATGTGATCGGTTAATTGCGGAAGGTCATCATGTGATCGGGATGGATAACTTCATCACCGGCAGACAGGAGAACCTTGCTCATTTAGCGGGGCAGGAGCGCTTTTCATTCATCCGTCATGATGTCTCCCAGTATATCTTTGTGCCCGGGGACACCTTAGACGCGGTGCTTCATTTCGCCTCTCCTGCCAGCCCCAATCCTAATTCACCCTATGGGTACGTCAACTTACCCATTCAGACCATGAAAGCAGGCGCCTTGGGCACGCACAACGGATTAGGTGTGGCCAGAGCTTTTGATGCCAGATTCATGTTAGCTTCTACCAGTGAAATCTATGGAGATCCCAAGGTTCATCCCCAGGACGAAGAGTATTGGGGCCATGTGAACCCTATTGGCGAGAGATCCGTATACGATGAAGCGAAGCGGTTTGCTGAAGCGCTGACCCTTGCTTACCACCGCTATCATGGGATAGACACGCGCATCGTGCGGATTTTTAACACCTACGGGCCCCGGATGAGGCTGGATGATGGGAGGGTGGTGCCGAATTTCATCAAGCAGGCCTTATCAAAAGAACCGCTCACGGTGTACGGCCAGGGGACACAGACACGCAGTTTTTGCTACGTGGATGATCTGATCGAAGGAATTTATCGCTTATTGCTGTCGGATGAATCCCGACCCGTAAACATCGGTAACCCGGACGAAATCAGCATTTTAGGGTTGGCGGAAACGATCAATCGTATCCTGGATAATCCGGAGGGTGTGACCCGGTATCCTGAGAAAAGAGGAGAGGGTGATCCGGAGCAAAGGCGGCCGGATATCAGCCGGGCCCGGGAAGTGTTGGATTGGGAACCTGTGATTGACCTCGAAACGGGATTGAAAAAGACCCTCCCTTATTTTAAAGAAAACATATAGGAAAGGTATGACAATAACCAGCATCCTCAGGGATCAGAAAGAGAGAACCCGGTTTTTGCGGTTCAGCGTGGTGGGAGCCATTGGCGCGGTTGTGGATTTTGGCAGTTTTCATGTCTTGGAGAGCGTTGTAGGGGTGAAGGCAGTGTGGGCCAGCGTCTTTTCTTTCACAGCGGCTATTACAAGTAATTTCATTTGGAATCGATTCTGGACGTATCCTGACTCCCGATCCAAGTCTGTATATAATCAACTCGTGACATTTTTTTTCGTCAACATCATCGGTTTGGTCATTCGGACCCCTATTTTCGTTTTACTTGAATCACCCCTGCGGGATCTCTTTGACCGTCTGGAGTTCCTACCCGTTGGCTTGATCAACGCGGATCGATTGGGGTACACTTTTGCGCTGGGTGTGGCAGTTGTGGTGGTCATGTTTTGGAATTTCTTTGTTAACCGGTATTGGACATATAACGACATAGAATGAAGGGATGAGTCCGCTTTGAAGCTATATTGACTTCCCAGGTTTTTCGAAACCTGGGGAGTCTTTTTTGCTTTTGATCCAGCTTACATCCCCGTCAGCTGGAGACCTTTACGGGTATACCCCCCTCAAATCGGTCCAGCACCTGGCACAGATGGGGCGTAAGGCGTTCTCGGGTATTTCGGACGATTGAATCTGGGATCTCTCCATAATAGGCTTGGGCAATTCCGCCGGCGATGCAGGCCAGTGTGTCGCTGTCTCCCCCTAAAGACACAGCCAATCGGACCGCGTCCTCGTAATCTTCAGAATCCAGAAAGGTCACCAGCGCCTCCGGGACGGATCCCTGGCAGGAGACGTCGAAGGTGTAGGTAGGTCGGATCCTCATCACGGTACGGTCCAGATCATACCCGAATCGACCGCTGATCTCTTTCCGGATGACCTCTTTTTCTTCCCCTATTCTGGCTAGAAAAACAGCCAGGGCAACCGCCTGCGCTCCCTTGATCCCTTCCGGGTGATTGTGGGAGACTTCCGCCGTTTTTTCCGCTTCCCGGAGCACGCTCTCTTGATCATCAAACGCGAACCCCACCGGGCTGACCCGCATCGCTGACCCATTCCCCCAGCTTTTGTAAGGTTTGACTTTTTCTTCGAAAATCCATTGGTAGAAGTGCCCCCCGTAGCCTGAACGGGGATATTTGCGCCCGAAATCTTTCAAGGTTTGGCCGTATTTTTTGTCTTCTAGGATGGCGTAGGCTACCGCCAGCGTAAGAACAGTGTCGTCCGTGAAGCGGGATCCCTCCTGAAAAAGAGGGAACTCAGTGGTTTTGATTGGGCTGCCTTCATAGACAGAACCGATGATATCCCCTGCGATAGCTCCGAGCATGGTGATCTCCTTCTGGAAGGGTATGACTTAAAGTAGATGATATCAAAAGTATTATGGGAGATTGGCGGTTTGCAAATGTTTGATTATGCTGCAGAGTGCTGATAAACGGTGTCGTTTACTGGTAATTTTAGCGGTGGAATCGCCTGGAAAGGTCGCAGCCCCCGGAATCATGGTTTTTGAATAAGGGAAGGTGTCCTTGAAACACATCGCTGCAGGCACGCAGCGCTTGATTCACAATTCTCATATTTAGATTTCTGGCGTGATTGATATCGGAAGCTGAATGCCATTTACGGTTATAATAGTTAACAAGAATTCAAACTGAAAAGCTGAGATCATGCTATGGAAAATGAACAAAAAAATCTCTCCCCCACTGAGGAACCCGAGCTGATTAAGAAAGTCGGCTCGCTCCAGGAACTTTTAAGGCGTGCTTCAGGCATGTCAGCCGTGTCGGAGACGGAACTGGAGGACGCGGGTATCGCTGAGAACATCCCCTTTCCGTTTCTCGCCTTAGTGGACCAGACGGAGATGAAGCTGGCCTTGCTGCTCTCCCTGATCAACCCTAATTTGGGAGGTGTGTTACTGGTCGGACCGCGGGGGACCGGGAAGACAACGGCGGTTAGAAGCTTGATCGATCTCCTGCCGAAAACCAAACGGAGTTTATGTTTTTACGGCTGCTTGGAAGAGGATGTCGAGGCCGGGGGGATGGACGCTGTCTGTCCGGACTGTGCGGAAAAATTTGGACACGGAGAGCCGCTTTCACGCCTGGAAAAGGTTCGCCTTGTGGAGTTACCGTTAAATTCCACAATGGAAGATGTTGTTGGGGGGCTGGATCCCAGGGCGGAAGTACATGATCGGATGCGTTTGAAAAGGGGGATTTTGTCCAGGGCAGATCGAAATTTGTTATATGTAGACGAGGTCAATATGCTCACGGACCAGGTGGTGGATGCCATTCTGGACGCCGCTGCGCAAGGCCAATACACGGTACGCCGAGGCGCCATGTCCGCTACGTATCGGTCTGATTTCACGTTGATTGGCTCCATGAATCCTGAGGAAGGGCGTTTACGCCCCCAGATTATGGACCGCTTTGGGCTGCGTGTTATTGTGGAGGGCTTGACGAAGAAAGAGGATCGGTTAAACGCTTATCAACGCTCCCGCGCTTATCAGGAGAATAAGAGGGCGTTTTGGGGGCGGTACTGGGAAGAAACTCGCTTGCTGCGGGATGAGATCCAGGCCTGTCGGGATGACCTCAATGAAGTGGAACTTCCTGATCAAGCCGCACAAACAGGATTGGAGCTGATTGAAGCCTTAGAAATCGACTCCCTGCGGGCGGAAATCACCCTCTTTGAATCTGCCCGGGCTCACGCGATCGCGGATTCCCGGAAAGAAGTCACCCTGGAAGACGTCCGCACGGTGGCTCCCATGGCCCTGCGCCTCCGGCAATCCCCCTTTATTGAGGATTATCTCCATGATCAGAACAGCGAAACGGAATTAGTCTTGGACACTCTGGATGGAATGATTACCAGTTCCGGGGATGGAGAATGAGCGGAGAGAATGCCCATGGGTGAATTAAATGTGATTGGTGGAAAGGCAGGGGGTTTTAGTTTGAAGTCCGTACCGGGAAATATCACGCGCCCGGTGATGGCCAAGGTCAAAAAAGCAGTTTTTGATATCGCCACCCCATATGTTTATGATTCTTCCTGGTTGGATTTGTTTGCGGGAACAGGTAGTGTGGGCATCGAAGCTTTGAGCAGGGGGGCGCGTTTTGTCCGGTTTGTGGACATTCATCCCGCCGCTGTGAAAACCATTCACGAAAACCTGGCCCACACGGAGCTGGAGGAAGGGGCTCAAGTTTGGCATGGGAATGTATTTCAGGTGTTGGGAAGGGAAGCTGATCGACGATTTGATTTCCTTTATATCGCACCTCCACAATATGAACGCCTGTGGGTCAAATCTTTGGAAATTCTGGACCGCAATACCGACTGGTTATATTATGATGCCTGGATATTCGTGCAAATAGACCCTGTAGAAATGGAACCGCTTTCCCTGGAGAACCTGAAGCTTTTTGATCGGCGTGAGTATGGGAGCACGGCTTTATTATTATTTGTGCCTACGTTTGATGAAAGGGAAGAAGGATGAGAATGATCTGCTTGGGGGCGATTATGAGGTCAGCCTGCGAAGCTGATCAGGAGATGACCCTGCTCATCAGCATCATAATGCGCTGAAAATGGAGGATCCCCTTGCTCTCTTTCCATGACCCTGGGGATCAAGGTGGGCAAGTCCTCTACGAGGGGGAATTCTGAGATCTGATCCACAGGAATCCAGACAGCGGTGCCTTCCTCTGAGGGGAACAGGTTTCCCCCCTGGTATTCGCCTTGGAAGACGAAAAGCCCGATCCCGGTTTCCTGGCCTGTATCGATCGTCACCGTGCCCACCAGTTTTAAACTTTGATCATCCAATCCAGTCTCTTCCTTTAATTCCCGCTGGGCTGCGCTCAAAACGTCCTCGCCAGGCTCAATATGTCCCCCCACACCGTTGTATTGTTCTGACCAGTTTTT
The DNA here is from genome assembly GCA_018335275.1 of Anaerolineales bacterium. Taxonomy (GTDB): domain Bacteria; phylum Chloroflexota; class Anaerolineae; order Anaerolineales; family UBA11858; genus B10-G9. Next base: position 1,985 of record JAGXKM010000040.1, on the reverse strand, counting down.
TTTCTCAGGGTCTCCCCTGAGCAGCAAAACATATTCCCCGCGCGTGATGAATATCAGCGTGCGGGGAATGATCGTATACCGGTTTTCGTCAGGTTTCTGGTCCAGGACAGACATGTTAATCTGCCAGATCTGAGGTGTCCTCTGGTGTCAAACCACCCAGCAGATATCCTTCCAGTTTCGGCTGGACTTTGACTGCTGCGACTTGTTCTTCAACGTATTTTCTGGTCCCCGCGATGCTGAGGCGCTCGAACAGGTTCCGGAATTGGGTTTCCCAGGCGGAACAGATTTCATCTATATTCTCTTTGGGTAACCCCCAGATCTCATTCTTGTAAACGCCCAAAGCCCGTTTCCTGTTGTTGTAATAAAACTGTTCGTCCGTCTGGTCCGGTTTTTTGCGGTCCGTGAAATGTTCGTCTAAGTGGCTGTAGATCTCATCAACCAGATTATCGGGAAGATGATCGAACATGATGTTCTGGAAATTTGTCGCCAGATGGACTTCCAAGGCTTCTGATTCCACAAATTTATTGAACGCGCTCTCCGGGAGGGTTGAAGCGCCGTGCTGTACAGCTCCACCAAGTCCATAATCATCCCTGGCAATCTGGCTGAGGTGCTGCAAGGTTTCAAAGTCGACGGAAACGTCTTTGATGCTGCCGTCGGGGAGGACAACCCCGCCGTGGGATGTTCCGGTTTGAATGCTGATCTTGCTTAAGCCCGTTGTACCCGGATATTCTTGAGCTATGACAGCGTTGAATCCATCTAAAAACGCGCGCAGTTCTTCTTCTGTGGAATTGTGACCGCCGACTTCACCGATCTCACCCCCGATGGATACAGTGACACCTTCGGGTTCTCGCTCCCGGATGAAATTCGTCAACTGGGCTGTGATGTCGATGTTTTCCACTTGTTGCTGGGGGACGGTGTCTTTGCTCAAATCGACAAGCGTGGAAGCATCCACATCGATATTAAAGAATCCAGCGTGGAGCGCTTCTGTGGTCAAATCCCGGACGACATCCAATTCGCCTTCAGGATCCCCCTCGAAACGAGAAGGAGAAACCTGGTAATGGTCCCCCTGAATGAACACGGGTCCCGTATACCCTTCAGCGATGGCTGCGCCGAGCACATTGGAGGCGTATTCTGAGGGCCGTTGGTCCGTGTATCCGGTCTCAGAACGGGCGATTTCAAAAATGAATGCGCCGGCTTCGATTTCTTGGGCGATGTGGAAGATGATCCGGGCCGCGAAAAATGACAGGGCCCTCAAGTTAATCGCGGGGGTAGTGAATGTGTTGGGAACATCCCCTCGACCTCGCGCAACGTATAAGTCATGAATGGAGGAGGGGATGATATCCATCGCATGGGCAATTTTCCTGATTAGAAATCGGGCCAGGTATCGCCGTTCTTCGTCTTCCGTCAAGACCGCTTCTCTGACTAGTTTTTCAATATGCTGTCGGACTTTTTGGGGATCTTTGATCGTGACCTGATCCTCTTCAAGGGTTACGCCTCCCTCAAAAAGCTTTATGAGTTGATTTTGCATGTTAGAAACCATATGTACTCCTATACGTTTATACGTTTACCTACCTGAATTTACTTTCCGTTGTCTGTATGCATTATAAACCGTCTTCGAAGGTTCGCAAGCAGATCATGGTTTCCAGTTTTTAGAAAAGGTGCTCAAACCCGCAACTTTCCGTTTCCTGACCATTGGAATGATCTCCTGAAGGAAGATTTACGCTGGATGGGATCCCGATTTGATTCCGGGAACAGGGTGATTTTAGGCAGTTTTCTACCCCATTTTTGGGGGAGCGCCGGTTCTTGTTGATTGTATTTTTGCCTGCACAAGGTATAATAAGAGGGTAAATGCATGCTTTCAAGCAGGAGGAGGATCAAAATGAGTGATTTTCGAGAGGAAATTAAGTCCGACCGGGGAGGATTGAAACGGCTTTTAAGCGAAGTCCCGGGATTTAAAGGGTATATTGAGGAAGAAGATCGGCGGA
>JAGXKM010000164.1 GCA_018335275.1 Anaerolineales bacterium | reverse complement strand
CCGGGGTCGAACATGGTTTCTCTTGGGGAGGTGGCGACCGTGGCGATGGAGTTCAGAAAACCATTCGCCAGGGGTCGAGTGCCATCGATGGGATCAACAGCGATATCCACAGCGGGGGATTCTCCTGTGCCGACTTTTTCTCCGTTGAAGAGCATGGGAGCTTCGTCTTTTTCTCCTTCACCGATGATGATGGAGGCATCCATGTCTATGGAGTTCAAAACCAGGCGCATGGCATCCACTGCAGCTTTATCCGCAGCCTCTTTATTTCCTCTCCCCATGAATCGACCTGCGGAAAGGGAAGCTGCTTCGGTTACACGGACAAGTTCTAAAGCAAGGTTTCGGGTGGGTTTTGTGTTCATAGTTTTATAGAGTTGGGTAGATGTATTGGATGAAGAGGTGACTGATGGGCATGGCCCACAACAGGGTGTCGATGCGGTCAAACATGCCGCCGTGCCCCGGGAAAAGGCTGCCGGAATCCTTTACGCCGGCTATCCTTTTGAACATGCTCCCAGTAAGGTCGCCCAAGGGAATCACGCAGGTCAGAATCAAACCCAAAAGAAAGGCTGCCCAGGGGGAAAATGAGATTCCTGCTCCAACCTTTTGGGGCAGGAAAGAGAAACCGATTCCAGCCAGGGTTCCGACAAGGATCCCCCCAAAATAACCTTCCCAGGTTTTATGGGGGCTAAGACGGGGACTGAGCTGATGAGAACCAAAATGAGTGCCGATCAAATAAGCTCCTGTGTCTGCCATCCAGACAATGAAGAAGATTAGAAACATCCACCACATGCCTCCGGGCAGCATTCGGGTGGTGATCAGGTAGGATCCCAACCAACCGATATAGAGGGTGACGATCAGCGTCCCCCCAAAATCTCTCAAAGGATGCGGGCGGGAGCGTTCAAACTGGAGGGTGAAATATCCAGCGCCGAGAAGCAGGAGACCGCTTATCAACCAGGGCGTTAAGTGTTGGTAACGGAAACCCGCGCTCATGGGCAGCAGGAAAACCCCGATCAAGATCACAGGTGCGGCGGGCTGATAACCGATTTTTTTCATCAGCTTCATACATTCCCAGGCTGCCAGGAGCAGGACAGCTGTGATGAGGATTGTGAAATAGATTCCTCCCAGATAGGTGATAAATAGGGCTGTAGGAGCAAGGATCAGGGCTACTAACGATCGTTGAGGCAGCATAATTCCCTTTCTAACTATTGGGGGGAGATGGTGCCGAACCGGCGATCTCGTTGGTCATAATCAACCAGCGCTTTTAGCAATTCCTCCCTGTCAAAATCAGGCCAATAGGCGGGTGCGTAATACCATTCTGAGTAAGCTCCCTGCCAGAGAAGGAAATTACTGCATCGGAGTTCCCCGGAGGTGCGGATAATTAGGTCTGGATCTGGAGATTCCGCGGTATATAAATACTGGCTGAATACGTCCGCGTCAATTTCCTCAGGGGCAAGGCTGTCTTTGATGATATTTTTCACCGCGTGGAGGATTTCATCTCTACCGCCGTAGTTGAAGGCTACATTGAGGATGAGTCGAGTGTTGTCTTTTGTGAGCTCGATGGCTTCTTTTACTCTGCGTTGTAAATCCTGATCGATGGGATCCAATTGCCCTAGATGTCGGAGCTGGACCCCGTTTTCGTGGAGATTTTTAAGTTCCCGGTCCAGCATGTTTCGGAAGATCCTCATTAAGCCTTTGACCTCTTGTTCGGGCCTCTTCCAATTTTCTGTGGAAAAGGCATAAATGGTCAGATATTGGATATTGAATTCCACAGCGGCCTCGATAATGGTCCTCAGGTTTTCCGTACCTGCTCGATGGCCTGCTAAACGGGGCAGGCCGCGGGCTGATGCCCAACGCCCATTACCATCCATGATGATGGCCACATGTTGGGGGGTATTTTTGGGGATTTCTAAGGTTTCCTTATCCATTTTTAAGGTCGCGAGTGAGCCTGACAGGAGGTTTTTTTTAGCTCCTCCCAAGGGAGGGGATGAAAACTTGTAATTGGCCTGTTAATGATCCCTAAACAGCCATGATCTCTTTTTCTTTCCGTTCACAGAGGGCATCAACTTTTTCGTTAAAGTGATCTGTGATCTCCTGCACTTTCTCCTGCCCACGGTGAAGGTCATCTTCGGTAATCAGGTTTTCATCTTCGAATTCGCGCAAATTCCGGATACTTTCCCGTCGGATATTGCGTATAGCAATCCTGGCTTCTTCTGCCTTGTCCCCCACCACCTTGACCAATTCTTTCCGGCGTTCTTCCGTGGGTGTGGGGAGGTTAAGGCGGATATTTTCGCCATCGTTATTGGGCATCAAACCCAGATCTGATGTTAAAATCGCCCGTTCAATATTCTCTAAAGATGTGGGGTCGAAAGGTCTGATCAACAGCGTCCGGGCTTCTGGAACACTGATGCTGGCCAATTCTTGGAGTGGGGTGTTCGTTCCATAATACTCCACGGGTAGGGTTTCGATGAGGGAAGGGTTCGCTCGCCCTGTGCGTATGGAGTTGAGTTCATGCTTGAATGTTTCAACTGCTTTTGTCATGCGGGTTTCGGTTTCCTTATAGACATCATCTAGCATTGGGACCTCCGGTGTGATTATGGATTACTAATACAATCAACTGGGTCATGGACAAACACTGCTGTTGTTGATCAGTACAAACCCGTACCTGGATGTGAAGAAAAAAGGTCAGGACCCATCTCATCTGGAATAATCTTATTATAGGCTTTTTTACAACCTAATCAAGCACAAATGTTAAAACTCGACCTGAATCGCTGTAGGATAGCCGGAAATGAAAAAACCCCATCTGGAACGGATATCAGATGGGGCAAGCGTTTTTCTAATCAGTTGTCAACGGGGCGCGTGGGATACCCACGTCCCTACCTTTTCACCCAGAAGCCCCTTTTTAAGGGCATCAGGGTCCCACATGTTGAGGACCAGGATGGGTAACCTGTTATCCATACATAGCGAAAGGGCTGTGCTGTCCATGACTTCCAACCGCCTGTTGATGGCCTCAATATAGGGCAGGTAGTCAAATAATTTTGCGTCTGCATTTTTTTCTGGATCGGAATCATATACCCCGTCTACTTTGGTGGCTTTTATGAGGACATCCGCGTCAATTTCCATCGCCCGAAGAGCTGCAGCGGTATCCGTTGAGAAGTAGGGGTTTCCAGTTCCAGCGCCAAAGATGACGACTCTGTTTTTCTCCAGGTGTCGTATGGCCCGGCGTCGAATATAGGGTTCGGCCACAGCCCGCATTTCAATGGCTGACTGGACCCTGGTGATGATCCCTTGCCGTTCCAGGGCATCCATTAAGGCCATGGCGTTCATCACGGTTGCTAACATCCCCATGTAATCAGCTGTGGCTCGATCCATTCCCCGTTCTAACCCCTGCCGTCCCCGCCAAAGGTTACCGGCGCCGATCACGATGGCGATTTCTACATCCATATCATACACGCTTTGAAGGTGTTCGGCTAAGTCCTCCGCGCGGAGGGGATCTATGCCAAATCCTTGGGAACCCGCTAATGCTTCCCCACTGATTTTTAATAAGATGCGGTTGTAGTTTAGGTTCTTGGTCATGGTCCTTCCCCAATGCCGTAATTTGTGACCCTTTCTCCCCTATTATAAAAGAAGGCCAACCATTTGGTTGGCCTTTTGAGATTAATTCTCGATCGCTCCTCCGAGTTCCCAGCGTTTGAAGCGCCGGATGACGATGTTCTCTCCAATAGAGGCGATCGTTTCGTGAAGCAGTTCCTCAATGGTCAGTTCATC
>JAGXKM010000163.1 GCA_018335275.1 Anaerolineales bacterium | reverse complement strand
TATTTACCACGAAAGCTTCTCCTTGGTTTATGATGATTCTACGGATTAACTCCAGGGTGATTATATATAGCCCAACGGTCCTCGGTGGCTTATGCGGAGGATACTTAGCGGTTCTTAATCAGCTTGTTATTTGTCTCACAATCGGACTCAATTCCAGCGTTGGGTTCTGTTCCAATGGGGCAGCATTGAAAGGTGAGAGCTTGCTCCCCTGGGACCTCTTTCGGGCAGGCCGGGAAATGGGTTCTAAGTTAGATGAAAGTGTCTGCTTGCGGGGATATTAGATAATTTCGCGCAGGATGACAGCGAGCGCGGAGAGGGCGGATAGAATCAGCACGCCCGGGCGGGTGTGCTTTTTACGGATGGCAGGCAGGATCCGGGAGGACAGCGCAAAGCCCAGGGCCATGCCGGGCAGCAAGGAAAGGGCCAGCACCACGTCTCTCATTTGGACTTCCCCGTACAACCCCAGCGAGAGCAGGGAGATGCCTGCTCCCATCAGAAAAAGAGTGGAAAGGTTGGCTCGCAGCTGCGGGCTTTCCGCGTCCTTGTAAACCAGGGCCAGGGGCGGACCCCCGATGCCGGCGATGGTGTTCATCAGCCCGGATAGAAATCCGGCCCCCATCATCGTCATCCCGGAAGGTGCCACGCGTGTTCCCAGGGCGCTGATGCCTACGGCCAGCAGCACCAAGCCGCCGAAGACGACCTCCATGGCCCCCTGACTGACTACGGCCAGCACTCCGGCCGCCAGGATCGAGCCCGGGATCATGCCCGAGGCAGCCCACAGCACCTGCTTCCCGCGCACGGCGTGGGATTCGCGCAGGGTGACTGCCAGGTTGAAGGCCAGGGAGGCGATGATCAGCGGGCCGGGAACGTAGTCCAGCTGAATCAGCACCAGCAGCGGGCTGGCGATCAGGGCCGACCCAAAACCGATCGAGCCCTGTACCGCGGCGCCCGTGAATATGGCCAGTGTGGCCAGCACAAAGTCCATCCAGGTTAACATTGACAGGTCAACTCTCCTTCCCGGGTCAAGGGAGAAACACAACCATCATAAGTCATCTATCCCACCTGAGCAAGGAAAACCCATCCTGCTTTTGGATGCAGGATGGGAATCCGGTTTTGATCTCGGTCATGGGGTTGATAAATTTCCTGGGTTGTGTGGGTGTTTGATTAGCTGCCGTTGGAGTCGTCACCACCCTCGAAAGTGGGCAGCGGGATGGGTTCATCCAGCCGGTCCAGGACGATATCACTCAGCTGCGGATAATGAAAGGTCAGGGTTTCCTCGCCGCAGGTATACCCCAGGGCTTGCGCGTTGGTTTCAGTGGAGAATGTGCCCATAGCGTTAATGCTGTCAATATCTCCTTCGAAACCAAAATCCTCCACGCCGGGAGGCAGCATGTCTTCCGGGATGGAGCCTCCGCCAAAGTTCAGGTTCCCCACACCGGGAACCGTGGCGGTAACATCCGCTTTCAAGTCCCGCTCGGAGTAACTCAGCTGATTCATGGCCTGGTTGGTCTGCCAGTTACCATTCCCCAGAGAGGTGATATTGAAGGTCACGCCCCCTGTATCGACGCCGGATACGGTAAGAACAATACTGAGCTCCTTATTGATGGACCGGAAGGTTCGATCCTCGCCGAATCGCACGCCCATCAGCCCGGACATCTCTTCTAACTTTGTCCCGCTACTCTTGTTTTGTTCGGCCAGGGCATTGAACCAATTGATGAAGCTTTCATTTTCCACCTGCCAGTCCCCCAGTAAACAACCGTCGCAGGCCGCTTTTTCAATCTTGTCGATGTTCATTGACGAAGTCCCTTCCTTCTCGACGTCTGAGGACGTGATTAGAAATAGGTAGGGATCCTTTTCTGTGCAGCGCGAATACAGCTTGTCGGGGACATTTTTCCACGTGTCCGGTTCACCATCCCGGCGGATGGTGGTGTTTACGCGGTAATCGAGTTCCCCGGATTGGAAGAACCGCCGCTGGGGAATGTACAGGGCGTCCATACGGTACAGTTGGAAGGGCTTGACAGTCACATTGAAGGCTTCACCGGTGCTGTTGATGTCGATTTCCCTGTTGGTATCAGCCGGAATGGGCAGATTATCACCGCCGGGATCGGGGATATTTTGATCCAGGTAACGCTGTCCGAAGCGGTGAAAGTAGACGTCCATGTCTTCGTAAATGGCCAACTCCCCCATCTGGGATTGAGCGCTTTCCAGCTCGGAGATCCAATCCATGAACCCGATCAGGTTCTGGTTCCCCTTGTGGTTCATCCAGTCTGTAAAGAAGGTGTAGTTGCCGTATTCCATGTCCTTTAATTGCTTATCCTGTGAGTTTCGATCAAAGTATTGCACAAATTTATAGTCGTATTTGATGTCCGGGAAGGCCACATTGGAAAAGTGGACGGCCGTGCCTTCCATCCACCACGAATTTTCCGGGTAATTGATTTCGTCCCCGGAAAAGAAATTTTTCATTTGAAAGCAATGGAAGATCTCATGGGCGATGATCTCTTTGGCATCCTCTCCCAGCAGGTACTCTGGGTTGTTGAAGATGATTATCGGGCAGGCGTCACCGCTCCGGTAACTGGGTGGTAATGATACTCCCTTGGTCCTTTTTTTAGGGTCGGGCCGGGACTCGGTATGGGTGGGCGAAAAGATGATCAGCATGTTTTCATTGGAACCATAATTGGCATAGGTTTCCGCGCTGTTCATGGCGGCTTTTTTGACTCCTTCAAGGATATTTTCGTACTCCTCATCCCCCGCCCATGGCTCAGGATAATAAATCTGGAATTTCACATAGGGAGTTTCTATTTCCTGATACAGTAAGCATGTGGCGGCGCGCGTTTCAGGAAAACCTTTTTTGAACAAATCAGCACAGTCTACCTGGAGGTTGGGTCGGCTCATTTTATATCCCCGGGAAGACTGCTGGCCCTCAGCTGGCTCCGAGTACAGGGATAGATTTTCCAGCGGGGCGGCAATTTGCTGTAGCTGGTCTTCGATCTTCTCCCGGAGTTCAGGGTCCCCTTCGGCTTTCACATAGTCCGCAGCCAGGTAATAGACCATACTCCATTCTTGGTGGCTTACCTTGGTTTCCAGCTCTTTTTCGTTCTGGAAGACCTGGAGCAGGTAGTGCAAGCCTTCGCCCCGCGTCCAGCGCCCTTCTTTGATGCCCCGTTCCAGCAGGACTTTGAAGCTGGCCGGCGGGCGCTGTTCGCCTTGTGCTGTGCCGGTATCCGCGTCAGCGGATGAGGTGCGGGATGAAGATGCGGGTTCCGTTGTGGTTCCCACCGCTGCCTGCTCCGGGGTCGATGGACCGGGGACTGGATCGCCGGAACCTACCAGGGGCAGCCGGCAGGACAGGCTTGCGGCTGCCAGAACGAATAGAACCAGGATTCCCAAAACTTTTTTCACGTTTTTATTGTCGGTCATATGCAATATTCCCCACTTTCAGCTCGAGTCCAGAGTGATTGTAGGGGGTGAGGTTAATAATGCACTTACTTTTTGATTAATACCCTGTTAAAATGCATCCGTTACCGGGTAACCCCACCCACGGATTTCATGCAATCCTTAATTGATCCCTGGGCCGGGTTTGGTATGCTTAACGAAGATCAGGAGCAGGGTATGTGCGGACTGATTGAACGACAGTATAAGGGAGGAAGAATATGCAGGAGCTACTGGGGATTTTTATCGGGCTGGGATTGAGCGCCACCTGTGGGTTTCGCGTTTTTGTGCCCCTCTTGGGGATGAGTCTGGCCCACCATGCCGGACATCTGACCCTGGCGCCGGGCTTTTCCTGGA
>JAGXKM010000162.1 GCA_018335275.1 Anaerolineales bacterium | reverse complement strand
AGGAAACAGGGATCAGTGATGATGATAAGTTGTGGGCTGCGCTAGGATATCCCATTCCCATTCTTCCCATCATAGCTTTGTTAATGGAAGAAAAACGGGAACGCCCTTTTATTAAGTTCCACGCAGTACAATCCCTGGCTGTAAATGTAGTTTTATGGGTTGTATTTTTAATCCTGACCTTGATCACCTTGGGCATTGGTTCCATTTGTGCGCCCATTTTCTGGCTGGTCACCCTGTGGCCTGCTTATGAAGCATATCAAGGGAAGAGGCTTGAAATCCCCGTGATTACGAAATTCCTCTTTGATCAAGGGTGGATTGCGTAACGGTTCATCCTACATGGAAATCAAATCATCCCTCATATTGAAAAAGTATGAGGGATTTTTCTTTTCCATTCCGTTTACACAGCGTTTCAGCATTATGTTCGATGCCGGCCAATCGGCAGCCTACATGCAGCTTGCTGCCTGGGAACTGGGGATCGGTTCTGTACCAGCGACGATTTACAAGAGAGGCAAAGCTCGAGAGATTTTGGCATACCTGGAAGAAAAGGAATGTAATATCGCCCTGTCCTTCGGTTATCCAGAAAAAGAGGATGCGCTTACAAGACCTCCCCAGAAAGGGGGGGGCGCCGTCCCATTCTAGAGACGGCACATTGGGAAACGTGGTAAGGGGAAATCTAAAATGGGAGCCAAAAGGAACCGATAATAAAAAGGACCGCGGGTTTTTATCGGCGGTCCTTTCTATTTAAATGTTCATTTTCTAGAACTTTCCGGTCAGAAACCCCAAGCTTGAATAAAAACGGTGGGGGGAGCAGCAGCCCTCGGTCCGGATCTCACTCCGCTGGGTTAGTATTGGATCACCCTCGGCAGTGATTTGGCCTGCTTTACCCAGTCATGGACCATATTCTTTGAGGGAGGACGACGTACAAGTCGTTTCTTTTTGTTTGTGTCAAGGATGGTTTGATGCAGATTTCCCGGATTGCGTTGGGCTAATTCGGGGACGGTATCCACGCCGGCTTCTTCTAAAAGGTCGGCGTATTCCTCTCCAACTCCTTTGACGCGGAATAAGTCCACATGATTGACCCATTCCAGGACCAATTTCTCGCTCACACCGCTCTTTTGGGCGATCTCTTCCCGGCCGCGCGTTGTAGCCCCTTTTTTCAAAAGGCTGTTTGCACTCCGGATCCCGATTTTTCTCAGTTTCCCTGCAAAGGTGTTTCCGATTCCTTCTACGTTCTCAAGTTTCGTCATTTTTTACTCCTTTATTATTCCGTGTCTAATTTTTCTTCGCTGACTGATTAGGAGAAGTACTTCTTTTAGGATTATATCACTGGGACTGAAAAATCATATTAAGAATTCATGGAAATAACTTCTTTATTTGTAGATCACCAGGCACTACTCGCGAAATATCCTGCGCTGAGAAGATTGCTTGGAGCTTGGTCCAACTCTCTGGTCCAGCCCTATGTCACCTACTATAAGATCTTTCTGGGGCAGTTATTACCTTTTCAACAGATCCATGTTCTATTCAATCGTGAGGGAGAAATGAGTTCGGTGAGTATTTTGGGGAGGGAGATGTTCCATAAAAGAAATCGTCCATCCAGAGGGCAAAGCGTCGAAATAGCCCTGACCCCTTTATGCCCCGACGGATTAACCTGTGAGCGAATGTGTTCGGGTGAGAGAAAGGACAAACGGACATACACCGTCCACAGTCTGTGCCGACAACTGTCCAGTACCGGAAACAGGAATCGGGATTTATCTTCCACTGCAGCGCTCCATCGAATTCTTTTCGGGGTCCAAAAGGGATCGATTGGCTGGGGCAGTTCTGGGCACATTTCTGGCAAATATTGCAGAAGTCAATCACCGCGGTGTTGGGTGTATAGGAATCCGTTTCCAATGCAAGCGTGGTCGTGACCGCCCCCAAACGGACGCGGGGGCCAGAACCATCCGTCATCAGTATTCCCATCCGCCCGATTTCACCTAACCCTGCATCTCGGGCCACCAGAGGCGCTATAACTCGATAGTTCCCGTCGATGTGAGCCCGGGCTTGATATCCCAGGTTGCGGATTGCGGATGCCAGCTGAACAGCGATCTGAGCTGCTTGCCCGTATTGCATGCCGGACTCCATGGTCAAGGGGGGGTAAGGTGCGGCGCGGGTCATCTCAAAATCCATTTCCACTGTGAAAGCGATTGCGTGAGTGTGTGGGAGTTCAACCGGGGCGCCGTATGATCCGCTTCCCCGGCCTATGTGTGTATATATGTGGTACGGCTTGAGATGGGTTATCCCAACATCTAAGGCTCCATAATATTTTGCTAAAGTCTTTATATAGGCTGTCATCTCTTGCGAAGAGAAGGATTTCCGATCCGGGTTGAGGGGACCATCCACTGCATGCCGGAGTGTTTCCGTGAATTGGAAACTTGCTTCTGTAGCTGCTGTATGGAGGAGGTCTGTGAATTGAGCTTGCGGAGAGAGCAGACCTGGTTTGGCCCGGGTTTCGTCGTCTTTGTTTTTATGTTCAGGATGGAGCCGGTAATATTCTTTGTATGCTGGACTGCCCGGCTCGAGCCGCGCTCGAGCAAACATGATCTCTCGTTCGTCTTGGCGCGTATTCGGCGCCTCTCTCGTTTTCGAAACTTTTCCTATCGGCAGGAAATACAACGCAGCGGCAGCCAGAAACAGGAAAAAGAAGAAAACACATAACCCTTTTTGGACGGGAAGGGGCAGGAGGAGGACACACAAGCTGAGCGCGGCCCCAAACCCTGCGATAAGTGCTGAACGATTTCTTGCTCGCTGTTCTCCCTCTTGCCAGGAGATCAACCCGAAACCCCCAAAGATGACAAGGAAAAGAACAACCAGAAAAAGGTAGAAAAGGGGAATGATATCCATGATTAATTTATAGGATGGCTGATGAGGTGTATGCCTTTGACATCAACGATCTCAATTTCGCCTGATCCCACAGGGTTTGCAGCGACGACGACCGTGTGCGGGGCCATCGCTGCGCGGTGAGCTGCCCCGGGGTCACCTTACCTGCGCTCCCCGCAATGGTCCCGGATGGAAAGTTATCAACCAGGTCAGGAAGCTCGAATACTCATCTATGATTATATCCATTCTCTGGATAGGGGTAAGGTGATATGTCTCAGAATCACCTTTCCTGGGATGTTTGAGGGGAGGTTTTTATGGATAGAGAAGTGGACTTTACTGCTTTTCCCTGAAAATCAGGCTGGATATGTCCTTTTTCTCCCCAGAAAACCCCTGGATTGTCTAAACAATATGTTTGAAAATGTTGACGATCGAGGAAGATCATGCTATATTTTGAGATGTAGTAAGGTAATGTATAACCTTACTGCAGTAGCAGAACGTTTGTTTCTTGAGCAATTTTTTGTTTAGAACGAGGGGGAACGCCCTGCTGAGTTTTTAATTACACTAGTACGAAGGAGAATTTCTTATGGCAGAGCGTGAGACCGGTACAGTAAAGTGGTTTAACGCTGGAAAGGGGTATGGTTTTATTGAGCGCGATAACGGCGAAGGCGATGTCTTCGTTCACTACAGCGCAATCAATGGGACCGGATTCAAGACGCTGGATGAGGGGGAACGTGTAGAATTTGATGTGGTCGAAAGTGAGAAAGGCCCTCAGGCACAGGATGTATCTTCTCTGGCTGAGAGCTCAGATGACTTTGAAGACACATTCGACGTCGACGACGAATCTGAAAGCCTATTCTAAGTTAGATCTAAAAAATTGAATATAAAAAAAGAGCAGTCACCTGACTGCTCTTTTTGATTTAAAAGTGGCTGATCGGTACAATGAAAGAAA
>JAGXKM010000161.1 GCA_018335275.1 Anaerolineales bacterium | reverse complement strand
AGTCTCAAATTATTTTCCTGACTCCCATCCACTCCTCAACAAAATGCAGATAATGAATCCAGAAATAATCACTTCCTAGATTTTAATATTTTCCTCTCTAATATTAAATTATTGCGAACGTAGTGAATGGGATCAAGGCTGAGGGGAACACTCTCAACGGAAGAAAGGTCCCCCAAATAACTTTCCTTATCTTCGTTTATAAGTTCCTTTTTGGCGATCCGGCAGGCATGCTCCAACCTTGCGGAAAGTTCGGTTCCCCAATAGGACTCGTACCCTTCCCGGCGGTTATCAAACCCTTCTCCTACCTTCGCTATCCCCTCCCAGGAATTCGCTTGTGTGCCCACCCGGACCAAAAGAGGGATGGACCCATCACCCGATTCGGATTGTCTTCAAATTACTTTCCGCAGATTCAAGGTGGTGGAGTCTGATCCGCGCCGATTCATCGGATTTAATGATGGCATTGGATGCGAGGGGTAACGAATTCAAAATCATCCACTGCATCCTCTAAACACATCAAGCGCAAGATAAACTCCCAACCATAATGTACAACCCGGACATTATGGCTATACGCAATTTTAATATGCCATCTACATGGTAGCCTTGCCTCCCGCTTTCAACAAAACCCAAACGATCTAAAGACCAGCGCCCCAGAATGTGCTACCTATGCAACCAACACCACACCGGCGACGTTAATGCTGCACACTGCGGATAACTCAAAACTACCGGAGCCAATAATGCATTGCATTAAACATCTCCAGCATATCAACTTCGCTCAAATGGCAGGGGCTGAGAGCTCGCCCCTCGCTGTAAATCCACACACCGCAACCCGACGCTCTCACCTTCCAGGTAATCATTACGGCACCCCTTTACGGTTCACGCATGTTCCAAAGAACCTTCTCCCCCACCCCAAACTCTATTCACTAATCCCAGATCCCAAATCGCACTTGCCACTCACTTGGTGATCACCAAAATTATTCCCTCTTCGCTTCCGGCATGAATTCGCCAAGGACGCGGAGGCCTTTCCCGCAAAATTAACACCCCCGAATAAAAAACATCGGGACTTCCCTGGAAACTAAAACAGTTAAGGCTCACTGCCTACACGTGTGCCCATGGGCACACGTGGAATATTCCAAAGCAGGCCCAAGTAAAACTGGAAGAAGTGGAGGGATTTACGCCAAAAGGCTTCTTTCATAGAGATCCCGGATCTCGAAGAATTCAACTCCCTGGATTTTATTCGTCTCAACGAAAACGGCCAAAATGAAACAACTCAATCTCTTATGAAGACGGCAGCATCAGGGCAGCATGAAACCTCACGCTCATACAGGACAACCTGTGCCCATGGGCACAGGTTGTTGTCTTGAAAGCATCTTGTGCAGGCGAACACCCCTACAAACTTTCTGCCCCCAACCGGCTGCGATATATATACTCATTTAGGTGAGGTTAGAGCGCCCATATTCTGGGCTGCGGCCTACAAGGATTCGCTCCAGGCACATCAAACAACCTCGCCTGAACGCGGGCCATTTTGGCCTGGTCAGTAAGAAACACCCCGTTTTCCTGTCTCCCGAAGGCCTCTTTTCGGGACAGTTTCCTCGCCAAGACCCCCCGTGATGCACCCCGGAACCCAGGGGCTTCATTCGCTTCCAGTTTTTGGCTTAAATAGGAAAAGCAAGCTGAAATCGTCTTTGGTTGACAAAAGGGCGGAATGGCGTAGCGCAGCAACGTGTGCCCATGGGCACACGTTGAGGTCTCTTCCCTACTCACCGGCCCGCAGCCGAAGCTTCTCAGCCAGGGCCTGCAGAATATCCGCCGCCTCCAGGATCTCCTCGTTCTCCAGCCCTGCAGCGTACTCCGTGGCCACTTCCCCCAGCTTCCCGCGCAATTCCTCACCCCCGGCGATCTTCAAAAAAGAACGCACCCGGGTAGCTGTCTTCTCCACCGGGGAGCGGGGCTGGCGCTTGACCGTTTTGGATTTTTTGCCCGCCAGGCGCTCCCCAAAAGCACGCACTTCCTGGGCTGTGAAATCCTCTTCAATGGCCAGAGTCAGGGTTTTCTCCCAGTGTTCCCGGGGCAAGCTGAGCACCTCGCGCAAAACGCGCTCGTTCAGTCTGTGCAGATCTGCCAGGTACTGCAACTCATTGGGCAGGTCAAGGATGTTGAGGTGACGCACCATAGCGGTGCGGCTCAGGCCCATCACCTCCCCTACCTCCTCCCAGATGCCGGCCGGCATTTGTTTTTGGCCAATGGCCCCTTCCAGATTCAGCACGCTGCGGTAGTACTCGTGCTCCCCGGGGACGGGCTCCGCGTCCAGGCTGAGTTCGTCGGGCAGGTCAAGCTTGCTGAGGATCAGCGAGGAAACTTCCCGCGCCCGGGCCACAGCAGTGGGTTTTTCGGCGTGTATGTTCTCCACCACCTGTCGTTCGCGGCTGCGGCGATGGGTGTCGATCTCCCGGCATTCCAGATGGGGCTCCGCCGCTGCCTCCTGCTTGACCGCGTTGAGAGCTTTGGCCCAGAAACGTCGCTCGCCTGTTTCCAGATGAAAGCGTATCTCTCCTCTCACCTCCTCCCACACGCCAGTGACGGGCTTGATCTGACCGTGCTCTCCAAAGGTGCCCCCCAGCTCCAGCAGCGTGTCCACCCGCGACTGCACCCCGGGGTCGGTATCGGCCCGTCCCAGCCAGGTTTGAGCTGTCTCCCGCCAGTCAGCGTCTCCGCTGTAATAGGCATCTTTGAGGTCCAGGGGAAGGATGGGGCGGGGCTGGAAGCGGTCGGGCAGGATCTGGCTCAGCGGCACGGAGACAATGCGCGAGGAGGATGTCCGGTTCGCGCGCCCCTCGCTGGCGGCGAAATATCCTTCCGCCTGGCTGTCTTTTTCCCTTTTGCTGGCCCGGCGGGCAAACAAATCTGCGGTGCCTTTGTCTTTGGCCATAACGTTCTCCTTCTTCGTCTCTGCCGCTCCCCCGTCCGTTATCTGTCTAATCTGTCTCGTATAACCTCGGATACCTTTGCATACTCCTGGGCAGCCAGGTTGGAGGAAGCGATGTCCTCTCCGGGGTCCCGGGGCGGTTTATAGCTGAAAATATCCAGACCCTGCGTCTGGGCGCTATGTACGTCCCCGCGGTCGCCCACGGGCGGTAAAACCAGTTCCTGGTAGCGTTCAGTGAGCGTGTCCAGCCATTCCTGCTGCTCGTGGCGCCTGAAATTGCACTTCACGGGGGAGATACCGATCACCTCCATCTCCGGGTTCAGGCGGGGGTGATTTTGAATGCGCTCAATGGTGTCCAGCGTCTCCACCAGGCTGTCCATGCTGAAGGCTTGTAGGTCAATGGGGATCACCACATGCGTGGCTGCCAGCAGGCTGTTGATGGTCATCACACCCAGGTTGGGTGGGGTGTCAATGACAATATATTCATAAAGCGCGCCCAGGGGTTGGACCAAATCCAGGAGCCGGAACTGCCCATCCGGCTGGGAAACCAGCGTGCGGCTGGCGATGTTCATGACCGATTTTTGGGTGGGGAGATAGTCGAGGTTGCCGTCCCCGTTCTTGGGCAGGTGGGAGGTTTCAATGATCGCCGTGGCAGGCAGGTCGGAGTCCCCCAACAGCAGGTCACCCAATGTGGGTTTGTTGTTGTCCTCCTCGTCGTCCGATCCGAATACGCCCCCGGCCAGGGTTTTCGAAGCATGAGCCTGGGGGTCGGTATCCACCAGCAGGATCTTTCCCGGGGTGCCCGGGCGCTCGTAGGACTGCATCATGGCCAGCGCCGACGAGACGTTGATGGCCAGCGTCGTCTTCCCTACGCCCCCTTTTTGTGATGCGATCG
>JAGXKM010000039.1 GCA_018335275.1 Anaerolineales bacterium | reverse complement strand
CACCGGCTTCCACAATCTCTCGCAAGAGGTTGATGGTTTCTTGGGCTTCTTCTTCACTCAATAAACTGATCGCGAACCCGACATGGACGACCGCGTAATCACCGACTTCCGCTTCAGGAACATGCTCTAAACACGCCTCGCGAGTGACACCGCTGAAGTCCACTTTTCCCATTTTCAAACCTTGCGCTTGATAAATTTCGATGATCTTACCTGGTACGCCTAAACACATCGTTGGATTCTCCTTTCATACGTATGAATCGTTGAGCAACCACTGCCTGTCCCAGTGATAAGCCGCCGTCATTGGGAGGAACCAGGCGGTGGAGATAGATTTCGAATCCCTCCTCTCTCAATCGCGGGAGTGTTTTCTGGAGGAGGGTGACGTTTTGCCAGACTCCGCCACTGAGTGCTACCTGATGAAGCCCGTGTTTTTTCCGCAGACGTCTGGCTATCTGGGTGATGACCTCAGCCAGTCCGTTGTGAAAACGGGCAGAGATCACATCCACAGGAACCCCGTCTTTAATGTCTGCAAGCACAGCGCGAATCATGGATTGGGGGTGGATGAGATCGCCTGATACATCAAAGCTGTACCCGGAGCGTTCATCCGGGTCCACGCGGGCTTCCAGTTCAATGGCTGCCTGGCCTTCGTAATTCACTTTTTCAGACACGCCAACCAGGGCGGAAACGGCGTCAAACAAACGGCCCATGGAGGACGTGAGCGGTGTGTAGGTTCGTGATACCAACTGGCCCCGCAGGGCCTGCAGCGGGTTGATGGCTGAGTCCGACAGCTGCTCTTTGGCGTAACGCACGGGGGTCAGGGAAGGGTCCCAGTTGATTCCCATTTGATGCAGCCAGGTTAAAGCCAGACGCCAGGGTTCTTTGACGGCTTTGTCGCCCCCGGGCAAAGGCACATAGGATATGTGATAGGCCCGGTGGTATCCCTGATAATCAGCGATGAATACTTCGCCTCCCCAGATGTTCCCGTCATCGCCGTATCCGGTGCCGTCAAAAGCGAAGCCGATCACGGGTTCTCCGTCCGGGTGCTGATTTTCAGCCAGGCAGGAGGCGATGTGGGCAAAATGATGCTGCACCCCGATGGCAGGTATCCCCTCCTTTTCTGAGCGCTCCAGGGCATACCGGGTCGCTAAGTAGTTGGGGTGCAGGTCATAGGCCAGGCCGCGGATGTCAGCCCGGAATAGGCTTTCGAAGTGGAGCACGGCTTCCTGGTAAGCCTCTAATGTCTGGTAATTTCCCATATCTCCCAGGTGCTGGCTCAGGAATGCCTGGTCCCTTTTGGTCAAGCAGAAAGTGTTTTTCAATTCCGGACCCGCGGCCAATATGGAGGGTCCTCCCTGCGGGAGTTGGATTGGATAAGGAGCGTAACCGCGGGAACGGCGGACAGGATATGGTTCTGATCCTACAATTTGGGTCACGGAATCATCGCAGGGCATGTAAATGTCCCGATCGTGCAGCAGAAATCCATCGGCGATGTCTTTGAGTCCTTTCAGGGCCTCATCGTTAGAGGTGACGATGGGCTGGCTGCGCTGATTCCCGCTGGTCATGACCAGGGCATCAAACTCTGCATCCGGGAAATTTTCCCCTTTCGCAAAAAGCAGATAATGCAGCGGGGTGTAGGGAAGCATGATACCTATCTTGTCCTGTCCGGGGGCAATGGCCCCGGAGAGACTGCTGGTCTTCTTTTCCTCCAGGAGAATGATGGGCCGGGCAGGTGAGGTGAGGACTTCCCGTTCCTGATCGCTCAGGGAGCAAAAGCGGGATACGGTCTCCAGGTCAGGCATCATCAAAGCCAGGGGTTTCTGGGGCCGGGCTTTCCGTTTTCGGAGCCGCTCCACAGCTTGATGGTTCTGGGCGTCGCAAGCCAGGTGGAAACCGCCCAGTCCCTTGACAGCGATGATCTTCCCATCAGCAAGCTGGTTTTGGGTTTCGCGTATGGCCTCATCATCAACTGAGGAGGCTTGGTCCGGTTTGACCGGGGAATCTGCCTTTCCCGGATCCCACCACACCCGCGGGCCGCAGTCAGGGCAGGCAACGGGCTGGGCATGGAAGCGGCGGTCAAGCGGATCTTCGTACTCCGCGGCGCAGGTGGAACACATCTCAAATGGCGCCATGGTAGTCTGGGGGCGGTCATAGGGGATGTCTTTGATGATCGTGAACCGGGGTCCGCAGTTCGTGCAGTTAATGAAGGGGTAACGGTAGCGGTGATCGTCGGGGGTGAAAAGTTCTTCAAGGCAGTCATCACAGATGCTGACATCCGGTGATATGGGTTGAAATCCGCCGCTGGAAGCCTCGGAGTGGATGATCTTGAAGGTGGTGAAATTATTGGCAGGTCTGGACTCCGTGTGCACAGCGTCAATTTTCGCCAGGGGCGGGGCCTCTTCGCTGATCGCTTCCAAAAAGGAGGACAATTGCCCCGGTTCCCCGTCGACTTCGATTTCAACTCCAGCTGAGGTGTTCCGGACCCATCCTTTGAGTCCAAAACGGTCCGCCAAGCTGAACACAAAGGGCCGAAATCCAACCCCTTGCACGATCCCTTCAATATGAATAAAGAGCCCTTTTTCTTCTGCCATAATCTCTAGCTTCTGTGCTTAATTTCTTCTTCTAACCAGGCCAACCAGGCATCCATCCCCTCCTCTGTTTTGCAGGATATCGGGAAAGAAAGCAAATCCGGGCTGAGGATTTCCACCCCTTTCTGGAAATACGCCATATCAAAGTCGATGTAGGGCATCAAATCGATCTTGTTGATCACCAGGGCGTCGACATCCTGGTACATTTTGGGATATTTATAGGGCTTGTCGTCGCCTTCCGGAACGGATGCGATAAGGACGTTTTTATCCGTCCCCAGCTTGAAGGAGGCTGGACAGATCAGGTTCCCCACATTTTCCACCAGGAGCAGGTCGAAATCTTCCAGCGTTAATTCTGCCAGGGCGCTGTGGAGCATGTTGGCGTCCACATGGCAGCTTCCCCCCGTATTGATCTGCACAGCGGTAGCTCCTGCCTTCGCAGCCCGGTCAGCGTCGATGCTGGATGCCACATCCCCATCCACGACGGCGATATTGAAGCTGTCTTTCATGGTGTGGAGAGTGCGTTCGATGAGAGAGGTCTTTCCTGCGCCCGGTGAGGCCATGAAATTCAAACTGAAGACCCCCGCTGCCTGTAACTGCTGCTGATTCCTTTCAGCTATTTGGTCATTTGATTGATGGATGTTTTCAACAATGGTTACATTTTCAGTCATTGCTTCACTCATTTTTCTATGTTAATGCTCTGTAATTGGAATTCTTTACCTTGAATGATCCGGACATCACTGCTCTGACACTGAGGACAGTAGGTGATTTCATTTTCCTTCAGGGTATATTCATGGCCGCATTTCTGGCACTGGAGCTTGGCGGGGATGCGCTCAAAATGGAGGTTGGCACCCTCACAGATGGTGTCCTCCGCGATGATGTCCCAGTAGAACTGAACCGAGTCGTCAATCACGGAGGATAAGTCCCCGATTGTCAGGTACAGGTCCGTGATTTTCGAAGCATCGTTCTGCTCCCCATACCGGATGGCGATCTCTGTAATTTGTTTGGTGATGGCTAATTCATGCATTTTATTTTGATATGTGTCTATGATACGCTGCGCTTGTTTTGAACTCCCTGGTGGCGACGATGAACAATATCGTGATCAGGACGGCTGATGAAAGGCACCAGGAACAGCTGGCGCCGATCACAAAGGGTTCCAAGAAAGTGAGGTAGATGGAGAAGAGCACACCTATCAAGGAGAAGCCCCATAATGCGATTTTAGCGGTTTCTTTCCAGGTGGGAGAGCCTATTTTGAGCACCAGCCAGGCGGCGGCGATGGCAAGGTATCCTGCGATGCCAACCACACCTACCGGGAGAAAGCCAAATAGGAAAGCATAAGGGCTTTGCTGTACGGTATTGCAGTGTCCGACCGGGCCGCAAACGGCATCCGTCCGGGTGATTTCTACATAGGAGAGGTAAGAAGCGACAGCAATTCCAAGAAGGGAGATGACCGGAATCAACCAGGACTGATCAGGTGGGTTGCTCAAAAAATTCTTCTGATGATACGTGATCCCGACCATGAGAACCACACCTATCATACCCAGAAGGACTATCGTGGAAACGATATTGCCTAATAAATCCGATTTGAACCTCTCTAGGACCGTTTGGTCTTCCTTATTTTCAAAGCCATTTTCTGTTTCTTCCTCTTCGCTTTCCTGGGCTCTCTGCTCGGCCGCTTCCATTTCTTCCTCTAAACCCGGAAAATAGGGCCAATCGATCCCACCGGAAGCCAAACCCTCTTCGACAATGGTGGGTAATTGTTCGGGGATCTGGTTGGAACCAACGAGGATGTGGTCATCTACGATCAACGTTGGAACACCGAGTTTTTCTTCGGGAATTTCAAACGCCTTAACAGCCGCTTCATACAACCGGGAGCCTTCCCCAGTACTCGTATTGATGCCGAAAATCTGCAGTTGGGTTCCATACTGCTTGTCCAGGGCCGGTAAGACTTCATTGATCACTTCCAGGCAGTGAGGGCAGTTGGTGGAGTAAAACAAAACAGCTCGGACTACAGGTTCTTGCGCGTGACTGACAGAAGCCATTGTGTTGAAAGAGATCAAGACCAACAGGCATATTAACAGGGCTTTCAAGGCATACTTCATGGAACCTCCTGAAGGGATTTTTGTTGACTTCCTGTGTATGAAAATTATAGTCCTTTTAGGTGAAGCCGTATATGGAGGAATGTGATATTTTGCACAAGTTAACGGATTTCTAATCCATTTTTAATACGCTGCGGAAATTATTGGGTCTTTTGACGGGAAATGGACCACAGGGAGGTGAAGATCTGGTGATATTTGTGCAGGATTTGGGCGGATTATTGGAGTTCGGCGAATCCTTACGGGACTCTCCCCATCAAATAAGAGACCTGGATTTTTTGAGGCGGATGAAGAAGAACCAGTAGAGGACGATGGCAATCGAATAGAGGGTGATGGCAATCGCAAACGGGGGACCGAACCCGTATTGAACCTGCAGCCAACCGCTGATCGTGGGGCTGAAAGCCCTGCCAAAGCTCCAGGTAAGGCTGACCAGGCTGGCCACTGTGGAACGTGCAGCTTGGTCCACCTTTTCCATCACAAAGGTCTGGTAGATGGGATTGCTCATGTTCATCAGAGTCAGCCGCACGTAATACGCAGCGGTACTCAGGGAAAATAGGGGTGCGAAACCGAGTAAGGCCATGAAGGGGATGGATAGGCCCTGGGTGATAATCACAAGTTGGATTTTTCCTAAACGATCCGCGATGGGTGGGGCGATGAGCAGACCGATGCCCATGGCTAAAGAACCCCAGGCAAAAAGTGTCCCGATGACTTGATCTGTTTGACCATGAACGGTGCGGAAGAAGACGTTCATGAAGGGCATGAACAAGCCGGCGCCGATGGAAATCAAGAGGGATGGGAAAAGCAGTTTTCCCAATAATTTGGGATGCTGGGTGGCGTACGTGATGGGTGCGAATCCCGGTCCCAAATCCCCATCCTTTTTGACGATCGGTTTCAATAAGATGAGGGGGATGAGGCCGAACAGGGTGACGATGGCCATGGCCAATAAAGCGCTCCCGTAGGCGTCACTGCTGGTGGGAGCGACCCCCTGCAGGTTTCCCAGCCAGGTTGGCAGGTAACCACCGACCCAGTTGCCGACGAAAATGGATCCCATCCGCAGCCCGGAGCTGAAGCTGAAAAGGTACGTCCTTTCCTCTTCCCCGCTGTTTTCCATCAGGAAGGGGGCCATAGCGACGGATGAGATGCTTCTGACGATGCCGAATAAGGCGTTCATGCCGTAGAATGTGCCCAGAGAAGGCCAGACCGCCATCACCGCAATGGAGGCTCCTAACAGCACGGTGCGGGTGACGAGGGCGTTTTTACGGCCCCAGAGATCCACTAGGTACCCCATGGGCAAGGCCAGAATCAGGGCTGTGAATTGGCTGGTGGTGATCAATCGCCCCAATAAAGCCTCATTGTAGCCCAAGCTGAGGACATAAAAATTAAACAGCACGCGGTAAACGCCCATGGCGATCCCGGTGGTCAAAGCGCTGATCAAGTAAAGGCGCGCGTTGGGGGTGAACATGCGGACACGACTAAAATATTCTTTGAGTGTTGGTTTTAATCTTTCAGCGAGGTTTGTAAACATAAAGGTTAAAGGGTGGTTGTAGTGGAAGGCTTGGGTGAATCCTGTGGGGCCGGTTTATCTTTCCAAAAGAATAACCAGTACATGGTGATCGCGATGATGTATAAGATGATTGTGCCCAGGAAGGGGATTGAAAAGCCGTATTGGACCTGTAAGCTGCCGCTGAGGGAGGGGCTAAAAGCCCAGCCAAAGCTCCAGGCCATGGTCGTTAAACTGGCGACCATAGCTCGGGCAGAGGGTTCCACGCGCTCCATCACAAATGTCCTGTATACCGGACTGCTCATGTTCATCAAGGCCAGGCGAACATAATAGGCAGCCGCACTGACCCAGAAAAAGGGAGCAAATCCAAGCAGGATTAAGAAAGGGACCGACAGGCCCTGGGTGACGACCACAACCTGAATCTTCCCGAAGCGGTCCGCCAGCACAGGCGCGATGAGCAGCCCCAGACCCATGGCCAGGGATCCCCAGGCAAAGAGCGTGCCGATGACTTGATCAGGCTGGTTGTGCACGGAGCGGAAGAAGACGTTCATAAACGGCATCACCAACCCGGCTCCCAGGGAGGTGATCAACATCGGGCCGACCAATTTGCCTAGCAAACCCGGGTGTTCTGCTGCGTAGGCGATGGGCGCGAAAATGGATCGTTCGTCACCCTCTTGCCTCTGGGGGCGAAGGAAAATAAGCGGGATCAAACCCGTGGCAAACATCAGGGCTACGATGCCAATAGCGCTCCCATACGCTGTACTCCCTGTGGGGGAGATGTCCATTTGACTTCCAATCCAGGTGGGGAGATAGCCGCCCAACCAGTTTCCAGCGAACCCGGACAGGGTCTGCAGCCCCAATCCGATGCTAAAGAGATAGGTGCGCTCCTTTTCCCCGCTGTTCTCCATCAAGAATGGGGACATGGTGATGCCCCACAAGCTTTGGGCGAAGCCGCTGACCACATTTAATACATAGAAGACAGGAACCAGAGGCCAAATTACCATCCCGGCGATGGAAAGGCTGGTTAATATCCCGCCAGCGAGTAAGGACCGTTTCCGCCCAATAATATCCGCCAAGTACCCGACGGGCAGAGCGACGATCAGCGATGTCAGGCTGCTGGTGGTGATCAGCCGCCCCAACAGGGCTTCATTGAAACCCAGGCTGAGGACGTAAAAGTTCAATAAAAGCCTGAAAACGCCCATCGAGATCCCGCTGATGATCACGTTCACCAGGTAAAGACGCGCGTTGGGCCGGAAGGCCTTGATCTTGGAGAGGTAATCATACAGGGGGTGAAGGGGGGTTGAAGGCAGGTTACTTCTCATGTGGCGCATTTTCCTTTTCTTGATGATCTTCAGGATTGATGAATGACTGCAGGGTCGTGTACGTCCTGTGAATGGCTGCATCGCGCGTGGCGTATAGCTTCTTGTGTTTGTCTTCCAGGGTCAAGTAGACCAGGCCGGCCAAACGGAGGGTATTCAAGTGGTGTGTGACGGTGGATGCTCGCAACCGCAAGCGCTTTGCGAGTTCGGAAGGGGACATGGTTTTCTCTGAAAGGTAGCGTAAGATCCGTAAGCGAGTGGGATCCGCCAGAGTTTTCAAAGTCTGGAGCATGGCGTCGGGCACCTGATCTCCCGGGACGAGGGAGTCAGTTTCTGATCGGCCGCCAAACAGGAAGATGCCTTTTTGACTGCTGAGCTGCCGGTAGACGATCAGCGGTGTGATCCAATAAGAGGGGACCAGGACCAATTCTTCGATCTCAAGCTCCATCCCAAACCGGAGACCCCGGGAAAGGGTTTCGATCAAGCGATCAAAGGGGAGTTGGGAGGCCTGTTCTTTCGCCCTGTGTATGGCGTCCTTGAGGCGCGGTTTGATCCTCTTTTCCTCCTCGGCAAAGAACACAGAATGGTAGGCTCGCAGCGCGTGGAGATAACGCTCGCCGAAGATCCCAGGCTGGGACCATAGGTCAAGCATGGATTCTATGTCGCTTTTACGTGGGGAGGAGTCTGTGACCCGGTAGGCTTCTGTCAAGGCTTTAACATCCGAGTTGGTCCAGGATCCGTCCTCAGCTGCCGCTGAAAATATATCCAGGGCCGGTTCAGGTGTGTTCGTCCCCTGCGCGAGGGCTAATAAACGCTCACGGGGTGAAATGTGACTCAGCGCGGAAAAGACTGCCTCGGCGTCTTTTGGCTGGGGAAGCCTGTAAATCCATTTCATGGGGAAGGAAATCACAACCTGAGCTTTTTCCAGGAAATGGCGGTCATCCTCCTCAAGCCGGGAGCGGACCCCTGCAGCCCAAGAAGATCGTAAACCAAACGTATCCGTATTGTGCAGGACATGGAGGCTGGCGAATAGATCATATGCCGTCCCCATGTCCCAGGAAAGGGTGGGATCTGTCATAGTTATTCGATATACATCTAAGTTAGATAATGATCTAAGTTATTTTAACAAAAAAGAACTCATTGTCTACCCCATTCGTTATTTTTTCCGGGTTTGAGGAGAGTTTCTGGATATGGACCCTTATCGGGGCGTGGTTAATTGTCTATCCAGCCAGATCATAATGTCTTGGAAGACCTTGACCCGGTCATGATGAGGTTCGTTGTGGAGTTCATGGAAATATCCCTCGTAAACATTCAGTGTCTTATCCGCTGAGGAGACCGTCTGGTAAAGGCTCTCAGCGGCGAGGGGGTCTACAATCCGGTCTAATCCTCCTTGCAAAATCAAAATAGGCAGCTTGATCTCATGAGCCCGGTCTTGTACCTCCTGGATGGCCTTCATCATCTCTGCCCCCAATCGGGCTGTCGTATTTCCCTGAAAGACCAGGGGATCCTCCCGGTACTCCTTGATTACATTGGGATCCCGGCTTATCGCTTCCACGTCAATGGGGAGGACTCTCAATTTGGGAAGAAGAGTGGAAAGGATCTTTCCTAGAGAGATCAAGAGGGGAGAGGTATCTTCTGGGATGGTGAAGAGCGGGCCTGACAAAATGGCACCCCGGTAATTTGTTTGATCTTCGAGCAGAAGGGCCAGGGAAATCAAGGTTCCAAGGCTGTGCCCGTAAAGGAAGACCGGGGTCAGCGGGTGTCGATCTTGAACTTTCTGCGAGAAATTTTGAAGGACATCAACGTATTCCTGGAATTTCTGAATGTAGGTCCTTGTCCCCGCGGATCGACCGTGACCCGGGAGGTCGAAACCATAGATCGCGAATCCAGCGGGGATAAAATAATCGACCAGGTTAACAAATCTGCCGCTGTGCTCTTTAAGGCCATGGACGATGAGAAGGATGCCCCGCGGAGATTCCCTGGGGGTCCAGGCCTGATAGAAAATCTCTTTTCCATGGGGACCCCGATAAGTCCCCTCGCTGTGTATGATCCCCTTAGATGTATCCACGCTCTCTCCTTGTCTACGTATAAAGTTTTGGGAATCCGATTTGAGTGGGGGTTCCCATTCAATCGAGGTAAGTATAATATATTAACCAAAGAGGGATATCCAACTATTAAAAGAAGGGGAGGGCAGATGGGAGCTATTTCATATTTTTATCCTCAAAGGCATGAAGCTCATTTTCAGCCCGGGCATCCGGAACGGCCGGAACGGGTGGAAGAAGTCCGGCGCGGTTTAGAGGAGGGGAAGGTGTGGGATCCGTTCCCCAAACTGAAAGCCCTGCGCCTGGAGGATGAGCTGTTGGAGAGCGTTCACAGTCCATCGTATTTAGATCGCCTTCAAAAAGCGTCTTCTCAGGGACAGGCGATGGATCTGGATACTTATACCACCCCGGAAAGCTGGTCCTTGGCTTTGCAAGCAGCGGGAGGGGGAATCGCGGTGGCGGATGCTGTGTGGGAGGGCTCCTCCAGGGTTGGGTTCGCCCTCACTCGGCCCCCGGGCCACCATGCCACAGCGAACAGGGCCATGGGGTTCTGTCTGTTGAACAACATCGCCCTGGCAGCGGAATATCTGATCCAGGTGAAGGGGGCCCAGAGGATCGCTGTGATCGACTTTGACCTCCATCATGGGAACGGCACGCAGGACATTTTTTATGATCGCGGGGATGTTTTTTATCTGTCCACCCATCAGTCACCTTTCTACCCGGGTACCGGGCATATTCAGGAGACCGGCGAAGGTGAGGGGGAGGGTAAAACGGTGAACATACCCCTTCCTGCTGGAAGCGGAGATCAGGCGTTCCAGGCCATCAGTAACAAGGTGATTCCACCTCTTTTAGACCAGTTTTCCCCGGAAATGATCTTACTCAGTTATGGGTTTGATACTCACTGGCGGGATCCGCTGGGAGGATTTCGTTTGTCTGCTGCTGTCTACGCGGAGATCATCGGCCGTTTGGATCGGTATGCCCGGGAGCACTGCAATGGGAAGTTCGCCATTTTCTTGGAAGGAGGATATGATTTACAGGCCGGTAAGCTGTGTTCCCAGGGTATGGTAAAAGAGATACTGGAGGAACCGTGGGAGGACCCCTTGGGCAAATCCCCCCGCCCAGAGGGGGAGGGATGGAAGTCCGTGATACAAAGAGTAAAAGAGAGGTGGTCTTTGGGGAAGGATCAGAGCTGAAAATTAGTTACAATAAGGCTCTTTGAAACTTTTTCTAACCATTTACGTATGTATCTGAAGAGGGGGTCAAAAAAATGCTTATTTAATGTTAGAATTTTGAGCTGTATGAAGGATTTGGTTCAAGAGGTCATATAAGGAGGATTTATTCATGAAGAAATTACAAGCAAGAACGGTATGGGGGATCATCCTCATTGTTTTGGGGGCATTATTTTTATTACAGGAACTCCAATTGGTTGGAAACGCTTTCCAGTATCTATGGATTGTCATCCTGGCTGGGGCAGGTATTGCTTTTCTGTGGACATTTGCCCGGAGCGAACAAGGGTGGTGGGCGGCGATACCTGGGTTGGCTCTTCTGGGTTTGGCCTTTGCGAGTGCGGAAGAGGCAGTCGGGATATTTCCCGCTTTTGAGGCCGGGGGGTCTGTGTTTTTGGGAACCCTGGGTCTCTCTTTTTGGCTTATTTATGCGCGCCGCCAAGATTTTTGGTGGGCGATCATTCCTGGGGGTGTGTTGCTCACCCTGGCTGTTGTTTCCGGTCTGGATGAATTTGGGCTTGATTACGGAGGTGGGGTTTTCTTCCTGGGTCTGGGATCCACATTCATCTTCCTGGCCCTCTTACCCTCCCGGGGTGCGGATACCCGTTGGTCATTCATCCCGGCTGCTGTCTTGTTGATTTTTGGGTTGACTCAGATGTCCAAGCTGGGAGAACAAATCCTGAGTTATTGGCCTGTTGTCTTGATCCTCGTCGGTGGGTACATCTTGATCCAGGCATGGCGGAAATAAGCGCAGGCAGGAGATGAGTTTATGAAGAAGAAAACCAGGTTGTATCGCAGCCGTTCCAACCGCATGATCGGAGGGGTGTGCGGTGGGTTGGGAACATATTTGAACGTGGACCCCACCATTGTCCGGCTGTTGTTTCTTTTACTTTTGTTTGGGAGTGATTTTGGGTTTTTGCTCTATCTGGTGTTATGGATTCTGGTCCCGGAAGAAGGGCAGCAGGTCAGCGATCAGGACAAGGGGATGAGCAGCCGGGTCCGATCTATGGGAGACGACATCCAGCAGGCAGTTGCTGAACCCCACCCTCAAGCAGGGATCCTTTTTGGGGCAGGGCTGATAATCATCGGAGGTATCCTGTTTCTGAATAGGCTGGACATTCCATTTTTATCATGGTTGGATTTTGATCTGCTCTGGCCGCTGATCTTGATCGTGGGCGGTGTGGGTTTGTTGGTCCGCCAATTACGCGTAGGGGAGGGAGAAGATGACGGAAGGTAAAAAGCAAACGGATCAAGGGAGGCGAGGAAGTTTCTTCGGGCCCATCCTGTTGATTGTGATTGGGGTCGTGTTTCTGGCTCGTAATCTCGAGATCATAACAGGCGGGGGCTGGGAGATTTTGATCAATCTGTGGCCGGCCTTGTTGATCATAGCGGGTCTGGATGACCTTTTCCGGCGGAGAAGTTTCGCCTGGCCTGTGTTGTTAATTGGCGCGGGCGCATTGTTGCTGTTGAATAATTTTGGACCTCGAACTATTGTGACCTGGACAAAAATTCTTCCCTTGTGGCCGTTGATCCTGATCGCTTTTGGGATTGATTTATTGTTCCAGTCCCGGACGTGGTGGGGCACAATGACCAGCATTCTTCTCATCGTGATTCTTGTTGGTGGGGCTGTATGGTGGATAGGTTTTCAAGGGGCTGTTCCTTCTGGAGCCGCCTATCCTTTGCAGCGGCCCTTATCCCCTGAAATTAATAATGCGGAAATCCAGTATTCTCTTGGAGCGGGACAATTGATCGTAGGGGACGTTTCTGCGTCTGATGTGTTGGCGGCGGGAACCGCTTTTCCCGAGAAACCGGATCAAGAATACTCGGAAGAGGAAAGCACTGCTTCCTATTCTCTGGAGATGGAATTCCCGACCTTTTATCCCAATATGACACAGTGGGAAATGGGGATCACGGCCGAGATCCCTGTTTCACTCACGGTGGACAATGGGGCAGGAGAGTTATTCCTGGCTTTAGAAGGTTTGGCCTTGAAAACTCTGCAAGTAGAGCAGGGAGTGGGAGATATCGTGATTCGTTTGCCTGAGGAAATAGAGGGGGATGTTTCAGTTGACCAGGCGGTTGGCCGGATACAAATTTTGGTTCCGGAAGACACGGGCATCAGGCTGCACTTTGAAAAAGCCCTTTCACGCCTGGATGTTCCTGACGGGTATCAGCTGCAGGGGAATACCTATACATCACCGGGATTTGAAGGGGAGCAGGAAAAGATCAATATACATGTGGAGCAGGCAGTGGGTGCTATAAGAGTCCAGATTGCAGATTGATTTCCTGGTTTCTTACCATACCAAAAAACCTTCCCGGGGATTTTCTTTCGGGAAGGTTTAGCTTTATGTTTTAAAGGTTTGATTCCCTCCCCCCATCCGGGGAATGCATGTTACCTCTCTCGATGGATGCTGTTTTCCTTGCTGAAGCCGTCCGGATACCGTTCCCGGAGTTTGTCAATGTTCTCAACCCCGATTTTTTCAAGGTCCAATCCACACGAGGTAGCCGCTTCTGCCAGGTACCAGAGGACATCCCCTAATTCGTCCGCTAATGCCTGAGAATCCAGGGGATGACCGTGGGCAGTCATCTTTTTGATGAGGTTAGCGAACTCACCTGCTTCTCCAGCCAGACCGAGGGCTGAGACCATCATGCGTTGTTTTCCATCTCCACCCGCGCCGGATGTGCGATTGGCCAGGTGCTGGTATTCCTTCAGTGTTAACGAATCCGACATCCTGTGTCACTCCATTTCCTGTGTTAATTTATGAATATCATTCACGAGCTGGATTAATTCCGAGACAAGGTAGGGATACTGGTTTTCATGGGGTTGAAAGATGTCAACTAAACGGTTGTAATACCACAGCGTCCCGCGTTTTCCCCCTTTGAACTTGTCCCAGGTAACATCCCCGATCTTTATGAGATCCTGGTAAATGGACCGTGCGTTGTGAACTTTATCTGCTAAAGAGACCAGGATCACCGATGAAGAGGAAGTTTCTAAATGATCAAGGTAGTCCACTTTCCTTTGCCGCCAGGGAGGTTTGGGAGAGGTGTAAGCGTCAGTGCACCCATCAACGATCTCAGCGACACGGTCCCCAAAAGTTTCCCTGATTTCCTTTAGCCTGGAAAGTCCTCCCTGATCTTCAACGGCGTCGTGCAGGAGAGCGGCGATCGCCTCCTCTTCATCACCACCAGCTTCGAGAACCAGAGCTGCCACACTCATCAGATGGGCGAAGTAGGGAATGTCC
Organism: Anaerolineales bacterium; assembly: GCA_018335275.1. Lineage (GTDB taxonomy): Bacteria > Chloroflexota > Anaerolineae > Anaerolineales > UBA11858 > B10-G9. Next base: position 2,645 of record JAGXKM010000039.1, on the reverse strand, counting down.
TTGTTTTTCCTTACCTGATCCGCGTGAAGGTGGAATGCGTATTGAAGAGCTGCTGGAAACTTTTCTGTAAAATAATCTGGGGAAGGTTGTTCCATGATTGACCCTGGTGACGTTGAGGCTTGGTTTTTGGCAGGGGGTATCACCCGGTGGGATTATACTCTACCCCAGGCGTAAAATGTGGGAATGTAGAGGGTGCGCTGCCCTGTTTGCCAGGCTTCCCAATCTGACTTTTTCAAGTTTTGAATATCTCCTGGCAGCATTTCAACCTGGAGATCATGGACCAGGATCTTCCATTCCATTTCCCAATCTTCCCGGGAAGGAGGAGTTTTCCATTGTGCTGCAAAAACCCCGATAGTGGTTTCCTGGATTCCCGCTTCTTGAAAGATATTTTTCAGTTTGCGGCCTATTTCAGGGTCCGCCCCCTGGCGCTTTAAAGAGGAAATTTGCCTGGACTTGATCTTATCCAGGGGGGGAGGGTAGTCGAGTCTACCTCCGTAATCAGGCTCAGCGAGGGCGAGGACGTATCCATCTTGTTTCGTGACCCGTTTCATTTCTCGCACTACCCGGATCGGTTCCTCCACCCATAAGAGCAGGAAATGGTTGAGGCTGATCTGGAAAGTTTGCGCCGGGAAAGGAAGGCTATGTCCGTCCCCGCAGAAGTATATCCCCCCGGGGCTGTTGCGCATAGCCCACCGGAGGTGGCCGAGATTCAAGTCCCCACCCACCGCCAACCCCTGATTTGGAGCCGTGATCTCATCCATCAGGGCGCCTGTCCCGCAGCCAATATCGAGGATCCGGTTTGCTTCTTTGAACCCAATCTGGGGAAATATGAATTCACGAAAACCCTTTGTCCATTGGGCTTGCTGCAGGAAACGGTTGTGCCAATCTTCACGTGTCAGGGACATGGTGGATGTGTACCCCCTCCACAAAGCGGGAGAATAAGGTAGGGCTCCGGACGTCTCTGAAATAGAATCCAGTCAGAGGGAGAATTAAAGACCTCCAGGTTGAGGATCATTCAGGTTGCTTTGGACCACACAGATTCCCAGGGATCCTCCCATAAATTGCCGTATATGTGCTCCCCACCTTGTGTGGGCAGCACATCCCCATCCGGCTCAACATAAATCCAGGCTTTTCCTGCTCCCCGGGGAGTGTCGTCTCCTTTTGTTTCCAGAGATACGGGATTGTGAACGGAGTACGGTACCGGCAAATCCCATTTTAGGGGAAGACCGATTTCAGCTGCATAACTTCTCGCCTTGCTTAAAGCTTTTTTCAAGGTAGGGTCCTGGGGAGAACGCACGCTGAGGGATAATGCATTTGCTCCCATATCTTTGAGTTTCTTTAGCATATCCTCCATATGTTCAGCGAATTCTTTGTGAATGGTGATGTGAACGGTGGTGTGGATGTCTTCATCTAAAACTCTTTGGAGCACTGCCCAGGAATCTTCCCGGAGGGGCGTGAGCACAAACATAAGGTGATCGAGGCCGGTGAGGAGCACTTCTTGTAAGAATGCCTGATCTGCAAAGCGAAAACCATCGCTGAGCAGGCCTGTGACCTGCCCCTTTTCTTCGGCGTGATTGATCAATTCCACCAGGTCCTCCCGCAGGGTTGGTTCACCGCCGGTGAATGAGACATGCGGGATGCCAGCCTTCCATGCTTTATCCAGGATGGTCTTCCATTCGCTGGTGATCAATTCCCGGTCCACATTGCGCGTAGGCGCTAAATCGGGATTGCTTTCCTCCGGCAGCCGGTAGGTGAGCGCGCAATCCATGCGATAAGGTGCAGAGATCGCCCCTGCGTAGGGGGATTTCCGGTCCAGGTCCAGATAATGGACAGGATCCAGATCCGGCTTTTCTATCATCGTCTGAATTTTATTTTTAAACTCTTGGTAATCTTTTTGAACCTGATCGGGACCGGTGCTGTATCTGTTTGATACCTCTCTGACCACGTCCTGATCAGATATGCCCTGGATGAGATAAAATGCGTATTCGGTCGCGGTCTGGTTGAGGTGAAGCACAGTAGCTGCGTTGATGATCAGGAGGCCGCGACCGCCCTTTTCCACCCTCAAGTGCATCCGGTAAGGTTCATCCGCGGAGGGGGGAGCCTGGTAATGGTAAACACCGGGAGCAATCAGGGAAGGCGGGGAAAAAAGATTCTTAAGACGGGCATAAAATGTGTTCATGGGTCGCTCCAGTTTTTAAGAAGCCTGCTGTACCAATGGTTGGTTGCAGACCCTGGGAATTCACCAGTGGTCATATCTAACGAGTTCCGAAAGGGGTTTGCGTTGTTTCTCGCCCGCGGCGTCTTTCGGGTAACCGAGGGGAGTGAAGGCCACCGGAACCGCTTTTTCTGGAAGGCCTAAAACCTCCCGGGCTGCTTGTGGGTTGAAAGCCGCGATCCAGCATGTGCCCAGGCCCAGTTCTGCCGCTTGCAGGGTGAGATGATCAACGGCGATGGCCACATCCACGAGGGTGTAATTCTTTCCATCAAAAGCATGTCGAACCCACCCTTTTTCAGGCAAACCGCAGGCGCAGATCACGTAAGGGGCTTCTACAAACCAGGGACGGTCATAGATGCGCAGCAGTTCCTGCTTTCGGTTTTCTGTGGGAATGACGATCAATTGAAAGGGTTGTTTATTTGCCGCTGTG
>JAGXKM010000160.1 GCA_018335275.1 Anaerolineales bacterium | reverse complement strand
TCTCTTCTTCATCTGACTCTTCGGCTTCTTCTTCCTCGTCACTCTCTTGCTCATCCGACTTTTCAGCTTCCTCTTTTGCAGGTTCCGCGTCTGCTTCGGGGCTTTCTATCTCCTCTTCTGTTTCTTCAGATTCGGTCTCTACCTCAGCTTCGGCTTTTTCCTCTTTCTTTTGGGTTTCTTTTTCCTGCTCTTCCTGCATCTTCTCCAAAGTGGATTCACCGAGGAGTTCTTCATCCGACAATTCATCTCGAAGTTCTTCCGGCAGTTGAGCTTCTGCTTCCGCAGCTTCCATTTCGGCTTCCCGATCTTTGCGCATGTTCACGCCCTCCTGTACAGCTTGGGCGATTTTGCTCACGATCAGTTGAATGCCGCGAATGGCGTCGTCATTTGCCGGGATGACATAATCAATGTTTTTTGGATTACAGTTTGTGTCCACCACAGCTACGACAGGAATTTTGAGAAGATTCGCTTCGTGGACAGGGATTTCCTCCCGGAAGACATCTACAACAAAAAGAATGTCTGGAAGTCCATCCATCTTGCGGATGCCCCCCAATCGATCCAGCAGGCGTTCGATTTGACGCTGCATGCCGAGGGCTTCCTTCTTGGGGCGAAGTTCAAACTCCCCCCGGTCGCGCATGGCTTCCAGGCGCTCCAATTCCTGGATGCGTTCCCGGATTGTTTGCCAGTTGGTCAAAGTGCCCCCAAGCCAGCGGCCGATCACATAGGGCATGTTGACCTTTTCAGCGTATTTTTTAATGATGTCTTGGGCTTGGCGTTTCGTGCCGACGAAAAGGACTTCACCGCCTTTTGCTACGGTGTCGCGAATGACTTCATATGATTCCTCAAGACCCTCTACGGTTTGTTGAAGGTCAATGATGTGAATGTCATTTCTTTCCGTAAAGATGTAAGGCTTCATATACGGGTTCCATTTTGAGGTTCGATGACCAAAATGAACACCGCTTTCTAATAGTTCTTTCATGGATACAATGGACATGAGATATCTCCTTGCGTTAGGCCTCCGTTTCCGTCTTTCCGTCCCGGCACCAGCGGTTGAGGCTGGCACGCACCGTCAGGTCAGGAAACGTGTGTGATTAGTTGATTCAACATTTGTCCCGCCAATAAGGCGGGAACGTGAGAAGTATATCATGAGAGACCTGATTCGTCTAGGTGACCCTCCTTTTTCAGGGTGATGTCTGGGTTGGGCTTAAACTTTGAATACCTGGATGGGATGAATGATAAGGATGACGGCCGCTCGGACCGTAGTAATATTCTGGAGATGCCGTTTGTTGACGGTGGTCCTTGTTCATAGTATAATTTTTTCAGTAATTGAATACTTACAACCTTCGGGGTTGGGTGAGCGAAAGCAATTCCCTATCGGCGGTAAAGCCCGCGAGCGCCTGAAATGGCGCAGGATTCGGTGAAAGTCCGGGGCCGACGGTATAGTCCGGACAGGAGAAGGTACCATGTTTTCCTCTGCCTGACGTTTGTCATGGCGGGAGAATCTGCCCCGAAAGCGTACAGCTTTCGGTTTTTTATGTAGATGGTCCTGCCTGTGTGAGGAGAATCAAATGCCCTGCCCCGATCTAATGCGGCAGGGCTTCATTTGTTAACAGGATTGTTATGGAACAAAAGAACCTTTATCAGTCATCTAAACGCTCCTTCTTTGTACAACCTGCGGGAAGGATTATTCTCACCGTTACCTCTGGTTTGATTGCCTTGGCTTTGTGGTTTTCTTTCACGAAGTACAGCCAGGTACCCGCTTTTATTTTGCCCACGCCAGGCCAGGTTTGGGATCGTTTTTTGATCTCTGTTTCCGATGGCAGCTTGCTTTTTCATGCCTGGGTGACCCTGTCTGAGGTTCTGATGGGTTTATTGATTGGCGTAAGTTCAGCGATCGTTATCGGGTACACCCTGGCGAAAATGAGGGTAGTGGAGCGAATATTGGCACCTTATATTGTTGCTAGTCAGTCAATCCCTGTTGTAGCTATTGCCCCTCTGTTGGTGATCTGGCTGGGTCCGGGCATGCTTTCCAAAGTTTTGATTAGCGCTTTGATCGTATTTTTTCCGGTCCTGGTGAACACGATCGTTGGGATCCGCTCTGTCCCTGATGAACTCTATGATTTGATGCATTCCCTGCAGGCTAATTCCTGGCAGCGAATGCGGTTGCTGGAAATCCCAGCGGCCCTGCCTGTTTTCTTGGGTGGTTTGCGGGTAGGAGCGACCCTCTCGGTTATTGGAGCAGTCGTGGGGGAATTTGTGGGGGCTGATCAGGGATTGGGTTTCTTGGTCAATGTAGGCCGGGGAATGTATGATACATCCCTGGTTTTTGTGGCAGTATTTGCGTTAATTCTTATGGCCCTGGCTTTGTATGGGGTAGTTCTATTAATAGAAAAAAACGTTCTTTCATGGCAAAAGACAGAAAACCACTTTTGAGATACCCAAGGAGTGAATGAACATGAAAAAGAGCATCGTTTTTGTCATAATTTTGATGACTCTGGTCCTTTCCGCATGTGCTGAGGGAGAAGCAATCAAGCCAACCTCACCGGAGTTGGTGCAGATTAGGCTTCCTATGGGATTTGTGCCTAACATTCAGTTTGCCCCTTTTTATGTAGCTGTGGAAAAAGGTTATTACCGGGAAGTGGGTCTTGAGGTGACCTTTGATTATAAACGCGAAACGGATGGCTTGGCCCTGGTTGGAGCCGGTGAGATCCCATTTTCTGTGGTTTCAGGGGAGCAGGTTCCCCTGGCCAGGGCTAAAGATCTCCCTGTGGTTTACGTGATGGCCTGGTATGAGGATTACCCTGTCGCAGTGATTGCCAATAAGGGTCAAGGGATCACGGATCCGGAGGACCTTGAAGGCCGCAGAGTAGGTTTGCCTGGATTGTATGGCGCGAATTATGTTGGTTTACGCGCGCTTTTGAGTTATGCGGGATTAAAGGAAAGTGATCTCAAGCTGGATTCCATTGGTTTCAATCAGGTCGAAGTCTTGGTCAGCGATCAAGCTGAAGCTGTCGTCGGGTATCTTGCGAATGAGCCAGTCCAACTCAGAAGCCGGGGTTACGATATTGATGTCATCGCGGTCGCTGATTACATGCAGCTGATCTCGAACGGATTGATTACCAACCAGCAAACCCTGGATGAAAACCCGGATCTGGTGCGCGATATGGTGCAGGCGACTTTGAAAGGCATCCAGTTCACAGTAGAGAACCCGGAAAAAGCCTACGAGATAACTCTCGGATATGTGGAAGGGCTGGAAGAGGCTGACCGGGACGTTCAAATGGAAGTATTGCAAGCGTCCATAGATCTTTATCAGATCGAACCTTATGGGAAGAGCGAAGATCAATCCTGGGAAAATATGGTAGAGATCTTGAGCAATATGGATTTACTCGAAGAAGCAGTCAGTGTGGAAGCCATGTACACAAATGAATTCATCAAAGAGTAGAGATCCGATACTGGAGGTCCATGACCTCAGCTTAGCTTTTTTGGATGGGAAAGAACCCCTGGAGGCCCTGCGCGAGATCCATTTCCGGGTTCTCCCAGAGGAGTTCATTTGCATTGTAGGTCCCTCAGGGAGTGGGAAAAGCACTTTGCTGCGTATTATCGCGGGTTTGCTATCCCCCACGATAGGCAAGGTGGTTTTTGAAGGAGAGCGGGTCACAGGACCCCGTTCTGGTCTGGGGATGGTATTCCAGGATGCGAATCTGATGCCTTGGAGGACGGTGCTGGAAAATATCCTTCTGCCGCTAGAATTGGACCGAGCATCTAATCTATCCCGGAATGAAATGGAAGACCGGTCACAAGAGTTGATTGATTTGGTCGGCCTGTCTGGTTTTCAGGACTG
>JAGXKM010000159.1 GCA_018335275.1 Anaerolineales bacterium | reverse complement strand
ATGATCACTCGCTTAGCGCATCTACCGCAGCTTGTAACACCGTATCTTCCCTTCCTAAGACGCTGTCCCGTGTCTTCGGGACCTGAATATCCGGGGCGACTCCTTGGCCTTCAATGATGATTTCTCCATCGGGGTTCACTGTTCTTCCTGTGGGAAACTGAAGGGATAGATCATCAGGGAGTTGATATTGGCCTCGCCCCACTTCACCGTAGGCTCCAGCTGTGGGAGCGTGGCCGACAATCGTGGATCGTTGATTATGGGCAAGGGCGTAGGCAAACCCTTCACATGCGCTGATACATTCCGGTCCTACCAAAACCGCCACTTTTCCGTCGTAGTATGTGGGAGCGGGTTCAATCGTCCTGGGTAATTCAACGAACTCAAATTTTCCCGTGTTTTCGTTGTAGTACGCGGAGCGGGAGAGGGTGATCTCTTTCTCAAACAGATAACCAGCAAAATCAAGCGCAAGCCCGCTGTTCCCCCCGCCGTTTTGCCGGAGGTCGATGATCAAACCCGGGATTTCATTTTCCATAAGCTTGTCAATGTAATGTTCCCAGAGCCGGGCCATGTGATTGTAGTCGTCCGAGAAAGTTGTGATTGAGATATAACCCAATCCAGAATCATCCAGCACCTCTCCTTCCAACGGTAGGGCGAACTCGTCCATCTTTTCGCTTTCCAGGGCCGCAAATAAGGAGTCGACTTCGATTTCAGATTTCATGGTCACGGTTTGGGTGTTTTGGCCTGGATTCTCGAATGTGGTTTCGATTCGACCCCCAATTGAGGTTCGGGGAAGGAAAAGAAGTTGACCCAGCCTGCGGTGATCTTCTGTTGAGTAAGGCCCGAAGAACGGTTCAATATCCCCGAGGGCTGCACTCACCGGTTGACCATCCCAGGTGATGATTTCTGCTCCGACCTCTATTCCGGCCTCCGCCGCCGGGGTATCAGGGAGAACTTGTGTCACCAGGATCGTACCATCGCCCAGTTCTTCCACTACCAACCCAAAACCGCCGCCGAATTCAGGAAAGAAAACGTCCGGATTGACGGGCCCAACCCCGACATGACCGTCGGGTATAGCCAGGGTGAAGTCATGAAGGGCTGCGTAAAACTCCTCGGGATCCGAGGCCTGTGCAATCCGCGGGGCGTAAGTTTCGTATAGCGAATCCCAATCGATCCCTTTCAGCTCCGTGAAGGGATATTCTCGAGATGCTTTTTCAAAGAGGGCATCGAAAGCTTCTTCATAACTCATCTCGGAATAATCGTTGACTGCGACTTCACCCTCTGTGAGTGTGATTTCCGGGTGCGTTTCTTTGTAAAACCGAAACGGTTCTTGATTCAAATCCACAAGTGTGTAGCCAGCAGATATGGGTTCACTGGGATCATCTTCCGTAAAAAGCAAGTCATCTTCTCCAAAGCTTGTGGGAAATGACTGCTGGTTGTCAGGAGCCCAGACCACCAGCGTTCCACCCTTAATCTCGTCGTCTCGCTCTGGATCCGTGATGGTAGAGGAGTAAGCAGTCGACCAGCCTGTTCCATCGCGAGGTTCAAGGAAAGGATCTCCCCATGTGTTTGACCAATAAGCGACCGCGAATACCATTACGCCGCGATCTTCTTTCTGGTCGAAATCAAGATCAAGCAATGTCGCCTGAGGGGCTTCTGGGAGGATGAGATGATAATTCAATGTTTGCTCGTCGACCTTTTTTACGGGACCAATTACCTGTCCTTCCAGGGCAAATTCAAATTCCCGATTTCTGTTTACAAAACCTGCCTGATCTTCCAACAGGACAAAGGGCTCCGAGAAGGTATTCAGGAAGAATGGAGAGGTAAAAGGGATGGTTCCAGAAATTTTAACGGGTTCCTTTTCAGGATCTTGAGGTTTCTCCGTCTCATAGATGACGGTTTTCGTGGGAGGGATGGGGGTATTCACCTGGCTTGGTGTGGAAGTAAGTGCTGATGGTGTGAATCCACATGATGAGAGGACGAGGGCGATGATGAGGAACACAATACTGAGAGTTCGTTTTGACATGTAGGGTCTCCTGATGGATTTCGGATCAAAACTTAACTAATTTAGAGATGTTTAATTGCATAGGAAAACAGGTTCCGCGAAGCAAAAAACCGGTTATTTGTTCTATATTCTACTATTCTTAGCTGGAGAATGGGAGATTCTAGCCTTGGATGCCCACAGACAGTTAGTCTACCCTCTGGGGTAGGAGGGTGTCTGTCCCGATGCAGCGGATGCGTTTCCTGGCACTCTAATTCTAATAGAGGAAAAAAGGGACTACCTATCAGGGTAGCCCCTTTTTGATTGATAATTTTACCTTTTGGATGATGGGACCTTTATCGGCCTCCATATTCGAGCATCAACGAAAATAGCTGATTATTGTAAAGGCCAATTGCGGAGAATGCGTTCTGTCTCCTCTGAATGTTCCACTTCATCTCGCACCATGTCTTCTAGTGCGACCACCAATCCCTTATCCCCAAATTCATCCGCTTCCTCTGCGCGTTGGGAGTAGTCCTTCACGGCTCTATTTTCTGCCTTGAGAACTTCCTCCAGCATCTCGCGGTTGGTGTTCGCTTCAGGGACCGGCCGGTGTTCTGTGGTTGGCGTTCCTCCCAGGGCAACGACCTTGTTGGCTAAAAATTTTGCGTGCAGCTGTTCATCTGCAACTTCGTTCAAGAAAAATTCTGCCAATTGGGGGCGGTAAGGGCCGGTTGCTTGGGCTGCATATGTGGTGTACTGAATGATTGCGCCAAATTCACCCTTCAAGTCCTCATTTAAGTTTTCGATCAATTTTTTCTTGTCCATTTTTCCTCCATTGCTAAGTTTCTACGAAAAAAATATTAACCTTATTCCTCATCCTAGATCATAAAGGTGAAATCAATCTCAGTAAATATGCACCTCGGATTCGATCGGTATAATCTAAGGGACATATCCCTGGTTATTTCCGGATTTCACCCTCAATAATTTAGATGCAGTTCAATGAAAAAGGTTACATCATATATGATCAAACTTTTTTCACTTCCTGGAGGTTTTTTCTAAGAACACTTTGAGGACCTGCATGTCCTGTTTCAGGTTCGGTTCCAAACTTCGATTGTAAAGAACAGCAGCTGGATGATAAAGAGGCAAGATGTACACATCCCCGTAATCAGCCTTGCCCTGCAGCAGCTGCCCGTGTATGTCGCTGATCTTTTTGTCTTTCTGGGGGTGGTGGAAGGCGTCTAAAATAAAATGCATCGCAAAACGCCCCAGGGTGACGATGAGTTCTGGTTGGATTACCTCGATTTGTTTCCAGAGAAAGGGAGCGTAGGCTTCAATCTCCGCTGCTTTGGGATCTCGGTTTTCAGGGGGACGATCTTTGAGTAAGTTGGTGATGAAAACGTCATTCCTGGATAACCCTATGGATTCCAGAAGGTCGTTTAGAACTTTCCCTCCTGAGCCCATAAACGGCTTTCCGGTTTCAGCCTCCTTTTTCCCGGGAGCTTCCCCCAGCAATAAAACCCTGGATCTGGGATTCCCTTCCCCCGGCACGGGTTGATAATCATTCTTTTCACGATATGCTGTCAGGGGGGAATCGTCAAAATCGTGGATTTCTTGAGCGATTTTTTGCAATTGATCGTCTATATCAGGCACAGAGGCTCCTTCGATGTTTAGATGGCTGCGCAGCGTTCATATCGATGCGAAAAATATTTGATTAAAGGCCGGAAAGCAAAAAGCCACCGATGGGAGTTGAACCCATAACCTATCACTTACGAAGCGATTGCTCTACCCTTGAGCTACGGTGGCATACATTCCGGTTGACGGCTGAAATTATACCAGCTATCATACGGGAGTGACAAGGATGATCTAC
>JAGXKM010000038.1 GCA_018335275.1 Anaerolineales bacterium | reverse complement strand
GGACGGTGCTGGAAAATATCCTTCTGCCGCTAGAATTGGACCGAGCATCTAATCTATCCCGGAATGAAATGGAAGACCGGTCACAAGAGTTGATTGATTTGGTCGGCCTGTCTGGTTTTCAGGACTGGCTGCCGCGGGAACTGTCCGGCGGGATGGCTCAGCGCGTGGCCATTGCCCGCAGTTTGGTACATGATCCTAAGCTTTTATTATTAGATGAACCCTTTGGCTCCTTGGACGCTTTGACACGGGAGCGGATGGGAAATGAGTTATTGCGTATCTGGCGCGCTCGCAAAAAGACGGTGGTCATGGTCACCCACGATATCGCGGAAGCAGTTTTCTTAGCGGATCGCGTTTTTGCGTTCAGCCCCCAACCCGGACGCCTTCGGATGGATCTTTCGGTGAATTTACCCCGACCTCGAGAAGAAGGAGTTCGATATTCCACCCGGTTTATCGAACTCACCCACCAGTTGCGAGATGCGATACGCTGAGAAAAATAACGGTTGAGGGAGATTCCGGTATACTAATTGAGGAGGTTTCCCTTTGAAAAAAACGGTTTTGTTCATTTTGCTGGTTCTGGTTCTATTCCCCCTTCCGGTTCAGGGTCAGGAAGGGTTAACTTTTGACGAACTGGTGGTTGATATCTGGCCAGAATATGACGATCCTCGTGTCCTGATCATTTATCGGGGAGTATTGTCATCCCAAGTCTCACTCCCTGCTTTGGTTACATTTCAAATTCCTGTTGAAGCAGGCCAACCCAATGCTGTAGCTGTTCGCGATCCTGATAACAAGTTAATGTCTGTCAAATATGAACGTGTGGTGAAGGGGGAATTCGCTGAGATCTCATTTATCGCTACGTTTCATGAAGTTCAATTTGAATACTATGATCCCCTTATAAAAAAAGAGGGCAATCTGCGCACATTTACTTATACATGGCCTGGCAATCACACTGTGAATTCGGTTGTGTTCCAGGTTCAAGAACCTCGGGGTGCTTATGAATTGGATTTATCACCACCTTTTGGGGAATCTTACCAGGGGAGTGACGGCTTAAAATATTTCAGGATGAGCGAAACCCCATTCAAGGAAAATGAAAGCCTAAATATCCTGATTAAATATCATAAAACCTCTGATGCTTTGAGTGTGGGGGGACAATCGGTCCAACCCCGTAAACCCATTGAACCCCAACTTTCTTTTTCTTTCCGGGGCTGGAATCTTCTCCCCTGGATGCTGGGTAGTTTAGGATTTCTGTTCATATTGGGTGCAGTTGGTATTTATTGGTGGTTTGGTGAAAAACGAAACCCTCCTGCGAGTTTGGAAAGCAAACCGAAACCGCAGGAACCAGTTTTCTCTGAATTGAGTTCCTCTTGTCCGCAGTGTGGAAGCAAAACATCAGAAAACGATCGTTATTGTAGAGTCTGTGGGCATAAGCTCTAGACTTTACCTCGAGCGGCTTATGGAGTTCGGTTTTTAGAGTCAATCTCCAGTCTGCAAAGGATATTTCATATACCATTCGTCTGATTTTCATATTCTATTAATCTCAATATGTGAAAATTTTGACAAGCGACAAAACGTGAGCTGCGTAAAGTAATCATGGGGCTTTCAGCATGGGTGAAGAAATGGATGTGAAGGAAATCAAAAATCGGGGTCGGATTAAATTCATCATAGGGGGAATCCTGATTGTGACGGCGGTGATTTATTTGATTGCTTCCTCGGCGAAAGCCAACACGCAGTATTACCTCACCGTTGAGGAAACAAAGATGAAATATGAGCAGGGGGAATTGAGTGATCGGAATGTGCGTGTGTCCGGGGCAGTGATCGGCGAAAGCATCGCATATGATATGGAAAATTTAACCTTGACCTTCACGATTGCTCATCTTCCGGGAGAAAATGCAGCCCTGAATGCTGAGGGCGGTGTAGCCGCTGCCTTGCATCAAGCTGTGAATGACCCTGATCGGGAAACCTTGGATGTCATGTATGAGGGTCCTAAACCAGATTTATTGGTGCATGAGGCCCAGGCCATCATCACAGGAAAGATGACTTTAGATGGTGTATTCTACGCGGATGAAGTTCTCCTGAAATGTCCCTCCAAATATGAGGAAGTCTCTCCTGAACAATCTGGATGAGATACATGGGGAATCGGAATAGAAGTTTTTTAATCAAGTCGGTCTATGGAGTTTTCACGTGGTAGCGAACATCGGATTTGGCACCCTGTTGATTACACTTATTGTTGCCCTTTACGGGATCGCAGCAGCGGTTTACGGCCAGCGGTCACAACACGAGCAGTGGATCAACAGCGCGCGTCAGGCCATGGCTTTGATGTTTCCCTTATTAACCGTTCCTGTCCTCAGCCTCCTGTATTTATTGGTAACCCATCAATACCAGGTTGCTTATGTCTCTGAGGTTACCAGCAGGAGCATGCCCTTTTACCTAAAATTAACCGCACTATGGGGCGGACAATCTGGTTCGCTTTTGTTTTGGTCCTGGCTGTTGGCTGCCTTTGCCACGGCCATTACGCTGCGCGACTGGGGACGAGATCGGGAGTTCTTGCCCTGGGTGATCATAGTTATTCTGGTCACACTGGTTTTTTTCCTCTTCGTAAATGTATTCTTCGAAAACCCATTCTCCCGCTATTGGCAAACTTCTACAGGGATCGTTCAGGCCTTTGCCCGACCGGAAGGGGCTGTCCCTTTTGTGCCCCGTGATGGTCAGGGTTTGAATCCCCTGCTTCGCCATCCGGGCATGATCATTCATCCTCCCATGTTGTATTTAGGATTTGTGTCCTTTATCATCCCTTACGCGTTTGCAATTGCTGCTTTGGTCACAGGGCGGACGGATGACCGTTGGATACGCCTGACGAGGCGGTGGACCCTTTGGGCCTGGCTGTTCCTTTCTTTGGGGTTGATCCTCGGGGCGCGTTGGGCCTATGATGTCCTTGGCTGGGGAGGCTACTGGGGGTGGGACCCGGTAGAGATCTCGGCTTTTATGCCGTGGCTGACAGGGACGGCCTTTCTGCATTCTGTGATGATCCAGGAGAAGAAAGACATGTTCAAGCGGTGGAACTTGGTCTTGATCATCCTTACCTTTGACCTGGTGGTCTTCGGTACGTTCCTCACGCGTTCAGGGGTCCTTTCTTCTGTACACGCATTTGCTCAAAGCGCGATAGGTCCTCTTTTCTTTGTGTTCATTGCCTTGACGTTGAGTGTTTCATTAGGGTTATTGTTATCTCGTTGGAAAGATTTAGAATCAAAAAATGAACTTCATTCGCTTTTCTCGCGGGAGGCGTTGTTTCTCCTTAACAACTTGCTTTTCTTAGGCATTTTCGTGACCACTTTATGGGGGATCCTCTTCCCGCTTATTTCTGAGATTGTCACCGGTCAGAAAGTCACGGTGGGACCTCCATTCTATGAGCGAGCGACAGGGCCTCTTTTTGCTGGCTTGCTTCTGTTGATGGGGATTGCTCCGCTCATTGCGTGGACATATTCCTCCCTAAAAAAATGGGGCCGGGCGGTTTGGAAACCTCTAGTTTTTTCTATGCTAACTTTTCCTGCCCTCTATATCGCTGGTATCACGCGCTGGCAAGGGGTACTGAGTTTTTGGCTGGTGGGGTTTGTGTTCGCTGTCACGGTATATGAATTTTGGAGGGGAGCCGCAGCCCGCATAAAAGCACATGGGGAAAATGTGTTCACTGCATTCTACAGCCTGGTGAAAAATAACCGCCGGCGATATGGGGGTTATATTGTGCATATTGGGGTAATTTTTATGGCTCTGGGCGTGATCGGCATTGAAATGTACCAGGTAGAAACCCAGGGAACGATTCCAGAAGGGGGGAGCCTTTCCCTGAAGGAATATTCCATCACGTACAAAGATTTGGTGTCCTTCGATACCCATGATGGCAGGAATGTGACCCGGGCTATTGTAGGTGTCACCCGTAGTGGAGAGGAATTAGCGGAGATATATCCCAGGCGGGATTACTTCTATGATGCAAATCAACCGATGACGATCCCAGGGGTGAAAAGCACTTTGGCTGGTGATCTATATGTCATCCTGGTCGATTGGCGCGAGATATCCGAGGAAGGAGCCACATTTAAGATTTATTATAATCCTCTGGTAAATTGGCTCTGGATTGGAGGTTGGGTCTTTATCGCCGGAATTTTGGTTGCCGCTTGGCCGGAAAACGAGTTAGATCGAGTTCAGAAGGTGTCCTCGCCACTCAAAAAGAGGAACCGATGAAGAACCATATTCATCTTGGGGTCAGGGTTTTCCTGGTTTTGCTTGTTTTGGTCATATTGTATCCAAGCCCTGGTTTCGCTCAGGAACCAACTCCTCCTGATGATGAGGTGAACGCGATTGCCAAACAGCTTTACTGCCCGGTTTGTGAAAACACACCGCTGGATGCCTGTCGAACTTCTGCCTGCGAGCAGTGGCGGGGGTTGATCCGTGAGAAGCTTCAGCAGGGTTGGACGGAGGAAGAAATTAAAGGGTATTTTGTCGAGGAATACGGCGACCGTGTTTTGGCTGAGCCCCCAAAGCGAGGGTTCAACTGGTTAGTTTATCTCGTCCCACCCCTGGCTTTCTTAGCAGGAGCCTATGCCCTTTATCGAGGGTTTACTAAATGGCGGATCAGCAGAAGTCCTTCTCGTCCTGATTCCAGGAAAGTCCCTGAAGATGAGGTAGGGATTGAGAAGGAATATATCTCTCGCGTGGAGAAGGAATTAGAAAATAGGTGAAAGAGGTAAGGGAAACTGTATGAAAAAGTGGTTGCTTTGGGGAGGATTGGTGTTGCTCTTGACGATCCTTGCCCTTGGATTGATAAGGACACAGCAAGGTCAGATCGGGGTTGGTGAGAAAGCGCCTGATTTCAAATTGGTGACATTCTCTGGGGAAACGTATCATTTGCAGGAGCTGCGGGGGAAGGTGGTAGTTGTAAATTTCTGGTCTTCCTGGTGCGAATCATGTAAGCCCGAAGCCAAGGATTTAGAACAGGCTTGGCGGGATTATCGATCTCGAGGAGATGTCATCTTCTTGGGTGTGGATTATGTGGATACTGAGCCTGAAGCAAGAGAGTACATTGATCAATTTGGAATCACATATCCAAACGGCCCAGACAGGCGCACAGATATTTCTCAAGCCTTTCGCATTCGCGGCGTCCCGGAAACCTACATCATCAACCGGAATGGTGAAATTTACCACAGGCAGATCGGGCCGTTTCGTTCCCTGGAGGATATCAAATCCACTCTGGATCCTCTTCTGGAAGGAAAATGAGATCAGAATTTGAGGTGTTTTAAAATGGATGTCGGTTCAATTTTAGTCCTCCTCAGCATTATGTTGTTGGTAGCTGTATTTGTCAGCCAACCGTTCTTTGACCAGGAGGCGGATGTGTTGGAGGGGGAGCGTGAGTTATCCCGGCTCAAGGCTGAACGGGAGCGGTTATACAAACGCATTGAGGAATTAGATTTTGATTACGAGCTGGGAAAAATTGCCCCCAATGATCTTCAAAGAGCCCGCCAAACTTTAATAAAAAAAGCGGCCCTGATCGTTAAAAAAATCGATGAGTTAGAAGAAAAACAGCAGATAGATAGGAGACCCCTATCGGGTGAAGCGATTCAAAAATCCCCTCCCAGAACGGAGGTCGATGAGATTGAAACCTTGATCGCTTCCCGGCGCCGCGAATTGGGCAGTAAAAAACACAAATTTTGCCCTCACTGCGGCCATGTTGTGGGGAGTTCTGATCAATATTGTGTCCAGTGTGGAGAAAGATTGGCATCATGAATGTGGCAAAGGCTGGGTGGTTAGTCTTAATTTCATTCCATACCCTCTACATGGGTATGTGGGGAGGGGTTTCCCCTTACCCAACGACCACATCATTCTCGAAATATACCAGGTCATCTTCAGGGAATGTTTTAGCGGAATTACCCTTTCGCCAACGGGAGGGACAGAGAGGATCACTGATTCCAAACCGGAAGCCAATTCCACAATCCGACCCTACACCTGAACCGACACGAGAGGAGGGGCTCGGAAACGTGATGGTCACCGTTGTTGATCAACGGGAAGATGAAAACCTGGAGCCGGACCTGCGGGTGAAATTAGAGGGTTATGACCATATGAATCAAGTCTATGTTCAATCCCTTCCGCTAGGAGAAGATGGTAAGGCCCTGTTTCCTTCGGTGCCTTTGAAACCGGAGTTATATTATTTCGCCTCCCTTGAGTATCAAGGAGCGACGTATCGTTCGGATGTTGTCCAACTTAAATCAGACACCACAACGCTTGACCTACAAATACGTGTTTATGGAACGACCACAGATCGGGGATCATTATCCGTGGAAAGTTTGCATATCTTTGTGAACTTTTCCGATCAAGCTCTTGTTAAGTTTGGGGAAATGTTTATCATTTCAAATTTTGGCCCTAAAACGGTTGTTTCTGAGAATGAAGGAGAACCCGTCCTTGAGTTTCCTTTGCCGGAAGGAGCGCATAATTTAAGGTTCGAGTCGGGTTCCCTGGGGGAGCGCTATGTGTTCACGGAGAATGGGTTTGGTGATACGATGAGTGTCCCTCCAGGGTCCGGGGTGTATCAAACCATCGTGTTTTTTGATATCCCATATAAAGAAAACCAGCTTGAATTTATACAGAAAGCGAATTTACCTGTAGGCTCAGTGGAGGTCATGACGCCTGCCCAGGGCGTGGATGTCCAAGGAACCTTTTTCCAAGATATGGGAATCAGGGAAGTCCAGGATGGTTCCATTCATGTTTATTTGGCGGAAAATGTGCGGCGCGGAGAACTAATACGTTTTAGGCTTTCCGGTCTTCCCGGACAGTCAGATCAAGGAAATAGATGGGTTCTGATTGAGGATCGGAAAAATTTTATCATTGGTTTCAGCGTCTTGGCTGGAGCCCTGCTGCTGATTGGAATGTGGTTTTATCATCAGCGGCTGGCGAATCAGGGTCCTGATCCAGAATTGAATCAGGAATCCAAAGACAAGGCAGAGATTATGGATGCGATCATCGCTTTAGATGATTTATTCGCTGAAGGCGAGATCCAGGAGAAAGAGTATCTTTCCCGCCGGGAGACACTCAAAGCCAGGCTGAGAGAATTTGTAGAGAAGGAAATGCAGGATGATTAGAGTGCGGAATCTCCGGAAGCGTTTTGGTCATAAACGTGTCCTGAGCGGGCTGGATTTTCAAGTGGAGAAGGGTGAACTTGTGGCCCTTCTGGGGCCCAATGGATCGGGTAAAACGACCTTGCTCCGTATCCTTTCATCGCTTTCCCGACCAGATGGGGGAGAGGTGCTTGTCGGGGGTTATCAGTTGCCCCAAGAGGCTGATTGGGTCAGAGAACGATTAGGGTTTGTATCCCATCAACCCCTGCTTTATGGCGATCTCACAGCGGAGGAAAATCTCTGGTTTTATGGTCGCCTTTACAACGTGTCTGATTATCGGCAGAGGGCTGCAAATGTTTTGGACATGGTGGGTTTGCAGCGCTGCGGCGCTGATCTGGTGAGGACATTTTCGCGGGGCATGGTCCAGCGTTTAGCCCTGGGAAGATCCCTCTTACATGAACCCCAAATTTTACTTTTTGATGAACCGCACACTGGTTTGGACCAGGATTCCGTGCGAATGTTGAACGATGTCCTCCTGCATATGAGTGAACAAGGCCGGATTGTTGTTGTCACCTCCCATGATTTAGCGCAGGTTGCCAATCTGGCATCGAGGTTTGATGTCCTCTCTCGAGGGAAGATCGTGGCTTCTGTAAAGGAAGAAAAAATAGACTTGGATCGCCTACTGATGTTTTACCGGGAGGCTGTCCGGTTGAGAGGGGGAGAGCGGTTGTGAGAAATTACCTCAGGACCGTGATAACGGTGGTTTGGAAGGATATTGTTGGGGAGGCCCGGAACAAAGAAATCCTCACGTCTATGCTGGTTTTTTCTTTATTGGTAATTCTCATATTTAACTTCGCTCTGGATTTGGATGTCCAGGCTCAAGAATCCGTCACAGCGGGGGTTATATGGGTGACATTTACGTTTGCCGGCACATTGGGTGTAAATAGATCCATGGCTTCTGAAAGGGAGGGGGGATGCTTGGATGGTTTATTATTGGTACCGGTAGATCGCAGCGCGTTGTACGTCGGGAAAGCGCTGGGTAACTTATTGTTTTTGCTGGTAATAGAGGTGATAATTCTTCCGATCTACAGCGTCCTTTTCAATGTCAACATGTTAGTCCCCGGTTTCCTGCTGGTGGTGTTACTGGGTTCGATAGGCTATATTGCGGTAGGGACTCTTCTGGCTGCCATGAGTGTTCAGGCCCGAACGCGCGATATCTTACTTCCAATCCTGCTTTTTCCTCTCACGATCCCGATCCTGATCCCCGCGGTGAAAGCGAGCATTGGTTATTTAGAAGGATATCCGGGGTCCTGGATCATGACCTGGCTGAATGTCATTATTGTCTATGATCTGATATTTACCGCAATAGCTGTTATGTTGTTTGAATACGTGGTGGAGGAGTGGTCATAAATGGAAGAAAAACCCCGTTTTCTTTCCCTGTTGGATGGGATTACCGGCATTCTTTTTTTAGCGGCTGTTTTGTTGGTATTTTTCTATGCTCCGTTGGAACGTAGTATGGGCGCTGTCCAAAAAGTATTTTATTTTCATGTCTCTACCGCGTGGGTGGGGATGTTGGGGTTCTTTGTTTCAGCCCTCATGGGCGGTATGTATATTCTCAGCAGGAAGAAAATTTGGGACATGATTGGTTTCTCCAGTGTTGAGATAAGTTTTATTTTCTTTTTCATTGCCATTGTTTCTGGCTCCATTTGGGCCAGGCCGATTTGGAATACATGGTGGACGTGGGATCCCAGGTTAACCACAGCGGCTGTGGTGGAGCTGATTTATGGGGCGTATTTTTTACTCCGTCAGGCTATTGATGAACCGCAACAAAAGGCTCGGTTCTCTGCCGTATATGCGATCTTTGGTTTTCTCAGTGTGCCCTTGACATTTGTTTCCATCCGGATGCTGCGCACCATTCACCCTGTGGTGATCGGCGCTGGTGACCCGACTGGGGGGGGAGGGTTCAGCATGACAGGCCCTATGCAAGTAACATTTTTCTTTAGTTTATTCACGTTTTCTGTTCTCTTTGTGGATGTGCTCTGGCACCGGATCAGGTTGGAAAAGCTGGAATCCATGATGAATAAACTCCGCCTGGAATTGACGAGTTGAACAAAGGGAGAGGTCTAGATGGGATTGGAAATCATGGATACATATCGGTACATGATCGCTGGATATGGGGTGATCTTTAGTTTTATCCTGGGATACTTACTCCGACTCTTCATCCGGATTCGAAGTGTGAAGAGAAAGATCTCTGTGTATCGGGAGATGCTTGAGGAAAGGTCTTAAAGTGATTATCCTCAGGTACGAATACCTGAGGATTGAATCTGGAAAATTAGGATCAAGAGGCTCTTTTGACTGAAATTCCCCCAATATTCAATCTAAGCAGGTAATACCCCGATCTCCTTCCAAATCTCTTCCCAGCTCTGGTTCAGGCTGCGGGTTAATAATTCTTCTGGAGGGATATTGGATAGCTGGCTGGTTTGAAGGGCTTTCATGATGTCTTGAAATGACCTTCCCCCACTGTACCATTTCATGAGTTCTTGTTGGGACACTTCGTATGTTTGGGTAAGTTTCTCATTCATAGTTCACCTTTACCTTTCATCGTATGATTCGTTTAATTATTCCTGTGGATTCGTGATCCCTAAATTATCCCAAATCTCTTCCCAGGTTTTTTCCTTAATTTCTTCCAGCAAGGTGTCGGGTTCCACATCCGACATTTTGCTCGTTTGCAAAGCTAGTAAGATATCTTCAAAAATGTAACCATCGCAATACCAATCGATCACTTTTTCATACGAGACGTCAAATTTTTCAGATATGCTGACAGCGATGGGTTGTGGATCTGCTTCTGGGCAAGTAGAGGTATTTTTTTCCTCTTCCGATTGTTCTGCCTCATTTTCTTCCTCTGTTGGAGGAGGAGTCGGTGTGCTGCGTTCCTCTTTGCCCAAGACTTGCTGGGTCGCTTTTTGGAGTGAGTTATCGCAAGCGGTCAGCGCAAAGAGTATCAGGATAACGAAAATGAAAAGTTTCTTTTTCATAGTGGATTCTAGTGTTGTGAGAGGAACGCTCCCCATGGGCGAGAGAGCGTCCTCTCACAGAGATCTATGTCAATGTTCGATTAGTTTTTCGGCCCCGCGTGTTCAGGGGGTCCCGCTTCTTCAGGTGCCCCTACGTCTTCCGGGGGACCAGCATCTTCTGGGGGCCCGGCGCCTTCAGGTTTACCTTTGCCTTCAGGGGGACCGACATCATCCGGCTTTCCAATTAGATCCATGTCCTGCCAGATTTGGCCCCAACCTTTGCCCTCCAGGCGCTGGGTGAGGATGTCTTCGGCTGAGCCCTCTGTTTCTCCCGCGGTCTGGTAGGCCAGCATGATCTGACCGAATCCGGTCCGGGCGCTGCCCTCTTCACCCTGTCCATCGCAGAACATTCCGATCACGGATTCATAATCCGTTTCATAGCTCTTGGCGATGGCTAAAGCTACTGGATGCTGCTCTTCACTGTCCTCGGAGCAGAAGTACCCGTCCTCTTCGCGTTCGCGCTCCTGTTCCTCTTCCTTTTCCTTCTCCTCGAATTTGTGTTTGTATACAGTCCATTCTTCGGTTTTTTCGTTGAATTTGACCTCGAGTTCGAATTCGCCGCCCTCTTCGATGACGCCAAAATCGAAATCTTCATCTACAAAGACGGTGAAGGGGTCCTCATCTCCCACGGTGAGCATGAAGAAGAAGTTTCCTTCTTCATCCTCTTCTATCGCACTCACTGAAATCAGAATGTCGTCCTCAGTCAGGAAGGTGAAGCCATCTTCGCTTACCGTTTCCACGATGCCTGAAAACTCGTACTCGTCCTCTTCCGGGTTTTCCGCCTGGACTGCCTGGCTGGTGAACCCTGTGAGTAGCAGGGTTAAGATGAGCATAAGACTGGTGAGAATGTGCTTTTTGTGTTTCATATGTTTCTCCTTTCTTTCGGTGATCGAAAGACTAAATAATTGCTGGTTTTATCGGTACCTTCACACCCCCCGATTCTTTATTATGGTTTTCCTTTATCGTCAGGTGGGCCAGGATCCTCGGGTTTCCCTTTGTCATCCGGCGGACCGGCATCATCCGGCTTACCTTTGTGATCCGGTGTGCCAACTTCGTCCGGTCTCCCTTTTTCTTCGGGCGGTCCAATATTTTCAGGCTTTCCGGACGGAGGGGTCTCGAATGGTTTGAAGGGATTCTGATCTTGATTGTTCTCGTGTAAAGTGGTTGGGTCCAGAAGTCCTTTATCGATGCGTTGAATTTGTGACCGCAACCTTCCCTGGACCATACGCAGTGCTTCTCCCGCTTTCCCCGATTCTTTCTGGGCGAGCTTTTGAATGACTTCTTCATGAACTTGCAGCGCATTGCGAATATGGGAAAGCGTTTGAGCTTGATTTTCATCCTCTAATTCCGCGGAGAGCTGCAGCATGGTCTCTGTGTGCTGTTCAAAGCGAGAGATCGTATCTTGGGGGATATCCTCGCCCTGTTTAGCCAATGCGGTCACTTCATCCACGCGGCGGTTCGCGAATTTTTCCAGGAGGTCAATTTTCTCCTGAGCCTGATCTGCAAATCGCAGTTGTATATCCTCAGTTAATGTCTTTACAGCGTAAAGGGTTTGATGGGGCAAGCTGTCTTGGGAAGCGTATACGGTTCCGCCAACGGACCCCAAGGTGATGATTAGAGCAATCAAAACGCTGGCGACAGCGGTGGCTAAACGGCGATTGCCCCTGATTTGTAGAGAAGAAAGCGTCTTTCGGAAGTCCGCTAACCAGGATGTCGGTTGGGGTTTTTGCAGGCTCTTCACTTCCGCCAGGAAATGGCTCCGCCCTTTAGCGACTTCCTCTGCATCACGCTGGGGAGCTTTTTCTTTCAGAGCCTCAAAATATTCATTTAATATCGGGTATTTTCTTTCTTCAGCCATTATATTTCCTGGTTTTGGACTTAAATCCCCTTTTTTCTGACTTTCTTTCACTCTATATGACGCGAAAAGGGCCAGATTGTTACGGGTGTTTGTTAAATATCTGAATTTTTTAAGGTTGAGATGGTGGTTATGAAGAGAAGGCGAATATTTGGTTATCAAAGGATAGGCGTGGAGCCAGGAAGCATTTGGAGGTGACGCTGCATTCACGCTCAGGAGAATCTTCCTGATTCAGAGGAGGTTATAAGAGGATAGGATAGATGGGGTGGTTGTTAAGCTGAGAGGTATGTGTTTAACTCGAATTTCGTAAATTTGCTTAGCATTATAGTCGTTCTTTTCTCATGGTCCTCTTTTGTCATCCGGCGGACCTGGATCTTCAGGTTTCCCTTTGTCATCTGGTGGGCCTGGCTCGTTTGGTTTTTCCTTTTTGTCTGGTTTACCAGGGTCTTTAGGTTTCCCCTTGTTTTCCGGTTGTCCAGCCTCTTCCGGTTTCCCTTTATGATCTGGCGTGCCAACCTGGTCAGGTTTTCCTTTCCAAGTTGGGGTGCCGCGGTCAACCGGTTTCCGCTTATTTTCAGGCGTCCTGGTTTTTTCTGGTTTCCCGGGTCTCAGGGTCTCAACCGGGGTGAAAGGTGTTGTGCTCCTCATTTTCTTTCGAAAAGCAGCTGGATTGTCCAGGCCTTCCTCGGCAAGATGGATTTTTTCCCGTAGTTTTTTCTGCACCTGCGTTAGTTCCTTAACAGCATTTCCATGCTCTGTGTTTGCCAATATAGCTATTTTCTCTTCCTGTGCTTGGAGGGATTTCCGGATTTGATTCAACAATTGAGTTAGATCTTTTCCTTCCTGTACAGAAGCTAATATCAGCATGTTTTCTGTATGCTGTTCCAGGCGTGTAACAGTCACCTGGGGAAAATCTCCTTCTTTCTCTGAAAGTGTGTAAAGTTCTTCAACCCTTCGAATGGCAAACATTTCCAGCAATCTAATTTTTTCTTCCGGTTGTTTTGCTAATCTGAGCCTGATATCTTCGGTGAGTGTTTTTACAGCGTAAAGCGTTTGATTTGGCAGGCTGTCCTGAGAGGCATACACCGTTCCCCCCACTGCCCCGAAAGTAAGAACGATCGCGATCAGAATGCTGGCGACAGCGGTTGCCAGACGCCGGTTGGTCTGAATTGACATGGAGAAGATCGCTGCAAAAATTTCAGCCAACCGGGGTGTTGATTTCTTTGCCTGGAGTTCTTTTACTTCCGAGAGAAAATTAGCCCGCCCCTTGGCTGCCATTTCTGGGTCGCGCTGCGGTACTTTTTCTTTGAGAGCTTTCAGATGTTTATTTAACTCAGGTTGTATATTGTGATTGGTCATGATTCATCTTCCTCACCGACCAGAATCCTTTCAAGAGAAGCAAGAGCGCGGTGGGCTTGTGACCTTACAGCGCCTGATGATTTTTCCATCGTTTCCGCAATTTCCTGATTGCTGAATCCTTCTATGTATTTAAGCATGATAACCTGCTGCTGCCCAGGGGTTAGATGCTGGAGGGCTTTCTGGAGCCTTTCAGCTTTCATTTGTTTTGTTAAGATGTCAGCGGGTTGACCAAGGTCCTCACTGTATCTGTCTTCATCCAATTCCAGGGGTGGGGGAGGTTCCCTGCGGTAATGATCGGTAATCAGGTTGTGGGCGATTCTATAAAGGTAGGCTTGTAAGTGGTCTTTTGGTCCACCACCGCTTTTTAATGCCTGCAAAAATCTTGAAAACGTTTCAGCGACGAAGTCCTCCGCTTGTTGAGCGTTTCCCACCCTTCTGACAGCGTATGCGTACAATTTGTCACTGTAAGTATCGTAGATCATTCCCAGGGCTTCGCTGTCAAGCTTTCGGGCCCGCTGTAATAAATTTTTCTCTTTAGAAGACATTATGTACGACCTAGATGATGTGAGGTACGTAGTTCTGATACCGTTATAGGGAAAAGATCTTTTCTTAAACTACGCCACCTACATCTTATCCTAAAAAGACACCTGTCTGGTTAACAAATTCTTAATTGTGATGTTTGGTAGGTCCATTTTTATTTATTTTGGCGATCAGATTTTTCAAGGTCTAGAATATGTTTTTAGAGGAGCAGAAAAAAGAGATGTGAATGCATCTCACACCTCCAAAAAACAGTCATAATCATCCTCTAGGTTATGAGTTTTTTATCATTCCTGCAGCTTGGCTTTTGAGCTCACATGCACTTTAATCTCACCCCACAGCGAAAAATGACGCCTGGCTTTGCTCTGATAAGGTTCTTCCCGAATACTCGTCGTCGGTCTGGCAGCGACCACTTTCTGAATCCCGACTGGCAACCAACACCATCGCAAAGTTGGCGGTGTCAGCTGATTATCATTCACGGATAAGATCTTGTTTCGTGGGAAGGGTTATTTCTCCTATCTTCACCTTGCTTAAAGATATTTGGAAATTAACAGCTCAAGTTTTGAACGGGTTTCCTCTGGAATGACTTCAGGATCTGTGATCACAGCGTTTTTCAGAGCCTGAGTGCAGGCGCAGGATGTTTCAGGAGGCATAGGATTCGCCGCTAAATGCTGAATGGTTTTTTTGACGTTTTTTGTATTTCGCTGAATGATGCTCAAAACCATCTCCACGGTAACAGGCTCTTCGCTCGTGTGCCAGACATCGTAATCTGTAATGTGTGCTAAAGATGCGTAACAGAGTTCCGCTTCCCGGGCTAAAAATGCCTCAGGAGCTGTGGTCATGCCGATAATGGACATCCCCCAGGTCCGGAATGTGTTGGACTCCGAGCGCGTTGAAAATCGGGGCCCTTCAATGGTGATGAAAGCCCCCTGGTCGTGGACGGTAGCGCCCGTTGAATTCACAGCTTCGAGGAGGTGGGTTGAAAGGTCCTTACAAAAAGGATCTGCAGTACCAATATGAGCTGCCAATCCTCCCTCAAAAAATGTATTGATCCTGTTTTTCGTAAAATCAAATAACTGGTGGGGGATGACCAAATCCCCGGGTTTGTAGTCTTCCCGCAAGGATCCACAGGCATTGACACTGATCACCCGCTGCACTCCCAACATTTTCAGGGCGTATATGTTTGCCCGGTAATTCACTTCACCGGGACTCAATTGATGGCCTATTCCATGACGGGACAAGAAGGCTATTTTTTGATTCCGGAGGATCCCCGTCATGACGGGAGCGCTGGGTTTCCCAAAGGGGGTTTCCAGGTCATGTTCTTGTGTGTCTGACAATCCGGGGATGTCATATAAACCCGAACCCCCTATCACAGCGAAATCGGGAGGTTTGTTCATTTTCTTTCCTTTGTGGGGGTAAAAGTTGATTATAAGAAAAATGTTGGCAGATTTGTGTTCTGGCTTTCATGCCGCCTGGCAATCGAATTATAGAAGAATCTATGGGAATGGACAAGAGAGGGATTTATAGGTGCAGTATTAGCAGCCAGAATCAGGCTGAGATTCTTTGTGATTTGGAGTGAAAACTAGATCGGAAGATATATCGTCTTCTGATCAGTTTTCTTTAAGCTTTGTTATACTGTACTTAAATATGAGCGAAAAGGAAGCTGGTTTCCAGGAAATTGAACACACGGCGGATGTGGAGATCAAGGTGTGGGGGGATGATCTGAACGCTTTGTTCATTCAGGCAGCAAAGGGGATGTATCATCTCTCCCAAATCCGGGAGGAGGACAATTTCCAAAAAACCAGATCGCGAACTTTTTCCGTGACGGGGATGGACACAGAGAGCCTTTTGGTGGCCTTCTTAAATGAAATCCTCTTCTATCTGGAAACGGAACGTATTGCTTTTCAAAAATTTGATTTGGAGTTTCAAGGGGAAGGTCGCCTTCAAGCCCACCTGGATGGTACGATTGTCAAGGAATTAAACAGAGATATCAAAGCTGTGACCTTTCACAACCTTGAGATTCAAGAGCTGGACACAGGATGGCAGGTAAGGATCGTATTCGATGTCTAGCATTTAGACGTTGTGAGGTATCTACTATGGTTGATCTACGAGACTTAAATCGGATAGCAGAAAACGAGTGGGAGATCCCCAAGAGCTACCGGGATGATATGAACGTTTCGGTGAGGATCATAGCTTCAGAAGAGCTTATCGAGGAAGTCACCCGGGACAAATCCTTGGATCAGGCTGTGAACACAGCTTGTTTGCCCGGCTTGGTAGGAAATGTGGTCGTCATGCCGGATATGCACCAGGGATATGGTTTTCCTATTGGCGGGGTCGCGGCAACCCGATATCCAGATGGCGTGATCTCCCCGGGAGCCATTGGATATGACATCAACTGCGGGGTGAGACTGATGTCCACGAATATGCTGCATGATGAAGTGAAGCCCTTTTTGAGCGATCTGGCCACAGAACTGCACCGCCAGTGTCCAAGTGGCGTCGGTGTGAGCGGACATTTGCGTTTGGATAAGGATGAGATGCGCCGATTATTGAGAGAGGGCAGCCAGTGGGCAAAGAAGGAAGGCTATGCCACCGGCCAGGATGTGCGCCGTACTGAGGAAGGAGGGAGGTTAGATGGAGCTGACCCCGATAAGGTCAGCCAACGAGCGCTGAACCGCGGGAAAAGCCAGGTTGGAACGTTGGGTTCCGGCAACCATTTCCTTGAGGTGGATTTAATCACCAAAGTTTTTGACGAGGATGCAGCGGAAGTGATGGGATTGCGAGAAGGGAACGTTGCCCTTCAGATCCATACCGGCTCTCGCGGGTTTGGGCATCAGGTTTGCACGGATTATGTGCAGAGTTTCCAGAGTGCAGCCAACCGCTATGGAATCGAACTGCCGGATCGGGAGTTGGTCTGCGCGCCCATGAATACCCAGGATGGGAAAAATTATCTGGCAGCCATGCGTTGTGCGGCAAACTTCGCTTTTGCGAATCGACAGCTGCTGGCGTATTATTCCCGGCGGG
>JAGXKM010000158.1 GCA_018335275.1 Anaerolineales bacterium | reverse complement strand
CGGGGAGACCTCTATGTCAAAGTGGAAGCAGCGATCCCTGAAAACCTCTCCTCTGAAGAAAAAGAATTATTTAAAAAACTCCGTGAGATGAAACGAAAATAAACAGGCTTTATGGGGGATATGATCCAGCCAGCGACCCTCTACCCAAGACATCAGTCCTGCGGATGGAAAAGAAACTTATCGACATCGCTTACTGCCCGGTAGCCGATCTCCTGGTAAATATGGTTAGACGTGGGATTATCCAAATCAGTAAACAGGAAACAGAACCGGTAAACTTGGTCGAGCAGATGCTGGCTTAAAGCAGCGACACAGGCGCTGGCATACCCGTTCCGGCGCAGCTCGGGGGGCGTATACACCGCATTGATCCGGATGCCGTGAGGCGTGGGTCCAGAATACCCCGTCATGGATACGGGTCTCCCCTCCACCTCCCAGAACATCAAACCCCGGCGGCGGGGATCCCCATGGAGGTAATGCTCGACCCCTTTCTCCACCCGCTCCACTTCCACCTCTTCCCCTAATGCCTCCTGGTGAAAGGCTTGGAACCATTTCAGCAGTAAATCGCGTTCCTCCACCGCTGCCAGACGCATCTCCCCGGGCACGCCTTCCACCGGATTGACATCCTCCAGTTTATAGATCCGCATTTCGGTATTGAGCTCAGGTTCCATTCCTGTGCGTTGAGACCAGGCTTCTGCATAATGAGGTACGATCTCCTTGTCCCCTGTCATACCCTTAATCATGTCCCCATAATCAGCCTGCAGCCCCTGGACCCCCAGCCCTACAATCCCCTGCGACGGCGGTTCCTTCCGGTAAGAGATTAGAACCGGGAATGGTGGGGTGCGGAGGAAAACCTGCTGAATGATTCCATCTTCCTCAATCATGGACATGTGAGGCTCAATGTCTTTGTAATCGCCGGCGAGGATATTCGCGAGAATCCCCAAAATGAGATTATTTTCTGCCTCATGTTCAGCAAGGTGCTCGCCCACCGCCTCTTGAAATCGTGCGGGGTCCGAGAAATGTTTTCGTTTCATCTGGACTGGCTCCCCTTCTTCTGAATTCAAGCGGAAGAAATGCTGCTTTCTTCCTTAAAATCATAACATCACACCGCAACTTTTTTAGCCCACATCCGTATATATGGATAAGGATAGTCGAAACAAGGAGAACGTCGTGAGATCAAGGAAACAAGGCTGTATTGCGGGACTGCTGCAGTTATTGATGTTGGATGTGCTTTTCGATTGGCTTCAGCGGCGATTCGGTTTTGGGAGGGGGTGTTCATGTACGGGTATTGGATGCGGTTTTATCCTTCTCATCCTTTTTATCGCCCTCAGCTGCCAGGTGGTATTACATACCAACTGGCTGCAGATCAGTTTTTAATCCTGGCACATGCATCGCCTGCCATCACCTTTGAGGAGAACGACACCCCCTTAAGAAAAGACTCTTTGACATACAGGTGGTCATCCGGGTTTTCTTCACCTATAAATGAGAACCTCCAGCGCACGTTGGACGCAGCTCTTTTCCCCTTCCTTTTTTATTTAAAAGAGGATTTTCCCCCTTGCTCCAACCTCAATCTTGGGCCGTGGTGATGATGAACTCATCACCTGCACTGAGAGCCTGGATCTCGGGGAAATATGTTTGCCAGGCACGGGCAGGCAGGACTTGATACTCTCCCGGCACATTTAAAGCGAGCGTGTAGGTCAATTGGTATGTCCCCGCTGGCAAGAAATCCGAGGACCAGGTGATGTGATCGTCATAAACCCGGGGAGGATTGAAATACCACCAACCCCATCCATTTCGAAAGGGGGAAGAAACATCAAACTCGGCTTCTCCCTGCTGGGTGGTTTTCAGCCGTGTGTCCAAAATTTCCGCACCGGCAGGTATGGTATCTTCAACCCTCAGATAATATGTGTCCTCTTCTACGGAGAGGGTCAAGTGGACCTTGATCAGCTCAGCAGTTGATCCATGCTGGGTGAAGGTTACATCGTCTCCGTCCTCAGCGAAAGAATAGGCCCGGGAAAGGCTCATACCATTCCCATAAGGGGTGACATCGGCTGCGGGACGCGAGACTGTCAGATGGGAACGATAATAAAGAGGGCCGTTACCTTGTCCATGCTCAATTTCTAACGCGTTAGGCCGATTCGACAAGAGGCCGCCTACCGGGATGGAGGCGCTGATGGAAGATAACTGGGATGGCCCATCCGCCCGGCCCGAGATGATCTCCTTCCCATTCAAAGAGGCTTTGAATGGGAAATCTGCCGCAAATTCACCCGTACCTTTCATCACCTCGCTGAGGGCCAGTACGGACCAAGCTGTCTCGTAATCTGACCACCAACTGCCATTTGGGGCCCGGGTTGAGGTCAAATAGCGCACAGCGTTGGGCAGCGACCGGGCTTGCGGATCATACCTGGCTAAGGTATATGTGACAATGGCGGTCGTCGTCCCCGCGCTGTGCAAATGGGATGGATCATCCCCCTCTTCCCAGTGAACGCCCGTTGCCGATTGGAGAGCATTGGATTCCAAATTGGAGAATATAGATTCTGCGCGCTCGTCCCCCGGCGTTTTTGATTCTAAAACCCAGCCCAGCATAGCTTTCCCCCAAGGGCTGAGCTGCTCGCGATATTCATAAAGCCTTTCTACCCCATTTACATTCGCCGCACCCGCCGCCTGGAGGGCAAAGTATTGGAATGCCAATTGGTCATATTGCCAGGCCCGACTGAGCATATCAGGGGAAGGCAGGGTAGCCACAAGAAATTCATTTGCGCGCTGGATGACATCAGCGTCCACAAACATCCCTGCCTCGCGAGCCTGCGCCAACCCGAAGAGAAGGTATGATGTGATGGTCTGATCACTTTTCCCTCCCCGCCACCAACCCCATCCCCCGTCTTCATTCTGCAATCCGGTGATGGTTTCCAGGATTTGAGGGAGGCTTTCTTCGAGTCGAGTTTCGAGTTCCGGATATTCCAGTCCCAATTCCTTTAAAGCCCGGTAGGCAGCCAGGTCTGGCAATAACTGCGACATCATGCCCAGCGTACTCTCATGATCATCATCCTGGAGCGCATCCAATGCCGTCGACATCACAGCCGCCAGAGAAGGGGAAAGCTCGAGATCCAATGTCCCCCGGGTGGGGTCGAAGGTGCGGGGTAAATCAACGACTTCCAGGCGCGTGCCTTCTTCCTGGATCACGCCAGAGGTGCCATATGTTCGGGACGCCGTGTACTGCAGGACAGGAAGCGCCCCCTGGTATGGTTGAACGGCATCGCTTAACGTTCCCGATATCGCAGAAAAGACCATCTCCACCTGGGAAACCTCTTCCACCGTGCCCCACCATTCCACCCGCACCTTGCCTCCGGATGGAATGTCCACAACTTGAGTCTCCTGGGATGGTTCATCCAGGCGCATGCCTTTGACCTGCACCGACACATCCGCGCTTAGATCTTCCTCTGTGTTATTGTGCACGATGGCGGCGAAACGAAGGTGATCCCCTGCCACCAGGAAACGTGGTGTCACAGGACTGACCAAGAGATCTTTCCGGGTGACCACCTCTGTCACCCCTTGTCCCACTTTGGAGTCCTTTGTGATCCCCCGGGTTTGAACCTGCCATGTGGTCAGGTTATCCGGCAGCCTGACAGTAACCGTGGCCTGTCCGCGTTCATCCGTGATGACTTCTGCATTCCAATAGCTGGTATCAGGAAATTGGTCCCGGACAGGAAGGATAACAGCGCCCCCTCCCCCCCCGATACCACCGGGCAGAGTCAATTCCCGGCCGGCATGTATCCCCATGGGTAAGCCCAACCGGACAGCTAGGGGCCGCTCTCCGAAAAAAGCCTCCGAGATGTCTTTTGCGTTGGGGTCAGCCAGGGCAAGGACAGCCTTGTCAACCACAGCCAGAGAGAACTCAC
>JAGXKM010000037.1 GCA_018335275.1 Anaerolineales bacterium | reverse complement strand
TTGTCCCACATCCGGCTGTTAATGGCACCTCCGCAAAACCCATTTGGATATGTGGCAGGGACAGGGCTGCTTGGATCCAGCTCGCTGGGGGGCAGGTCCGTCATATTTGTCGCTCCATCAGAGAGGAAAACGATGATCCAGACGCTGTCGATTCGGCCCTGGTTTTTGAGGATATTCCCGGCCAACCGTATGCCGCACCCCGTACAGGTGGTGACCAAGGAATCGCCCAGGGTCCCATCATTGTTGCCGTCTAAAGGATTGATATCTCCTGCAGCTGGGTTTCCTCCCATGACCTCATTATGGTCAATATCATCATGCAACCTGATGGCATCAATAGCATCTTTCACTTTGCTGATCTTCGGATCAAGCACAACACCATCAGCGCATACGGTGTCAATAGAGCCAGGACAGTCCGGGTCGATATAATGGGCCCTCACATCATAATTGACGACAGCTACCCTGTCATATCCATCAAAAAACTTATCGACCATGAGTTTCGCTGCCACTTTAGCTTTATTCAATGGCTGACATGGGTAATAGGGATCACCCGGATCATTACAATCCGCATCGGGATCAAAGTCCCCACCGTAACTGGGTGTATTTGACCCCATGGACTCCGATGTGTCGATGACGATGACCACGTCCAGGGTGGCCGCCTCGCCGATGGAATGGGTGGTGATGGGGATGTTGTTGATGCCGAAGAGGCGTAAAAAATAAAGCGGGCTGTTCTGGGTGGCCTGGACCCAGGCCAGCTTGCGCTGCTTCTCGCCGGGGTCGGGGCAGACATCATCAAATTCGGTCGGTATGCTGCTATCAGTGCAGGTATAGACTTCCATGGTGGAGATATCCTCGATCTCGTTAAAGGAGAGCATCTCCCTCGCTGCTTTCTGGATATTGGACTTACGTTGGGCTGTGCCTATCGAGGAATCTTTAATGTTATTTGCTGCAGCCACCGCCGCGGAATCCAGGGCCCGCTTCAAGCGCGTGAAATTCAAATACAGCGTGCCCACATCGGTGACCAGGCCCATGAAGGCCAGGATGGCCATGAAGGCCACAGCCGTGATCACCACCGCCTGGCCGCGCTCCCGCAGCCGGCGCAGCCGGCCCTGGTTCGCGGATGTGAACTTAATATTCTTTTTCAGAAAACGTTTGATGATGTTTAACATACGTTTATTACACCTTCACTACGGGATCGGGGTCGGCGTGGGCTTCACCAGCGGCGCGGGCATGAACGTATAAGCATGAAGGCGGATAGGATCGGGGATGAACTGATTCAAAATGGGCAGGCCCAGGATTTGATGGTGGCAAAAATAAACCTCCACCAGGACCATCCCCTTATTGGGCGGTGGGGTGGGCGTTCCCGCCGCTTCGAGCGTCCCTAGTTTATCATTCACCTCCGCGTTCTGCATGAAGGGGGTGGTGGAATGCGGGCTGCCGTCGCAGTTCCGGGTCCAGTTCTCCGAGTACAGAGACCACACACCATCCGCGTCGTTCGGTAAACGTTTGTCGCCGTCCGTGCCGCTGAGGTCGAACGTGTTGCCTTCGACCCAGAAAACGGAGATCGTGACGTCATCGACAGCCGGGTCCAGGCTCAAATCCGGGTTGAAATCAGGGTCCGTGATCACGCAGGCCGTGTCCTGGAAAAAGTGAAGCTTATCATCACCACAATATCCTCCGACACCCGGGCCTTCGAAAACATTGGGGTCATGCTCAGATGCAAAGCGGGCCGCTTCCCGGGACGCATCCATAATGGAAAGGTAATTAAATATCAGCGCGCCCACTTCCACGAATCCGATGAGCATGAAAAGCAAAAGGGGCAGCACGATCGCCAGCTCCACAAAGCTTTGCCCTTTCTTTTCCCCAAAATTTCGATACAATTGCGACATCATTTGCTCACTTTATCATGGAGTATGCATGACTTCATTATAGCGATGCAATCCTCCCCCGTCAATTCAGGCAGGGATGCTAACAAAATTGTAAGGTGAAAGGTGGCTGCCTTTCCCTTTCCGGAGCCGGATTCCTATTTTATGAACCTGATTTGATTATAATGCAATCCAACCGACAATCAATACCCAATCATCTAAAAAATTTGTAAGCTCGAACCATCTCCCTTCTGCATTACCCGAGGACCTGCCCTGGAAGCTAAAAAGATACTTGAAAACCCCGTTAACCATTTCCCAAAAGGAACCCAGATGACCAACCAGCTGGCCCAATCGAACTCACCCTATCTTTTACAGCACCAGGACAACCCCGTGGACTGGTACCCCTGGGGGGAGCAGGCCCTGGACAAAGCCCGCCGGGAAGAGAAGCCGATCTTCCTGAGCATCGGCTACGCCGCCTGCCATTGGTGCCACGTCATGGCCCACGAGTCCTTTGAAGACCCGGACACCGCCCAGATCATGAACGAGCACTTCGTGAACATCAAGGTTGACCGCGAAGAGCGGCCCGACCTGGACGCTATCTACATGAAGGCGGTGGTGGCCATGACCGGGCAAGGGGGATGGCCGATGAGCGTCTTCCTGACCCCGGAGGGAAAACCCTTTTACGGCGGGACCTACTTTCCCCCCCGGCCCCGGGGCAATCTGCCCTCTTTCTCCCGGGTCCTGACCTCCATCGCCCAGGCCTGGGAAGAGGACCGGGAAGAGCTTCTAAAGAGCAGCGCCCAGATCACGCAGCACCTGCAGCGCACCAGGGAAAGCGAATCCGGGGGAGGTGACATCCAGAAAGCGTTTTTGGAAAAGGTCACGGAGCGCTTATACGCTGGATACGACTGGGCCCACGGCGGATGGGGAGGCCCGCCAAAATTTCCCCAGGGAATGGTGCTCGATTTCCTGCTCGCCCAGGCCGCCCGCGGGAATCAAGACGCCCTGGATCTGGCCCTGCACGCCCTGACCGCCATGGGCAGAGGCGGGATGGTTGACCTGGTCGGCGGCGGTTTTTCGCGCTACAGCGTGGACCAGGCCTGGCTTGTACCCCACTTCGAAAAAATGCTCTACGACAACGCCATCCTGGCCCGCTCCTACCTGCACGGGTCTTTACTCACCGGCAGCGGCCATTTCCGCAAGATCTGTGAAAAGACGCTGGACTTCTTGATCCGCGAGTTGAGAGACGACCAGGGCGGGTTCTATGCCAGCCTGGACGCGGATTCAGAAGGAGAAGAAGGGGCCTATTACCTGTGGACCCGGGATGAAATCCGGGAGGCCCTTCCCGACCCCGCGGACAGCGGCCTGCTGATCTCTGCTTACGGGGTCAGCGAGGAAGGAAATTTCGAGGGCAAGAACGTGCTGCAGAGGGTGCGCACGGACCAAGAGCTGGCGGACGATTTGGGCCTCACGCCAGATGAAGTCAGAGACCGGCTCGAGGAGCTGCACCATAAGCTGCTTGATGCGCGTGAAGGACGCGTCCGGCCGGAGACGGATGACAAAGTGCTCACCGCCTGGAACGGGCTGGCGCTGATCGCCTTCGCGGAGGCGGGGCGCTACCTGAAGCGCCCGGACTACACAGAGGTCGCCCGGGAAAACGCGGCTTTCCTGCTGCAGGCGATGCGGAGGGAGGACGGCCGCCTGCTGCGCTCCTGGCGGCAGGGAAATGCCGGCGGAAAAGCCTATCTTGAAGATTATGGGGCTTTGATCCTGGGTTTGCTGGCTTTATACCAGACAGACAGTCGGGCAAAATGGTTCCGGGCCGCCCGGACCTTGACGGAGCAAATGCTGGACCTCTTCTATGACCCGGAGCAGGGGTTCTTTGACACCGGCCGCGATCAGGAAGACCTGATCTACAAACCGCAGGAAATCCAAGACAACGCCACACCCTCCGGGACCGCGCTGGCGGTCACCGCGCTGGCCATGATGGGCGGATATGAGATCCAACCGGACTGGTCCGATCTGGCAGAGGAAATCGTCTCCTCCTGGAAGAACCTCATCCAACGGCAGCCGGTAGGCTTCGGCCAGTGGCTGCAGGCGGCGGACCTGCTGCTGGGACCGCTGCGGGAAGTCGCCATCCTCGGTCCCGAATCTGACTCAAACCGGGAGGCCATGGTTGAGATCCTCTGGGAGACGTACCGGCCCCGGACCCTGTCCGCCGTTTCGGATCTTCCGCTCAAGGAGGGAAGTCCGAGGCTGCTCCAGGATCGAGAACTCCAAAACGGACAACCCACAGCCTATGTCTGTCAGGATAGCTTCTGCCGCCCGCCGGTGACCACCCCGGAAGCTCTGCGGGAAGAACTGGAGGCGCGATGAGAGAAAATCACCGGCAGCAAGCCGTTCGCAGGGCCCAGGCAGAACTCCAGAAGGACCCGGTCTACCTGGACACGGAGACCACGGGGATGGGGAAAAGCGACAACGTGATTGAGCTGGCGGTGATTGATTCCGACGGCAGCCCCTTGATTGACACCCTGGTCAAACCCCGGGGCACGATCCCCCCCAGCGCGGTGAACATCCACGGGATCACCGATGAGATCACAGCGGGAGCCCCCACCTGGCCGGATGTCTGGCCGCGGGCGGAGAACTCCCTGGCCGGCCGTTCCGTGGCAGTCTACAACGTGGCTTTTGACCTGCGGATGATCAAACAAACCCACACCCAGCACTGGATGCAGTGGCAGCCTCCCGCCGGGGCCCGGTTCTTCGATGTCATGGAAATCTATGCCCAATACCATGGAGAATGGGATCCGCGCCGCAAACGATACCGCTACCTCTCCCTGGAACGGGCGGGAAAGGCATGCGGGATCCCCCTTCCCAACTCGCACCGCGCCAAAGATGACTGCCTGCTGACCCGGGCCCTGCTGCACTACCTCGCCGAAAGGGGATGAAAGAGCCCAGGACTCTCCGGCCCCTATTTCAGGACGACGCTTCACAGCGAGCCTGTTCGTCATACCATCAAAACAGAAAAGGTTGACCCGGGGTAGGATGAAGATGATGAAGAAGAATTCAAAGAAAGGAAGATTAAACAAACAGGTCTACGGCTGGTTGTGGCTGGCCGCCTTCCTGCCCCGCCTTGTTTTGACCCTGCTCTTCTTCGATCATCCCATCGCCCTGGATGATATGTACCAGTACGATATGCTGGCCCGCTCCATATTGCACGGCAGGGGCTACCGATGGTACACCGAGGCAGATTTCGAAAAACTGGAGCCCTATTACAACCGTTTTTTGGATGTGGAGGATATTCAGCTCCCGGAGGAGGGTCTGAGGACCGCCCACCGCGGCCCGGGCTACCCGTTGTTCCTCAGCGGCGTGTACGCTGTCGTCCCCAAGACAAATCGCTTTGGATGGACGCGCCTCATTCAGGCAGCCCTTACCGCCGGATTGGCTCCCCTGTGCGTCCTGATTGCCGTTCACAGCGGGATGGGGAAAAAGACCGCCCTGATCAGCGGGATCAGCATGGCCTTCTATCCCATCCTGCTTTATTACCCCCTGGCTCTGGCTTCCGAGAACATATTCCTGCCCACATTGACTGCGGGGTTCCTCTTCTTACTCCTCATCCCCTCCCATCAGACCCTCAAGTATCCCGCACTCAGCGGCTTTTTCCTGGCCTGGAGCACGCTGACCCGCTCTGTGGCCGCTCTGTTTCACCTCGTCAGCGCTGCCTGGATGCGGGTTTTTCACCGTACGAAAATCAAACACATCGCTCTCTTTTTGGCCCTCACCCTTCTCCTCACCCTTCCCTGGGCCGTCCGCAACAGCCGCCTGATGGGCAAACCAACGTTCCTGGAAACCAGCCTGGGGTATAACCTGTATATCAGCTACCACCCGGAGGGACACGGTGGTTTCATCTCCCGCCTCGCCGTTGAACCTCTGGCACACATCGAAGATCAGGCTCGGGACCAATTCGCCACCCAACGGGCCCTGCAATTCATCAAAGACGACCCCGGAGACGCCCTGTGGCGGGTGTTCAGAAAGATAGCCTTTTTCTTCGGCCTGGAGGACCGGGAGATGATTTATTTCTATGGGAACGGGTTCTTGGGAAATATCCCCCAACCCTGGCGGTGGGCATCCTACATCCTGCTCATCCTCCCCTGGCTGGGGGTGGGCTTCCTCACGCCCCTGGGCATGGCTCTCAGTGAAAACCGGCCTGCTGTATGGTTGACGCTCGGCCTGCTGGCCAGCTATGCAGTGCCCCACTTCTTGATCATCGCCGAACCCCGTTTTCACCTTGCGCTCGTCCCCCTCCTTCTCCCCTACGCTGCTCATGCCTGGACCCGGCGCCGCAGGATCCCCTCCCTCTTCCTGTCCTTAAAATCAGGGGGAGGGACCGCTTTGCTGTTGTTCGGATGGTGGATTTTCTTTTTCTTCCTGATCGTTTGGAATATCCGACTGGATTGGGAGACCTTATTGCGGGTGATGGGGCCAGAAGGGCACCAGCTGCACATCTCTTATTGACCGGTCCCTTCCTCGCTTTTTTCCCTGGCTTCCCGGTAGGCCTTTAAGGTTCTCTCCCGTGCTTTTCCGTGATCCACCACGGGCTCAGGATAATCCCCCCCGATCCGGCATCCGCTTTCCGCTTGGACATCCTCCGGCATCTTCCAGGGTTCGTGGATATACTCATCGGGGACCGCCTCCAGCTCCGGGAGATAGCGCCTGATGTAGTCACCATGGGGATCATGTTTCTCAGATTGGGATACAGGGTTAAAGATCCTGAAGTAGGGGGAAGCGTCCGTCCCGGTCCCGGCCACCCACTGCCAGCCCCCGTTATTGGCGGCCAAGTCAGCATCGATCAATCGTTCCATGAACCAGTTCTCCCCCCAGCGCCAATCGACCAATAAATCCTTGACCAGAAAAGAGCCCACGACCATCCGGACCCGGTTGTGCATCCAGCCCAGGTCCAGCAGCTGGCGCATGCCAGCGTCCACCAGGGGATAGCCCGTTTTCCCCTGTTTCCAATCAGCAAACTCCTCCGGATCATTACGCCAGATAAGGGGATCATAAGATTCCCGGAAATTTCCCTCCAGGACATGCGGGAAATGATACAGGATGGAGATGTAAAAATCCCGCCAGATCAACTCTTCCAACCAGGTTTCCACCCCTGCCCTGCTTTCCTGATCGGGCGCCTGCCGCATCGCATCCTCTGCAGCAGACACCAGGCGGCGGATGGACACCATCCCAAAATGCAGATATGGGGAAAGCTTTGAGGTCCCCTCCCGGTCAGGACGGTCCCGCCCTTCCTCATATGCATGGATGGCCGGCAGTTCTCCTGCCCTGAAGGCCTGGAGCTTTTCGCGGGCCCCTTTCTCACCCGGCCTGAAGGGAATTCCTTCCGGCAGCCCGGGGTCTTCCGGGATCGGATCTCCTTTCAGGTCACCGTCCCAAGGGATGCGCCCCGGCCCCTCCAGGAGGTCCCCATACTCTCCACCCAGAAAGCGGCCTTTCCATTTCCGCATGAAATAGGAATACACCTGGTATGGACCGCCGTCATTTTTAGAGATTTGATCCGGATGGGCTATAGTCAAACCGGGGGTTAATTCTAGGGGCAGCTGCTCCCGGATCGCGCTGTCCCTTTTTCTGGCATAGGGAGTGTAATCTTCCTCCGCATAAATACGGCTCGCCCCTGTGCTGCGGACGACGTCCGTCAAGACCTGGAGCGGGTCCCCTTCCCTCACCAACAGGTCTCCCCCCCGTTCCCGGATCGATCGCCGCAGGTCACGCAGTCCCGCCCATAAAAAGGCCAAGCGGTGTTCCCCCATCCGGGGGGAATCCACGATCTGGGGGTCGATGATAAAGAGAGGGATGACCGTTTCCCCGGCCTCCACGGCCGCGGCCAAGGCCTGATTGTCCTCGATCCGCAGGTCACGCCGGATCCACCAGATGGACGTCTTTTTGCTTTCGTTCTTCCGGATCATGGATTCCCCTCCCAATGTATTAGATGACTATACGAATCCTTTTAAAAGGTAAAAATTCAAGGCAAATCAGCAGTGAAATCAGCCACGGCCTCCAGGAAAGGCCCCGGACACTCCTCCTGGGGCAGATGGCCGCAGTCCTCCAGCACAGCCAAAATTGCGCCCGGTATCTCCCCGGCCAGACGCACACTCTCCGCGGTGGGCACGATGCGGTCGTCATCCCCGGTGATCACCAGGGTGGGAACGCTTAAATCTTCCATCTGCGGGGCAAGGTCCAATTGGCGGCTGGCTTTGGTCAATTCCCATAAAGCCCGATCCCAGTTTTCGACCTGAAGCGGACGCCTATATCCAGCCCTGATTTCCTCGCTGATCAATGACGGGTCATGGTACGCGTTTTCTAAAAACGATTCTCCCCGGGTGGCGATCGACCGGGATAAAAGCGGACCAAGATGATCCATCTGGGGCGTTTTCAAGAGCGGCTTCACCCAGGCCGGGCTGCCCCCGCCGGTATAAATAGCCGCGTCCACCAAAATCAACCCCGAGACGCGACCCGGATGCTGGAGGGAGAAATGGGCCGCGATAGTCCCCCCCGCCGAATTTCCAACCAGGACGGCCTGTTGGATCTCCAAAGTATCCAGCAATTCCTCCAGCATGTCCACCTGGGCCTCCGGTGTATAGGGATTATCGCCTCCCCAGGTAAGCGCTCGCTCTGTGAACCCAAAAGCAGGCCGGTCGTAGGCGATCACCCTCCCGTCTTCCGCCAGGGGATCGATGACCTCCCGCCAGCTGAAAGTGCTGGCGCCAAAACCGTGGAGCAGGATATATGCCCTTTCCCCCTCCCCTCTCTGCAGGACATAGACATCAAGTCCCCCCAGTTCCAGGAACTGCCCCTCTGGTCCTGCCACATCCTGGGCAGGTGAGGTGCCCTCCAGCGGAGGGACGGGAATCAAAAAGGGACCCAGGACAAGGAGGGCCAGGAGACCTCCCACAACCCAAAGCAGGACGCGCTTCCAGGTTTTCATACCGTGTTACTCCTTCCACTCAGTCCCCAGCAAAGGACACAATCAAAATTAACCCGCCCCATGAAGCTAGCCTCCCCGGTAACTGCTGCGCTGATCCTGGAACCATTCTGTGATCAACTGCGCTTGCGATCCGAGTTCTTCCTTGAGGGAACCATTAAACCTCTCAAGATAGGAATCCAGCGCAGACTCCTCCCACCCCCGGTGGGATAAAAATCCAGCCACCCACGCCCATTCCTTCTCCAGGAGACCGAGATCCCCCAGGGCCAGGCTGGCCAGAAGACTCGCGGTAAACCGCTGCTGGGCGGTCTCAAAGGTGACGGGATCAAGACCTTCCTGGTCTCCCCAATCCTTGATCCGCTGCTGAATGCCGCCCAGATGCTCATCGACCGCATCCCGCAAGCTTAGATATCCATCCGGGAGCCCGGCCTTCTTCTCCAGGGCCGGGGAGGGATCCTTCAGAACTCCCTCAACGCGAGGGGCGATATTCTTGAAATCTTCCCCCAGGAACAGGCCCGGCATGCTCTCCCGCAGGGAAGGTATATGGTTGAATACGCGTCCCCCGTAACCCACAGGGATCCCATCTTCGACCAGCTGCCCCGCGATATCAAATACCTGGGCAGCAGTGGAAAGCAGATTGGCTGAGAAAATCACCATTCGCGATGATGTGAAGTGAAGCATGTCATCAAAATCTCGTCCCGGAACATCTGCTCCCAGGTAAAGGACAGGGTAGCCCTGCCTGCCCAGGAACAAGGTGATCAAGAGAGCAGAAAAGGTGTGGCGTTCTTTCGGCGGGCAGGCCACGACGATCTTTTGCTCCCGGATAGGGGCCGGGAGGGCAAAGATAAGCGCCTGAACCCGCCTTTTGGCCAGGGAGG
Source organism: Anaerolineales bacterium (assembly GCA_018335275.1). Taxonomy (GTDB): domain Bacteria; phylum Chloroflexota; class Anaerolineae; order Anaerolineales; family UBA11858; genus B10-G9. Next base: position 7,638 of record JAGXKM010000037.1, on the reverse strand, counting down.
TGATGAAATGTTCGTTCTGGACCGAGATATCACCCCGGTACCAGCGTTCCCCTACCTCTTCCAGGCCTTTGAGAAGAACCTGGTAGGTGGCAACCTCTTCGGAAAATCGTGCCAGTGCTTCTGAGAAGACGTAATCAGCTCGCATGGGATCATAAGATAAGGCCGCTTCCAGCCATTCGTCCCGCAGCCTCCGGATCATGACCCCTTCTCCTTCGCCCTCCCTTTCCCTGGGGACCGGGGAAGTGGTCGAGGACCCTTCTCCGGGTACACGCTGCTCTTGAAATGGGTCCCGACCCGCCTGGATGATCTCTTTCCACAGGCGCACAGCTTGACTGATCCGCAGGCCTTCCTCCTGGCGGGCTATAAGCCATTTCACCGTTTCGATATCCCGCCGGGAATAGATCCTGTGCCCCCCTTCCGTGCGCTCCGGCTGGGGAAGGCCGTACCGCCTCTCCCAGGCCCGCAGCGTGTCGGGATTGATCCCTGTTTCCTGGACAACGACACCTAAGTTATATGTTGGAGTCTCTTCTAACGTACTCATCGTGCTCCGCTTTTCCTTTGAACCCATCCCTTCTCCCGAAAGTAAACCAATAACTCCCCGTTTTAGAAGATGGATGCCGATTCTTAATCTGTCAGCTCGTGATTTGCAGGATTGATTTTACCCTTTTAATCCGCTTTTGTCAATATTTTGCAAAATAATTATCCATATTATTGACAAATCGAGAAAATCCATGTATGATATGAAAGAGGTACAAGCTAAATCATAATGAGGGTTAAGCTCATGACTATCAAGATCGTCACCGACAGCACATGCGACCTGCCCCCCTCCCTGCTCGAGGAGTGGGATATCACTGTCATCCCCCTGTATATCAATTTCACAGAGGATAGTTATTTAGATGGCGTGGACATCACCAGGGTGGAATTTTATGAGGCCCTGGCGGAGGTTGAAGAATCCCCCACCACGGCTGTACCCGGGGTGGATGCATTTGGGGAAGTTTACCAGCGTTTGGCGGATCAAGGCGCGGAGGAAATTCTATCCATCCACATCTCGAGCGCGCTGAGCGCGACTTCGGAAGTGGCTCAAAAAGCGGCAGAGGACGCGCCCGTTCCAGTCAGGGTCCTGGATTCCGGCCAGCTGAGTCTGGGGGTTGGCTTCCAGGCCCTAAGAGCAGCAGAGATGGCCTCTGAAGGGAAGGATATGGCCCGCATCGTGGAGGTTCTGAAGGAGGAAGGCAGGCGAACATATGTATTTGCGGCCCTGGATACGTTAAAATACCTTAGGAAGAGCGGCCGCATGAACCCTTTCATCGCTGGGATCGGGAGCCTGTTGGATGTGAAACCCATATTAAGGATGAACCAGGGGAAGCCGTCCTCTGAATTGGTCCGGACCCGCAAAAAATCGCTGCAGCGGGTGGTGGACCATGTCAGAGAACTCGCCCCTATCCAAGAAATCGCCCTCGTTCACAGCAATGCCCCCCAGGAAGCAGAAGCCTTATGGGAAGAACTGAAAACCTTTGTATCCGATCAGCCTCATCCCCTCTCCGCGATCGTCACCCCGGTGATCGGGTCCCATATTGGACCGGGAGCTGTTGGGTTCGCTTTCCGCACAAAAGCCTAACCTGACCTCTAAGGAGTCATCCATGCTGAGCATCACCTATCTCTCAACTGGTTTAATCATCATATTATTCATGTTCTTATTGTGGGCCTGGAGCCTGGCGCTCAAAGACACCAGCATCGTGGATGTCTTCTGGGGATTTGGATTCGTGATCACCGGATGGATCTATTCTGCCCTCAACCCTCGGGGGTTTGACGGCAGGAAAATTTTCATCATGCTCCTGGTCTTCATCTGGGGGATGCGCCTCACCATCCACATTTATCTCCGCAACCGCGAGAAAGGTGAGGATTACCGGTACAAAGCCTGGCGCGAGGAGGCGGGACGCTCCTGGTGGTGGAAATCTTTTTTCAAGGTCTTCCTTTTACAAGGTTTTCTGATGTGGATCATCTCCGCGCCCCTCCTCGCGGCGCAGATACCCGCCCAGCCCCATCATTTCACATTTTTAGATATTTTGGGTACAGCCGTCTGGGGAATCGGTTTTTATTTTGAAGCCATCGGGGACTATCAGCTCTCACAGTTCAAGTCCGATCCTGATAATGAGGGGAAGCTGTTGACCAGCGGCCTCTGGCGCTTCACCCGCCACCCCAATTATTTCGGGGACGCCCTGCAGTGGTGGGGTTTTTACCTGATCGCGGCCAACACCTGGCTGGGCGCTGCCACCATCTTCAGCCCGATTCTGATGACGTTCCTGCTCATCCGGGTCTCCGGTGTGGCTTTGCTGGAAAAAGATCTGGCGGAAAGTAAACCGGGGTATGAGGAATACATGAAAAAAACCAACGCTTTCTTTCCCTGGTTCCCCAAAGTAAAAGAGGAGGAATAAAGATGAACCTCTTAGACATCCTGCAGTTGATCGCCCTGCTGGGCACGCTTCTGACAGGGATTTTCTCCCTGATCTGGCCGGCAAACATCGAAGGATTTACCGGGTTAAGGCCTGTTGGAGGGCGGGGGATCACGGAAATCCGTTCCATCCTGGGCGGGGTCTTCATTGGATTGGCCCTGGCCGCCTTCTTCCTGGACCATGCTGTCAGCTACCCCACGCTGGGGATCACCTACCTGGTGATCGCTGTGGTGCGGACGGTATCCATGTTCCTGGACGACTCCCTGGTGTCCTCAAATTACATCAGCATCGCCGCGGAGGTCATCTTCGGCGTGCTGCTCATCCTTTAGGAGGGTTTTGAATCTATGAAAATCGCAAAAATCATCGCCGGCCTGGGCGTCGTCGCTATGACCGTTGTATTACTCTATGGCTTTACCGTCGGGGACTTCGGAGCGGACGGACAAAAAATCCTCGCCAATCCCTGGGGGATCGTCTCCCTGGTGGACCTGTATGTCGGTTTCAGCCTTTTTTCGGCCTGGATCGTGTACCGGGAGAGAGCGTTTTTGCCCTCCTTGATCTGGGTGGTATTGATGATGACGCTGGGCTTTTTCACCGGCGCTCTTTACACCCTGATCGCCCTCATCCGCAGCGAAGGCAGCTGGCAGCGCTTCTGGATGGGAAAAAACGATCCGGAATATACCAACTCATAATTTACATTACTAAAAGGAGTTAGCTATGTCTGAAGCAGCACCCAAAAAATTATCCTTCCCCCGATTGAGGCGGTTCAACGTCATCATGGGCGTTCTGCACCTCATCCAGGGGGTGCTGATGATCATCCTCAGCAATGACACCACTTATCCCATCTATTCCACCTTCCTCAAGTTCAACCTCCAGGAACGATCCCTGGAACCCCAGCTGGACTTGATCTATGAGCTGCGCTTTGGCCCGGCGGTGGGAGCCTTCCTGCTCATCTCCGCGGTGGCTCACTTCTACCTTTCCACCCTGGGATACAAACGCTATGTGAAGAACCTGAAGAATGAGATGAACCCGGTCCGCTTTTATGAATACGCCTTCAGCTCCTCGCTGATGATCGTGCTCATCGCCATGCTGCTCGGCGTCTGGGACCTGATCACCCTGATCGGACTCTTTGGCCTGAATGCCATGATGAACTTCTTCGGGATCATGATGGAGTATGACAACCAGGGCCGAGAGAAGGTGCGTTGGACCTCCTTCATCTATGGCTGCATCGCCGGGATCATCCCCTGGATCGCGATGATGATCAACCTTTACGGGAGCGCGGTGGTGAATGACGCCCAACCCCCCAATTTCGTTTACGCGATCATCATCTCCATCTTCATTTTCTTCAACATCTTCGCTGTGAACATGTACTTGCAGTACAAGAAAGTGGGACCCTGGAAAAACTACCTTTTCGGAGAGCGCATCTACATCGTGCTCAGCCTGGTCGCCAAGACGGCCCTGGCCTGGCAGATTTTCGCCGGCACCCTGGCACCAGTCTAGAAATCCCACAATCCGCGTGAACAGTTCCCTAGCAGGGAAGGAGAACGATGTCGAAATTAAATGAACTCAAAGATGAATTTCAATCCGTCCTCAGTGGGAGAGTGCCCCTCCTGGACGTCGTCCTTCCTCCCCTGCTTTTCACACTCCTCAACGGGCTGCTGTCCTTTACCGCAGCCCTGTTCGTCGCCCTGGCCGCCGCCGGGATCCTGCTTGGAATCCGGCTGTGGCGAAAACAATCTTTCAGTTACACACTGGGGGGAGTGGGGATAACAGCATTCGCCGGATTTTTGGCCTGGGTCTCGCAGTCCGCGAGAAGTTTTTTCCTGCCCGGCGTGATCAGCAGCGGGATCACCTTTCTGGCCAGTCTGGCCAGCCTGATAGCAAAGCGCCCCCTGGCAGCCTGGAGCAGTCACCTGACCCGGGGCTGGCCCTTAAAGTGGTACTGGCACCCTCAGGTTCGCCCCGCTTACAGCGAGGTCACCATGGGCTGGTCTACCTTTTTTGGACTTCAGTTTCTGATCCAGGCCTGGTTTTACTGGCAGGGATCAGCCCAAACCCTGGGGATCATTCAGCTGCTGACCGGCTGGCCCGCTTTAATCCTGGTCTTGGCCGTGAGTTATCTCTACGGCTTACGGCGCTTAAAAACCCTTCAAGGGCCCAGCGTGGAAGAATTTCAGGAAGGGAAAGATTCCCCCTGGGAAGGCCAGCAGCGTGGTTTTTAACGCTCTCCTAGCGTGCGGATCTCAGCCACGAATTAAAACCCGGGCATGAGCACTACAAAGATGAGATACACATGAAAACTGTAACCCTCAAGATCTGTCCCACACATGAAGCGGAAAGGGATAAAAATATCCTTCAAGCGCATGACCTGCACGCTGCGGTTGTACCTTATTACAAATCTCCCTCATTCTATGTCGGGGATAACCTGCAGTCCCAGATTCTGGTCAGAGAGGACGAACTTGAAAAAGCCCGAAAACTCCTGGGGATGAGATCCGATTAAATCTGGCAGCTCCCCTTTCCGACCCTACTCCCTTATTTTTTAAACAACAGAGGCTGGTTTGCTGTGCGTCTAAACAGGCATCCAGCTGCTGGAGGACATATCATGAATGAATTCATCCAAAACCTGCTCATGCAGTTATCCGAGATATTCCAGCCTGCCAATCTCGGGGAAGTGATCGGAGAGTGGATCATCAACCTGATCTCGGGGGGTGTGGTATTTCTCCTTTTTTATCTCTTGTGGCTCGTGCTGAGGCGGGTTGTCACTTCCCTGCTCAAGAAAGGTGAGCAGGACGAAACCACGCGCATCTTCATCCAGACCCTGACTAAATATTCAATTTTGATCATTGGGGGGATGTATGCCTTGAACGCGGGCGGGGTGGATATATCAGCTGTTTTGGCTTCCCTGGGCATCGCCGGGATCACCATCGGCTTCGCTGCCCGGGATGCTTTTTCTAACTTGATCTCAGGCCTGTTGATTTTCTTAGACCGCCCTTTTGTGATCGGCGATCTTGTGGAGGTCAGCGATAAGTACGGCAAGGTGGAACAAATTACACTGCGCTCAACGCGAATCGTCACCCCGGACGGGCGCATGCTGGCCGTCCCCAACACAGAGATGATCAACAAGACCGTCGCATCTTACACAAATTTCCCCCATCTCAGGCTTGAGGTGAGGTTCACGATCGGGTTGGAAGAGGATATCACTCATGTGCGCCGGATTCTGCTTGATCTGGTCGAACAAGATCCCGACTTCCTAAAAGAGCCCGTACCCCAGGTACTGCTGATGGCCCTCAACGATTACAATAACGAGATCGAACTCAGAGTATGGATCGATAACGAACGCATGCACGTAGGAAAACGAGCCGAACTCAAAGAGCACGTTTATAACGCCCTCCATCAAGCGGGGGTTGAAATGCCCTATGAGACCATTCAACTGGCCCCTTTTGAGATCAAACCAGAATCAAAGCTCAATTGAGGACCCAGGAGTGAGGATTTCATTCCCCATGGTCCTCAGGAAGATGGGGTTCCCCTTTAGACCCGGTGGACTTGACCTCTTTCAAGCGTTCTTCTTGCTCCGCAAGCTCCCTTTCCAATTCATCCCACCTCTGCATGAACACCGGCGAGGTCGTGTGCGGGGGCCAATTTGCCTTCAGCTGGTCCATCTCACGCTTTAAGTTTTTTATGCGCTCCAGAATCGAAGACCGTGTCATGGGGAATCTTAATGGCGGTGGCCTTTGTCGTGTTTATGCTGATGGCCGTGGCCGTGCTCGTGTTCAACGCTTTCCCGGCAGGGAGCAGCGCTTGACAACTCACCACCCAGATAACGTTGAATCGCTTCCCGCACGGTACCTTGAGCCCCCGTGGCTGCTTGTATTTCATAGCCCTCAAAGAACTGGATCGCACGCCTGCCCATACCTCCACTGAGCATGACATCCGCCTCTTGTTCTTTGATGAACCCGGGGACTTGACCCGGTTGGTGCGCGCTGAAATATGGGTTGGGGATCAGTTTACAGGATTGAATGTCCTCATCCAGCACATCGACCAGCGCAAAGTACGGGCAGCGTCCAAAATGATGGGCCACCTTGCTTTCTAAACCGTTTTCCGATTCGACTGATACAGCAATCCGCATTCTTTTTCTCTCCTTTATAACATGTTGGTTTCTTTTTCTACCCGGGAACCCCTTCTCATTCAGGGATCCCTTAAAAATACTGGCGCAAAGAACTAACCCTTAACCATCCCCTTTTTCTGGGCCTGGACCTTCCACCTCTCTGATCTGAAGCTGATAGACACGAAGTAGGTCTGCGACTTGATCGCGGATATCGCCCAACTCATCCATCCAATCCGCTAAACATTGGATCCCCGCTGGCAAAATCCGGTAAACCCTTCTCCGCGGCCCCATACTATCCTCATCCCAGTGAGATTCGATCAATCCCAAATCTTCCATATCCCGCAGATGGCGGTAGACAAGGCTGGAATCCAATCGGTCACAATTAAACCCGTAAGTGGGCAGCTGATCGTATAAGTTATAGCCGTGGGCTTCCCCTTCCAGAAGCATTAAGAGCAAACTGGGCCTTAAAAAGACCCTCATCCCTCTCCGTTTTCTGCGGTGGGGACATTTCTTTTCCCTCCAGGCCTGACGGTGACCCACGCTTTCCTCCTCGACAACTTACCCTGCTGCATTTCCTAGGGTACTCAACTATATGCATTTTGTCAATAGTATAGTTGTCTATAGTTTGATAAGCGATAATGAGGGATGAGAGGCTGGGAGCAGATCATTATTTGGCTATGCGAATACAGGTCTTAGATCAGACAAAGGTGCGTCACGAGGACATTTCCTCCCCGGATCCCGCTCCGGGGCTCTCCTGGGTTGGCAGATAAGGCATCTCCGGACCCAGGATTCCCAGGTAATCAGCCAACGCAGCCCGGGAGGCTGTGCGGTCATCCCAGGAATACTCCGTCTCCCCGAAACACATCGACTGCTCATGCCCTTTTCCGCAAATGATGACCAGATCCCCCGGGCGAGCTTTTTCCAAAGCAAAACGGATCGCCCTGCCCCGGTCGGGCACGCGCCAGAAGGTTTCCCCCTCCTTCCCTCCCCGGGAACGAACGCCGCCAGCCATTTCCTGCAGGATTTCATCCAGAGACTCTGTGCGGGGGTCCTCAGCAGTAAGCACCGTGAGATCCGCAAGTT
>JAGXKM010000036.1 GCA_018335275.1 Anaerolineales bacterium | reverse complement strand
GGCCTTCGGCCTCGATGATGGAAGCGTCTTTATTACCCTTGGCTACCTGGCGGGCCTGCTCGGCTTCCTGTTTGCGCTGCTCCACGACATATTCCGCCTCCTGCGCTTTCTGTTCGGCGATCTGTTTTTTTTCGATGGAGGCCGCATATTCATCCGTGAAAGTGATGTTGCGGAGCACGAAATCGGAGAGGATCATGCCGTTTTCATCCAGGGATTCAGCCAGATCCTGTTCCATTAAGGCCAGCAGTTCGGCTCGTTTGGTGCTGTAGACCTCATTGACCTGGAACTGGGAGACGGCATCCCGGATCGCGCCTCGGACCCGCGGCCGCACCAATCCGTCAACGTACCGGTCCTGCCATTTGATGTGCACATCCAGAACCTCTTCAGGGTCAAGGGAAAAGATAATGGAGGCATCAATGAACACCTCCTGACCGTCCGATGTGCGGGCGGCGATGGAATCATCACCTTTGATCTGGCCCTCATGGGAAGCGATTGACATGGTATATGTACTTTTGGAAATCGGGTAGAGCTCGACGTTTTCCGCGTAGGGGATGACCCAGTGCAGGCCGGGCGTCAGGATGTCCGGCCGGTAGCCTTGAGGGGTGATAGCGCTGATTACCACACCGCGCTCTTGGGGCTGGATGAAGACCAACCCGGCGCTGACCGTGTTGAGGAGGAGGGCCAGAACGACAGCGATGACGATCCCCGTGAGCGCTCCACGTGTGGCTTTGTTTTGCCGGGCCCTCAAAACGGTGAGGACGATAAAGCCCACCACAAGCAGCCAGGAAAATGCGGCTAACCCTGATACTAAAACGGTGATTTGCATTCTTTTTTCTCCTTCAGACAGTGAGTTTTCTTAGAAGTCTTTCATCCTCATTATATCCTCTCTTGTGTCTGCCTGGCCCTTACCTTCTTTTTCATATAGTTTATTAATAACCATCTGGTAAAGTATTACGCAGATCAATTTATAGAGGAATTATGGTTCTTGACATCCTGACTTTCTTTGCACATCCCGATGATGAAACCGTGTTCGGTGGAGGTACGCTGGCGTATCTCGCTGAGCAGGGGGCTGATGTCCACTATCTGTGCGCGACCCGGGGGGAAGGGGGAGAGAGAGGGGACCCCCCGCTTTGTACCCAAAAAGAATTGGGGGATGTGCGGGGGTCCGAGTTGAGGTGTGCGGTGCAGGCCTTGGGGGGGCGCAGCCTGTCTTTCTTGGGATTCCAGGACCCGGTGATCGACTCTGAAGGGAACCTTTACGCCTTTGCAGAGGATGAGGTCGAGGTGGTTCGTGCCCTGGAGGCCGTTCTCCGGAAACGGGCTCCCGATGTGGTGATCACCCATGGATCAGACGGGGAATACGGTCACCCGGCGCACATCCTGGCCCACCGGGCGATGATGGCAGCTGTTCGATACACTCAAGGGAAAAAGCCGGCGGTTTATACCGTTGCTCCATTTTATGAGAATGCGCCTCGACCGGGATTGGCGAATGAGAGCGACAGGGCGGATTGGGTGCTTGATATCACCCCTGTGCGGGAACAAAAGATCCAGGCAGCCACATGTCACCGGTCCCAGCACGGGTTATTCTTGCGTCATGCGTCGGAACGTCTGGGGCGGGAGGCTAAGATTTCCGATGTCATCTTGGACGAGGAAGCGCTGTCATTGGCATTTGATCCGGGAATAGGATCCAATCGGGATCCGCTGGGGGAGATCTTAGCGGAGATCGCTGTGCAGCCGTTTTCAAATTGACCAATAATTTACGTACCTCTTTGCCTACCTTATGATTCGGATCTCTTTTTGCCGGGGGCTATGTAAATAGATGGCAGGCTGAGGATGGAGATCCCAAATTTCATTAAGAAATTGACCAGGAAAATTTGCCACAGAACAGGGCCGGGGAGGACGCCGTAAAAAGCGCCCAGTGTGAAAATCAGATTGTCCACGGGTATGCTCAGGCTGTTGCTTATGAGAACCCGGGCCCATTGAAAGCGCTTACTGACATGGGTGACAAACAGGTGATAAACCTCGGTGTCGACCAATTCGCTGACCACCTCAGCGGCGATGGAGGCCAAAACGATCCTCCACACCGGGTTGAGGACAGCTGCGAATTCTAGCCCCAATCCCCAGCTGGGGTCGCTGGGCACGATTGCGATCCATCGAAAATAAAGCGCCATGAGCAAGTTTATCGCTCCCGCGGTGATGACCAGGATCTGGGCGTTCTTCTTCCCTAACGCTTTGTGGACCAGATCCCGCAGAGTGAAGGTGATCGGGTAAATGAATGTCCCCATGTCTACCGCCAGCCCCCACACCACGCCAATTTTTAAGCTGCTGATGTCGGCGATAATCTGGGCGCCGATGTAAGCGGAGACGAGGATTACAGCAATGCCGCCCATGGAGGAGGGTTTATGATCTTGCTCAGATTGTTGATTAGCCATCTTTGCTGTCAATCTCCCAAGAATCTTTTATATAACATATTCCCTTTAAAGCTCTTTCTCATTGTAACCTACCTGTTGCGCCTTCACAGCTTTTTCTGGAGATCGGGTCTCAGCTGAGCACATTTACGCTTGTTCCATAATTTATCCATTTCAGTATGCACATTTGATTAATGTCAGACTAAAGATGGAAAAAGCACCTTCCCCTTCTGTCTCTCTCTGATAAAATGGAAAGCGATGAATAAGACCATTCTCCGCCCCCAATCCGTCTGGCACGCCACAGCTGCGCTTTTTGGCGGCTTTCTGCTCTTTTTCTTGGTGATTGGGGTGGGCATGACAGCTTTGCATACCCAATATCAGGACCGGGTCTTCCCGGGCGTAAACGTGGGCCGCGTCAATGTCGGGGGAGAAACTCCCCAGGGAGCAGCTTCTCTGCTCGCGGAAAAGTACGCGTATCCCCAAAAGGGTACCATCCTGCTTCAGTATGAGGACAGGGATTGGTTTGCGACCCCCGCTGAATTGGGCCTGTTTTTCAGCCATAATCATAACGCAGAAGTCGCGTTTGAATACGGCAGGGAGGGCAGCCTCGGGGAGCGCCTCCTCTCCCAGATCCAAATTATGCGCTATGGAGTCACGCTGACGCCGCGTTTTGTGATCGACGAAAGGGTCGGCTACCAGTATTTATCCGGGGTCGCGGAAGAGATCAATAAGCCAGCCGTCGAAGCCTCCCTGCGCCTGGATGGCTTGGATGTGGTCATCCAGCCCGGTCAGATTGGGCGCAAGCTGGACATCCCAGCGACTCTGCAGGCGGTGGAAGCGCAGGTAAAATCTTTAGAGGACGGGGTTGTGCCTCTGGTCGTAGATGAGGAGCCCCCGGATATCCTGGATATCAGCGCGGAGGCAGAATTTGCGCGCCAAATCTTGAGCCAATCTCTGACACTTACCGTGCCTGACCCTGCTGAATCTGATCCCGGTCCCTGGGTTCTGGAACCAGAAATCCTGGTGCAGATGTTGTCCATCGAGCGCGTTTCCGAAGGAGACCAGGGGACATACCGGATTGCCCTGGATCCCGAAAACCTGGAGGGATATTTAGAAGGTGTCGCGGGAAAAGTTGAACAAGCGCCCAGGAACGCGCGGATGATCTTCAACGACGACACCCGTGAGCTGGATCTGCTGGAGCGGGAGGTCGTGGGGAGAAGATTGGATATCGAAAAGACCATCCGGGCCATTCAGGAAGGGTTGAAGGAAGACCGGCACCAGATCCCGGTAGTCCTGGAGTACACGCGTCCTCCTGTCACGGAAGCCACCACCGCGGAAGAGCTGGGGATCACGGAACTGGTCAGCCAGGAGAGCACTTATTTCCGGTTCTCCAGCGCAGCGCGGATCCAGAATATCAAAACCGCGGCAGCCCAGTTTCACGGCATCTTTATCGCCCCGGGCGAAACCTTCTCCATGGGCGAGCAGTTGGGCGACGTCAGCCTAGATAAGGGCTACGAGGAAGCCTGGATCATCTACGGGGACCGCACTATTAAGGGAGTGGGCGGCGGGGTCTGCCAGGTGAGCACCACGCTTTTCCGGACGGTCTTTTTCGGCGGTTATCCGGTGGTGGAGCGCCACCCGCATGCCTACCGGGTGAAATATTACGAGCAGACAGCTGTTGGTTATAAAGATCGTTTGGCGGGACTGGACGCCACAGTGTACTTCCCCGTGGTGGATTTTAAGTTCAAAAACGACACCGACCACTGGCTGCTGATGGAAACATACGTCAATGTGGGAGCCAAGCGTCTGACCTGGAAGTTTTACAGCACCAGGGTGGGACGGACCGTGAAGTGGGATACCTCCGGCTTAACAGAAGTGAAGGACCCACCGGACCCCATTTACGAGAAAAACGAGGATCTTGCAAAAGGGAAGATTAAACAAGTGGATTGGTCAGCAAAAGGGGCGACCGTGACCATCCTCCGGGAAGTCTTTCAAGATGGGGAGTTGGCCTGGAGGGAATACTTTCAGACCAAGTACATGCCCTGGGCGGCCGTTTGCCAGTACGGGCCGGGGACGAAAGGGATGCCTCCCGAGGATCCTGATCCTGAAAATCCTTGTAAGCCGGATACATAGGTTTATAATAAGGGCAGCGAACGCTGTCTCATGAAGGAGGGTGTGATGGTAAGTGAAGAGTTGTTAGAAATCCTGCGCTGCCCGGCCTGCGTTCAAACCAGGGAGGGTACACTTGAGTATTTCCGGAAAGCATGGTTGGTTTGCCAGGAGTGCGGCCGCAAATATCCTATCCGGGATGACATCCCGGTGATGTTGATCGATGAGGGGGATAAGTGGGTGGATATCGACCAGGAAGACCTGCCGGTTCCCCCACCGGAAGCGTGAGATTAAATACCAGAGGTAGCATAAACGAACAGCTTGTGGAAACACAGGCTGTTTTTTTTATTTGTCAGGGGACGAGATCAGCCAGAGTGGGCAGAGTAGAAATGGACGCTGCGGAAGAGACATAACGTGGAGCATTTGTTTAGTGACCTTGGTTGATCTCCCTCGCCAGGACATGCAGCTAACAAGCGTAATCAAAAGGGTGGTGGGGAGGGGACGCGGGTTCCACCCAGACTGCATCTCCTTGATGCCATTTCCATGCGGCCAGGGCGGCGGCGCAGGCATCAACATGATGGCTGTCCAGGGTTTTATGCATGTCTTTGATGTCTAGGCCCTGTCCCTTGAGCCAGCCTAATAATCTTTGCTGGGCCGGGGGGTCCATTTTGTAAGCGCGGAGGTCCGCGATGGGCGCGCCGCGCAGGGCCATAGCCGCCCCGGGATGGACTTCCACGATCTGGGGCTTGGGTTCTGGAAAGGAACTCAGGATCCGGGCGATGGCGGTCCCACGCAGGGTCAGGTAGGCCATTCGCGTCATCGTCGGGGTCATCACAGAACCCGGGTGAAGTCCGGCGCGGATGACCTTTTCACGCAGGGTTTTATCTCCGGAACGATCGCCCCCACCGGGATTGTAGGACAAAGGAGCATCTAATCCCACCACAAGGTCCCCCAGTGACAGGAGCTCCTCCGCAGCCGCATGGATGTCATGGTCTTTGGCACCCTGGATGGCCTGGTTGAGACGGATTTCTGTTCCCAGCACTTCAAAAGCAAGGAAGACTGTGTCTTTGACGTTGGTCGGCCCGGAAAGGTCCACGCCTACCACATGATAGGAGCCGCTCACGCTTCCTCCTTTAACCAGCTTGTCGGTTGGAAAAGGAAAGGCTGGCTTTATAGTGAAAGCCTTTTCTGTGAAAGAGCTGGTGATTGTATTCTATCCTCACTGAGTGGAGATTTCAAAGGGATGGAGGCGATCAATGGCACCATTGAACGCGAGGGGAGCCACAATCTCATTGAGTCCTATACTTTTGTCGATCGAGATGAGTATAAGTGGTATGCTTATGCCAATTTCTACTCCAGGGGCTCAGGGGAGAAATGGAATCTGGATCTTATCTGTGTCGACCGCTCTATTGTGGATATTGATATGAGCAGATGGCGTGTGCTCTGGCCAGACCAGTGAACGAGGTGCATAGGGAATGAAATGATTCACCCTGAATGAATCGGGGGAGGCTTTGACCTCCCTTGAGGATTCTTAATGTGTTTTTCAAAGGAGGGTCATGGTGTTGAAAACGTTTGTTTTGATCTCTTTTCGATTTGAAAAGTTCTTCTTGAAAGAATTGACACCCGGGCTTGATTCATATACACTAGGAGTACATTTTTATGGGTGGAGGTATTTGCAGGTTTATGGCAATTCTTGCCGGTTTCTGAATCATCTTTTCGAATGATATATTGAAAACAATTTAATAGGATATTAACTTCCTGGTTCCACAGGTTCCCTTTTCATGGAGGTGAGTCATGCAGAGGCAGAAGGCGTTTTTTGTTTTCTTACTAGTCCTTTCCCTGGTCAGCATTGCGGGGTGTAAAAAGCTGATTCCGAGTAAGTTTGAGATCGAAACGAGCTCTGAATTGGGGCCGAACACGCTGGATAGGATTGACGACCTCAATGACACGATAGCCACAGGGGTGGAAATCGGACCGGAAACCCGGGCTACGATCGAAGAGTTGAATAAAACCGTCGAAGAGGGCCTGGAATTTGGTTTCACGGAGGACACCCTGCAGCGGGTGGATGTCCTGTTGGGTATGGTCGAACAGGGGGTGGGCATCAAAGCGGGTTTAGACGCCGAAACCAACCGGACCGTGAACAACCTCATCGAGACCCTGGATGACCAGCCCGGGCAGTGGGAAAACACCATGACCGAAATCATCCATACCCTGGAGGGGTCGACTTCCCGGGTGGCGGAGCAGATGGCGGATGAGGTGGAGAGATTGATGGTGGATGCCAGGGTCAACACTCAACAGCTCTCAGCCTCCATGGGCGCGGAGTTCCGCTGCAATGTGGATTTCATGAGCACCCGGGCTGGGGATACGGTGGATCAATTCATCGGGCGCTCATTGGTCGGCAGGTTGCAGGGGATCGTTTCCGGCGAAGAACCGGAAGAAGAAGATGAGATTCCTGTGCCCATGGTTTGCCAGATGGTGCCGGATCAGATCTCGCTGGAAAAGATCGGGGACGAGTTTGTCTTTGATAATGCGGTCGTCCGGATCAGCGGCTACAATTTCGTGGAAGAAAACAAACCCAATGCTTTTGTGGTGGATGAAAAGGGGGATCCAGTTGAATCTGTGGAGCTCTATCCTTTCCTCAACAGCCCCTACCAGATCCAGGTCAACCTGCAGGATATCGACTTCAGCGATGTTCCCACCAGATCCCGCGTGGTCTTTGAATGGCCTCAATCGGGGTCTTTCTTTGCTATGGCCATGGTCTTGCCCTCCGAAGAACCCACGCCGACTGTGGAGGTCAAACCTGAGCTGACGGTCGACGCTGCTGGGATAGAAGTCAGGATAGGCCCGGGAAATAAATACTTCTCGCTGGGGAAAGCGGCCCTCGGGGCGGTATATGAGGTCACCGGTCATAACGGAAGTCAATCCTGGTGGCAGATCGATTTTGATGGCGACCTTGGTTGGCTCCCGGACAGCGTCGTGACCAGAAATGAGGTCCCGGTGGGAGCGGCGTCTTCGCTGCCCCTGGATCCGCCCAGCGCGGCGTTTTCCATGGATCCCAGTACTGGAAAAGCGCCTCTGGAAATCCATTTCCTGGATGAGTCCACAGGAGATCCCACCTTCAACACCTGGTATATCATCCCCGAGGGAGGAAACGCCAGCCAGTTAGGAGGGGGCGAGGAAATCACCTACGAATTCGCCAGTGAGGGAAACTATACCGTCAAGTTGTATGTAGAGAACGAGTGGGGTGAAGATGAGGTTGAGAAATCCATCTATATTGATGAACCAGATGAGCTTATCATTGTTCAACCGATTTTTAAGGTAACGCTCGAACCTGTCATATTCCCCACCGCCACACCCGGTTATACCCGAAATATCATCTTTCGAAACTATACTGACATCCCGGCGGGAGAGCCATTCACGACGGATATCCGTACAGATCAATACAACTGCGGCGTGGTTAGTTTAGCGGGACTGGATGGAGATATCAAAGAAAGCAAGGTAGGTAATGTGTTTAAACTCTGGCTGTCTCGGACCGGCACCTATTGGAAGATAGACGCCAATTTCCGGACCCATAACGACCAGGAGGACTGGAGTATCGGGTTGATGTGTGTGGAGAAAAGTTTATCCACGTTTTATTCGAGTATTTACATTCGACCCCCGGAAAGTATGACCGTCACCCTCGATCCTACCGCATATCCCATTCCCGAGAACTACACCTGCAGCATCGCTGGCTTCGACATCAAGAATGTCAATGTGGAGGATGATTCCGCCGGTGACATCATCCAGGTCTTCACCCGCAAGAATGAAGATGGGGAATGGGAGGTCACAGCGGATTATATGGAAGAAGGTGGGGAGGAGAACTGGCTGGTCCAGATGATGTGTTTCTACGACAACCAGGCAAAGATTCTAGATTACGATGATTCCCTGACCCATTTGGATATTTTTGACGTCTCAGCTGGCGCATACCGCACAAATATCAGCAGCAGTGAATACGCCTGCGGCGTGGCGGGGATGCATGCCATCAGCGGCGAGGTCAAGGAGGATCATGACGGAGATATCATCCGGGTTTATACCTACATGTATGACGGGCGGTGGTGGGTGTATGCTGATTTCCGCTCTGAAGACCAACACGAAAAATGGGACATTGATTTGATCTGCGCCCACCGCTCTGTCGTCGGTATATCTCCCAGCCAGTGGCGTGGAGAGTGGATCAAGCGTTAAGGGTGTTTGTTTTTGTAGTAGTTTCTTTCTGAAAGGGGAGGGGGAGAAACAGAGGGTAAACTCAGTAGAGGAGGCCGTACGGCCTCCTCTCTGTTCTTTTATACCAGTTCTAACTTCTTGCGGTTTTCTTTGGTATCCTCATACACGCGCCATTCTGCAACCAGCCCTCCCTGAACTTTGGCGGTCCAGATCGCTGGACCTTCCAGGGCGGGCTCGTTGGAACAGGTGGAATACCCGTGCAGGATGACTGTGTTCCCCAGTTCCCCCACACGTTCAAAATGGTTTTCATAATTGGGATACGCCGTAAAAAAATCTCTCCAGACGGATTCCATGTTCACCTTCCCCTGGATGATGTCCCCCTTGCTGTCGATGAAGGTGTGCCCTTTGGTCATCAGGGAGGTGAGCCCTTCCAGATTCCCTTCATTAATATACTGGTTGAACTTTTTGACCGTTTGCACTGGATTTGCTTCTCTCATTTCACCTCTTCTGCGTTATCCTGCGGTCGGTAACCGAGGTCCTCTGTGGCGTTGGTCAGATCCCAGAACCGGCCCGTGTTGTCGGACACTCCGTAATAGATTCCAAACCCGGTCTCGGCAGATAAACTTTTTTCAACCAGTTGAATCAGATCGCGGTGGCTGAGCCAGGTTTTCTTGTGGCGCTGATGTCGGGTGGGGTCGTCCTCTTCCAATACGCTCCCGATGCGCAGACAGATGGATGCCAGGTCCCAGCGCTCGTAATAATACCGGGCCAGCGCTTCCCCAAATGCCTTACTGACGCCGTAATCACTGTCCGGGCGGATGGGATCTGAGACCGAAATCTGAACGGGGTCAAGGGTTGTATGCAGGCGGGGCGGAAACCCCTCGTATGCCCCGGTGACGTGGTTGGAACTGGCGAAAACCACCCGCCGGGTGCCGGACGCGCGGGCGGCATGATAGATATTTCGGGTGCCGATGATGTTCGCCTGCAGGACTTTCTCCCAGGGCGCATCCACATCCGGGGTGGCTGCCAGATGGACCAGGAAGGGAAAGGGTCCATGCTCCTCAAAGAAGCCCTGGACTTCTTCTTCCCGTGAGATGTCCATTTTTAAGACACGTTCAGAAAACGGGCCGGATATATCACAGCCGTACACTTGGTAATGGTCTTGAAGGGGATCGCGGATCAGGCTTCCGATCCGCCCGTTGATCCCTGTGATGAGCAGTTTACCTTCAGTCATATTCGCGTCCTTGATTTCCATTTCACGTTTTCACTTTTCCGTGACTTTAGCGGCTGCCCCACAAGGCCCAGATCACGATCATAGTCAGTCCGATGCCAAATCGGGCCAGGAAAGCCAACCCCCAGCCGGTGAGGAGGTTTTTCGTCACGTACCAGGAAATCCGGTGATCGCGGTTCCGGAGGTATTCTGACAGGAAGAGGGCCAGAGGGGCCGCGATGATCCCGCTGAACGGCGGGAAAAGAAATGTGGCCACCAGCCCAGCGGCCAGTGCCAAGCCGATGGATAACCAGGAGGCGCCGGCTCGGCGGGCTTTGCCGCCCATGAGCAGGTTGTCGACCAGAGAGCCCAGGATCGCGAGCAGAGTGAGAAGCACGATGACCCAAATCTCCAGGGTGTTGAATCCGGTCGCCAGACCGTGAGCCAGCGCCGCGGCCCAGATGATGATCACCCCAGGGTAGATGGGGATAACCATGCCCACCAGCCCGACGAGCATGATCAGGTAAATCAAGATTTGGAAGGGGATGTTCAACCAGCCTGGCATGATAGTGAATTATTTACCACGATAATTGGAGGAGGGTTTGACATGTCTTTTGGACGGACTCTCTGGGAGAGACGAAAGGTCCTGGCCGCGCTGACTTGGAAGCGGATGTGGCCCATTAACCTTAATTCCTCATCGACCTTAAAAGCTCCCCCATCTTCCATAGTCAACTTTTCCGCTCAGGTTCAATCACCTCCATCCCGCCCATATAAGGCCGCAGCACGTCCGGGATCTCCACTGAACCGTCTTCCCGCTGGTAATTTTCCAGGACCGCGATCAAAACCCGGGGCACGCCCAGCGCGGACCCGTTCAGGGTGTGCACGTATTCCGTCCCGGCCCCCTCTTCTGGTCGGTAGCGGATGGCTGCCCGCCGGGCCTGGAAGTCGCGCGTGTTGGACACCGAGGACACCTCCAGCCATTCTCCGCATCCTGCGGCCCAGACCTCGATGTCGTAGGTGATGGCTGCCGCAAACCCCATGTCTCCGGTGCAGAGCTGGTTGACGCGGTAGGGAAGCTTCAGTTTCTGACAGACGCGTTCCGCATCCGCCATCATCTGCTCGAATTTTGCCTCCGAATCCTCCGGCTGGCAGTAGATATACATTTCCACCTTGTCAAACTGGTGACCTCGTTTGATGCCCCGCACATCCCGGCCCGCGCTCATCTTCTCGCGGCGGAAACATGGCGTGTACGCCATATATTCAAGGGGTAAGTCTTCGACGTTCAAGATCTCGTCTTTGTGCAGACCGGTGAGGGGGACCTCGGCAGTGGGCACCCACCAGAAGTCCTCTTCGTGATCGTGGTATAAGTTGTCCTCAAATTTTGGCAGTTGTCCGGAGGCGAAGACCACCTCCTCCTGGACCATGAAAGGCGTGTAGCGTTCAGCGTAGCCTTGTTCTTGAAGCGTGTCGAGCATGAAAGCGATCAAAGCCCGCTGCAGGCGCGCCCCGGCCCCATTGAGCACATAAAAGCGGGACCCGGACAGTTTCACACCGCGCTCAAAATCCAGGATGCCCAAAGCCGGGCCCAGATCCCAGTGCGGCTGGGGATCGAAGTCAAAGGCAGGGATCTCGCCCTCCGTCTTGAGCACGACATTGTCCTCCTCGTCCTCACCCAGGGGTATGCCCGGATCCAGCAGGTTCGGGAAGGTAGCCATCAGCCCCTGCAGGTCTTCTTCCACCTCCACCAGTTCCTCATCCAGGGTGTCAATCTGATCTCCGACGGCGCGCAGTTCTTCGATCTTCTCCTGGCGTATTTCCGGATCTTTGGTCTTTGGGATCTCTTTTGAACCCTGGTTGCGCTTCGCGCGCAGGCTTTCCACTTCCTGGAGGATGTCCCTTCGCCTCGCGTCCAGGGCGATGACCTGGTCGACAGAAGACGGATCTAACCCCCGCTTTTCCATCCCCTCCCGGATCAGGTCTGGGTTTTCTCGAAATAGGTTGATATCCAGCATGACAGCACCTCCTGTTCAGTAAACGTAGTCGCCCCCTCGCCAGCAGGACGAGGGGGCGTTCGTGGTGCCACCTGCTTTCACCGCGGGATCGCGGTCTCTTTCAACGGGGGTAACGGCCCGGCCCGGCTCCCTTACGATGTCTGGTTTCCCAGCCATCCCTGCGGAAGCGGTGTCCCCGTCCTGGAAGATGGGGAGGCGGAGGGGAAGCTCCGCGCGCACTGTTGGGTTTCGCTGTTTGCTGGGAAAATTATACAGTACGGGACAGAAAAGGAAAAGGGCGTGCGGGTTAATCCTCTCCCTCTGGCTGGGTTATTAGTCTTATCATCCGCATGCATGGGTGAGCAATTAAATGGATTGGAGCGCCCATCCGTACAGAGAGGCGCTCCTGAAGATGTATGAAGAAGAAAGAAACTTTACCCTAAGGAGAAAGAAGGAATTTAAGTTGTCCTGTCTTCATCTGCCCCCATTTTATCCGTCGTGATCGAGAAGTCAATCTCCATACGGTGGCCTTTACAAGATGTTAACCATGCTTAACATCTTGGCAACATACATGAAAGAAAAGGAAACATATCCTAACAAGCCTGTATATCCAAAGGGGGGAAAAGGTGGCTATAATAGCGGTGTAAAGTTGGGGAGGATGGCATGTACCTGTGTGGAGTAAAAGGTCAAAAACAGGGGATTAAGGTATGGCTCACGCTGCTCCTTATCGGTGGGCTTTCTCTGTCCTGCCGTCCTTCTGCTCTTCCCGGCAATCCTGATTCCAACCCTACAGTTACTCTGCCCTCACTGCCGCCCTCAGCCACTTTTCTCCCGCCTACAAAAACGAAGGCCCGCACGCCGGAGCCGGCCTTGTCACCCACACCGGTCCATCTGGAAGGGTGTGTGGAGGTAAAGGCGCTCAATGTCCGGAGCGGTCCTGGCACAGATTTTGAGATCATAGGGGGACTTCAGGATGGTGATTGTGTCTTGATTGTAGGGCGTAACGCAAATGCCGCATGGGCTGTAATCGCCCTTGAGGAGCGTACTGGTTGGGTTTCTCTGGAGTACCTGGCGCTGCAGGGAGATATCCAGGATGTCGCAGTGGTTAATAGGGGTGAAAGCCAGGGATCTGTTTTTGGTTTGGCAGCCACGCAGACATACTTCCCAGAAGCCACACCTCTCACGCCGACTGTTTTCGCGGACCCCTTTCACATCCGTGTTTCAGCGGCTCATGCGGGTCCCACCTATCAATCTTTCCCATTTGAATACGCCTGCAGACAGTATGTATTGGACCTCCCCTTTTTTGAGAAAGTAGTGGATTCCTATGCTGTTGAGGATAGATCATATTCGTATACGGGCAAACTTCCAGATAACTGGCAGGAGGGGTATTACAAGAATTTCCTGCGGGAGGTGGAGGGCGACGAGATGATTGCCAGGATGGTCGGTGAGTTAAGAAACGCGCTGGAAGTTGAAGATGATGACAGCCTGGTCCTGGCCTTGACGAGTTTCGTGCAGAACATTGAATATGACTGTGATAAATTGTTCAGCTACGAAAATCTGGAAGACCACGATTATCAAACCAATTTTCCTTATGAGACGCTTTATGACCAGAAAGGCGTCTGCGGGGACACTTCGATCCTGTTGGGGAAGATGCTCCAGGAAGCGGGATACGGGGCCGCATTCTTGCTTTATGAAGAAACTAACCATATGGCCCTGGGGATCAGGTGCCCGGTCGAAACAGCTACCTACCTCCACAGTGGGAAAGGATACTGCTACATCGAGACCACGGGACCGTTCAGGATTGGGGTAAAACCCAGCATCCTCGGGGGGGAAGACTTCACGGAAAACCCCCAGATCGTCCCCATAGCGGAAGGTAAATCATTCCGGAAGATGATCGACCTTACTGAAACCATGGAAACTGAGGTTGAGGTGTATGGCGAATATATTCTCCAGCTTGCAGGCTGCCAGGAAATATCAACTTACATAGACATTCAAAATCATGAGTATAAATTGAATGAGTATGAAGAGGAACTCGACGGATTGTCAGTCCGACTGGAAGAAGCCTCAAATCAACTGGAAGCAGCAGTCGCTGAGTATGAATCCATGGGTTGTGAGGGAACCCTGCCTGAAGATAAATATAATCAGTGCGTCAATGCATATGATGAGGTGGAAGCCCTGCAGGCCGCGTATAACGACCTGGTCGGGGAGTACAATGCTCTGTATGAGAAATACAAACGCCTCTACCAAAGGTACGTCGAAGACTTTCAAACCTTTGAGGACTTGATGGGGGAACACCAGGGCAGCTGCTCCACCGTTTCCAGGGAAACCACCCCTTGAGCGGTTAATGCCAGGTTTATAAGAAGATAGTGTTGTCCAAACATAAGATCCAGCATACTTCTATTTAAAGCTGAGCCTAAAAGATACCTATGAAGCGTTTCATCAAGAATTTGCAGATCACTGCGGACAAGGAAGCAACCCACGGGGCTGGACCCTTTTTTACGATCTGGACGGGACAGGCTCTCTCTCTGCTGGGGAGTAAACTGGTGGGGATGTTCCCTCAGGTCGTCTTGGGCCCTTTTGTGGGCGCCTTGGTGGACCGCTGGAACAGGCGCAGGATTATGATCGTTTCAGAACCTGCGCATGTTGGATAAAGGACTGGCGACGGAAGGTACTTATGAGCGATACTTCTGGTGTGGGCAAGACCCAAAAATGGCGGCCGCTGCTGCTCCTGGTGGACTTCTATGGGGCTTTCATGGTGGCTTATCTATTTTTGCGGTTGATAAGCGGGGATCGATTTTGGGTCGTGGAATTGTTCAGCACGGTCGCCCACTGGTTTTTACTCCTCTCTTTCGTCTTCCTGCCGCTGGCCTTCATCAGGCGGCGGTGGGGTACGCTGGGAATGCTGCTGGTAAGCAGCACTGCCTTTGTGTATTTATTTGGGGGATTGTTTTTGCCTGGACCTTCCGGTCAAAAAGCCTGTCAGGTCCCCAAATCCGTAAGCCTGCGGGTGATGACGTATAACATCAGCCACGGACTGGCGTCCTCTGCCGCGCTGGTGGATGTCATGGAACGGTCAGGCGCAGAGGTAATTGCCCTCCAGGAACTGCCGTCCGGACAGGCAGACATCGTTCGGGAAGAACTCAAGGACCTTTATCCCCATCAGGTTTTTTATGGGAAAGGGTTTTCGGGCATCGCCTTGCTCAGCCAATACCCCATCCTGGATGAAGAATCCTTTACACTTAAGGGGCCGCGGCCTTACCTGCGCGCAAAGGTGGATGTGGAGGGCGAACCTCTGATGATCTTTGTGGCCCATCCGGTGGTGAGGATGGGACCCGGGAGCCATGACGCGCCCGGGAGGTCGGATATGCAAAGGCTGGCTGAGATGGCTCTTGGCGAGGGCAGGACGATTCTGTTGGGGGATTTTAATTTCACGGATCAAAATCAGGGGTATCGGGTGCTGACCCGCGCTGGTCTCGTGGACGCCCATCGGTCTGCGGGGTGGGGCCTGGGTTTGACCTACCCTAAAAAAGGGTGGAGTGGGGGAGTTCGGCTTCCTTTGGTGCGCATCGATTTCGTGTTCTTGGCAGGGGAAATTTGTGCCCAGCGGGCCTGGGTGGGAGAGGATGGCGGATCAGATCACTTGCCTGTGCTGGCGGATGTGGCCTGGTGAGCGGGGAGGGGGAGAAGGTGACGTTCCGGGTTGGCCATTGTTTACCACGATTCTGAAACCGCAGGCAACTCATTTTTCATAAAGATGAGGAAATCATTTCCCTCGAGGTGAGTTCTTGGGTTAAAATCGGAACAAGACAACCCGGCCCAAGAACAAGGAGCAGGGATGACCTATCGTCTGGAAGAACGTTTCCCTACCATTCAGGAATTTGAGCGGCTGTGCCGCTCCGTGGGCTGGGGAAAGGTCATGAATTTCGAAGCCGCGGAAAAGGGACTTCCTAACTCAGTGT
The DNA here is from genome assembly GCA_018335275.1 of Anaerolineales bacterium. Taxonomy (GTDB): domain Bacteria; phylum Chloroflexota; class Anaerolineae; order Anaerolineales; family UBA11858; genus B10-G9. Next base: position 1,615 of record JAGXKM010000036.1, on the reverse strand, counting down.
ACGGCGTGGTTGCTCTGGATTCCGAAGGGGAGGCCGTGGGCATGGGCCGCATTGTGGGGGATGGGGGCTTGTATTATTACATCCAGGATATCGCCGTTCACCCGGAACACCAGAGGAAAGGTCTGGGGACCCGGATTTTGACCGCCCTCTTTGCCTATCTCAAAAAAGAGGCCTCTCCGCGGTCCTTCATCGCCCTCTTCTCCGTGCCGGAGGCGGTGGATTTTTACCGGCGCTTCACCCTTGAGGAGCGGGACATGATCGGGCTCTTCACCGTCAAGGAGCTCATTGTCAATAAAGGGGTTTAGGGCTGGCAGAAGGAAGCATACTGGGCGAGTGATATCCATGAAAGCGTATTACGAGTGGAAGCAGCAGTCCGAATTTGATCCGGCAGATGTCTTCCGGGAATGTGTAGAAAGAGGAGCCGGTTCCCTTTTGATATCGGCAGCCTCTTTGCCAGAGGATTTTTTTGATTTGAGCAGCGGGTTGTTGGGAGAACTGCTTCATAAACTTTCCACCTACAGGATAAAGATGGCTTTGGTTGTCCCGGACACGGGGCTTTATTCTCCCCACTTCCAGGCGTTTGCGAGGGAAGCAAATCAGGGGAAAGAAATTCATGTCTTTTCAAACCGGGAAGAGGCGGTCAATTGGCTTGATTCACAATGAGAGGCGGTTTCCAGTACAATAGATGTGATAGGTTTTCTTTGATGGATATGAAGGAAAGTAAGGCCGTTTATCACGACTAAATAAGAGGTACCCATGCTGCTGAAACACTACTACATAGAAAAGATCGCCCACAGTTCCTACATCCTGGCCGGCACGGCGTCCTGCGCGGTGATCGATCCCAGCCGTGACGTAAATCTGTATCTGGAAGAAGCTCGCAAACTGGGGGTGGAGATCACCCATATCCTGGACACCCACCTGCACGCAGATTTCGTCTCCGGGCATGCAGAGCTGGCCCACCGCACGGGTGCGGATATCTTCATGCCACGGGCAGGTAACTGCTCCTTCGACCATGTCCCGGTTTCCGAAGGGGATGTCCTGGAGGTGGATGCAATCAGGCTGGAGGTTATGGAAACGCCCGGGCATTCGCCGGAAAGCGCCTGCTATGTGGTGCGGGATACCTCACGGGGCGAGGGTCCTTTGGGTGTCTTCACCGGCGATACGCTGTTTGTGGGGGATGTGGGCCGACCGGACCTTTTTCCGAATCGAGCCGAAGAACTGGCGGATAAACTCTATCACAGCCTCCATGAGAAGCTGCTGACGCTGCCCGATCACTGCGAGGTCTATCCGGCTCACGGCGCGGGTTCTCTGTGCGGGCGGACCTTGAGCGCAAAAAGGCGTTCCACGATTGGCTACGAGCGCAGGTACAACCAGCCGCTGCAGATCGAGGACAAAGGCGAATTCATCCGGTCCCTGACCTCCGATATGCCTCCTGCTCCTGATCACTTCAGCCGCTGCAATGAGATCAACCGGGCTGGCCCCGCCCTACTTTCTGAGCTGCCGAAACTGGAAGCCCTCGATCCTTCCCAGTTCAAAGAACGGATGCAGGATCCCGGGGTGATCGTCGTCGACGTCCGCAACTATGACGCCTTTGGCAGCCAGCACATTCGGGGTG
>JAGXKM010000157.1 GCA_018335275.1 Anaerolineales bacterium | reverse complement strand
AGCGGAACCGGGTTTGCTGTTGGATTGGGATCCAAGGCGATCCCTCCAGGGGGCCGGGGCAGCATGCATGTGCGCATTCCCAACATTTCTGGCGTCCTCCGTCCGGATACCCAGGAAGATGATTATGCCAGCGCTGTGTTTTCCCCCACCTGGTTTGGCAAAGAATATGTCACGGGCACAACTGACTTGACCATGGTTTACCATCTCCCCCCTGGTGTAGAACCGGAGGAGCCCCGCTGGCACAGCGCACCCGAGAACTTTCCCTCCTCACCGGTCACCAGCATCGATACCCAGGGACGCGTGACATATACCTGGCGAAACAGGGAAGCAAATGCCTATACGCAGTACAAGTTCGGGGCTTCCTTTCCCAGCAATTATGTCCCCGCTTCCACGATCAGCAAACCAAGCATCTGGGAACAAATCGGCATCCCCCGGGAAGCTGTGGTCACCCTGCTGTGCATGACTGGGTTTGGCATCCTTTTCGTACTGATCATCGTCTTCTCAGTGGTCAGATCGAGGAAACGGAAACTGGAATATTTACCGCCGAAAATAGAAATTGAAGGACATGGCATTAAGCGGGGCCTGACCGCGATAGAAGCCGCGGTCCTCCTTGAAAAACCCGTCGATAAAGTCTTCACCATGATCCTCTTCTCCATCCTCCAGAAAAACGCCGGCGAGGTCACCTCCCGCGATCCGCTTGAAATCAAGTTCACTGATCCTCTGCCCAATACGCTGCGAAATTACGAAAAACAGTTCGTTGAAGCTTTTCAAGAAGAAGGCTCGGAAAGAGTAAGGAAGATCAAGCTGCAGGACATGATGATCGAGCTCATAGAAAGCGTCGGGGAAAAAATGAAAGGCTTCAGCCACCGTGAAACGGTGAATTACTACCGCCAGATCACTAAAAAAGCCTGGAAACAAGTCGAAGATGCGGATACACCGGAGGTCAAAAGCGAGAAATTTAGCGATCACATCGGATGGACCATGCTCGATGAGGATTTCGAGGATAGAACCCAGGAAGTCTTCCGCCGCGGTCCTGTTTTTGTACCCGTCTGGTGGCATCGATATGACCCCACTTACCGCCGCAGCGGCAGGTCTGTTCCTCGAACCAGCAGCAGACCGGCGGTTGATACAGGCACAGGCAAGGGTGTATCACTTCCCAATTTACCCGGCGGGGAATTTGCTGCTTCCATGGTCAACGGCATTGAAAACTTTTCCAGTGACGTTGTGGGAAACATCACCAGCTTTACCAACCGGATCACTCAAAAAACAAATCCGGTCCCCAAATCCTCATCCTCATCCTACAGCGGAGGAGGAGGCTCATGCGCCTGCGCTTGTGCCTGCGCGGGATGTGCTTGTGCCTGTGCTGGGGGGGGAAGATAAAGTAGATGGTTGCCCGCGGGAAAGATTTAATTTCGAATCTCCTCCATAACCTGTTTCATACTTCTCCCGATTACACCCCTCCGGAAGGATTGCACCCTTTTTCACACCAGCGAACTGGAGAGACATTCCGCCTTCATTTACGGGTAGACAAGAGCGGCCATGGAACCCTCCTGGTCAACGCAAACCGCTTCCTGCATCTGAACCCTACCGCCACATTGATGGCTTATTACTATCTTCACGATTACACACTTGAAGAGGTCCTTCCCATATTGAAAGGCACATTCCATGTCCCCCACCAACAAGCGGAGAAGGATTATCTGCGGCTGAGGAAGGACATCGAACAATTCCTCTCCGGACGTGGAAAACCGTTCTACGCCCAAACGAAAATGGAAATCAAACAGCCTTTCAGCCTCACCCCCAGCGCTCCATACCGCATGGATCTGGCAATAACCTACCGCTGCAACAATGATTGTCCTCACTGCTACAATGCCCGGGAACGGTCCTTTAAGGAATTATCTACCTCGCAATGGAAGCGGATCTTGGATCACCTCTGGGAACTCAACATCCCCCATGTGGTCTTCACAGGCGGTGAACCCACTCTTAGAGAGGATCTCCCCGAACTCATCCGCTATGCAGAAGGGATAGGCCAGATCACCGGACTGAATACCAATGCGCGCCGCCTGTCCGACTCCTCTTATCTGACAGAACTCGTTCATGCGGGCCTGGATCATGTGCAAATCACGCTGGAATCCCATGATCCCCAGATTCATGATCAAATGGTCAACCACAGAGGAGCCTGGGAACAAACCACTGCCGGACTGAAGAACGCGTTGGACAGCCCTTTGTATGTGATGACCAACACCACCATGCTTAAAAACAACCGGGAGTCGATCCCTGAAACCCTGGATTTCCTATCTGAGCTCGGCGTCCCGACCCTCGGGCTGAATGCCCTCATTTATGCGGGGAGAGGAAAAGATGTCGATTCGGGTTTGAAGGATACCGACTTGCAAAGGCTGCTCACCATAGCCAAAGAGAAAACAGAAACCTCAGGCCAACGCTTGATCTGGTACACACCCACCCAGTACTGTCATTTCAACCCTCTAGATATGGGATTGGGAGTCAAAGGCTGCACTGCTGCACTCTATAATATGTGCCTCGAACCCAATGGGGATGTGCTGCCCTGCCAATCCTACTATCAACCGCTGGGCAACATTCTGGAAAAGGACTGGGAGGATATCTGGAATCACGACCTGGCAGTTCATATCCGGGAAAGGAATTATGTCCCGGAAGCCTGCCAACAGTGCTCCCTTCTGCCTGACTGCGGTGGAGGCTGCCCATTAGCTTTGAAAGCGCAAGCAGGAACCGTTGACCCGGATCCACTCATCCCTGTTCCCTCCTGAATGAAACGCTTTTACCGACCCGCTTGTTCCTCTAAAAGCCGTTTTTGCAAACTACAACAAGAGAGAACTTCATTTTCACAGGTTGATTTCTACCCCGGCGGTGCATAATGAAAGAGAACACCTTGGCGATCATACCCGCATATAATGAATCTCGGTATTTATCCGCCACCATAAAACAAACCCTGCCCTTTATGCCCGTATTAGTAGTTAATGACGGGTCCACGGATAGCACGCCTCAAATTGCCCAGCAAGCAGGGGCAAATCTCATTCACAATCCCACCAATCTCGGCAAAGGCGCTGCGCTAAAGAAGGGCTTTCAATATGCAATCGAACATGATTACAGGACAGTGATCACTCTCGACGGTGACGGCCAGCATGATCCCCGGGAAATCCCCCTTTTTCTGGAAAAGTATGCTTCCACAGGAGCCAAACTGATCATCGGCAAACGCGATTTTTCCCAGATGCCGTTCGTCAGGCGTTTGGCCAATCAATCTGGGAGTTATTTTCTGAATGCGGTGCACCCCCAGCATATACCTGACAATCAATCCGGGTACCGGCTGCTCACCAAGCCCGTGATGGAATTGGTCCTGGAAAGCCAGGAAAGCGGGTTCGAGTTTGAAGTTGAAATGATATTATTATCTCTGGAACAAAACATTCTTATCGACTGGGTGCCGATCAAGACGATCTACCTCTCAGGAGACAGCAAAATTAAACCCATTCAGCACACCAAAAACTATATTAGAATTTTATGGAAGGTTTATCGATCCAACTTATAAACTTGGATTGCAGCAAAAATCTGTACTATAAATGATCACGGGGTAGGACAATTCCAGCATTCCGATCACCGCCCGCTTTGGGTTGAGATTTCCGTTTCATAATTCATGATCCGCTTTGGAGGTAAAGATGGACTTTTCAGAACTTATTTACCAGCGATTTAGTTCCCGAAATTATGACGAGAAGCCGGTGGAGGACGAGAAACTTAAGCAGGTGCTGGAAGCAGCACGCATGGCTCCCACAGCGGCAAATAAACAACCCTTTCAATTGATCGTCATTCCCACAGAAAACCGAAAGCAGGAACTGCTGCGCATCTATGACCGTCCCTGGTTTGTAGAAGCCCCTTACGTGATCTGCGCCTGCGGT
>JAGXKM010000035.1 GCA_018335275.1 Anaerolineales bacterium | reverse complement strand
ATCTCCAGGTCGTTCTCTACCCGGGCGCGGCAGCGGGGAGCAAATTTACAGCCTTCCGGGAGATCAATCAGGTTGGGCACTGATCCGGGGATGACCTCCAGCTCTTCTTTGACCTGGCCCAGGATGGGAACAGAGGCGATCAGACCCACGGTGTAGGGATGTTTGGGCTCTGCAAAGAGCGTTTCCACCTCAGCCTGTTCGATGATCCTTCCAGCGTACATCACCGCCACGCGGTCCACGGTCTCAGCGATCAAGCCCAGGTCGTGAGTGATCAGGATCACTGACGTTTCCATACGGTCCCGGAGCTCAAGGATCAGGTCCAGGATCTGGGCCTGAATGGTGACATCCAGGGCCGTTGTGGGCTCATCGGCGATCAGCAGCTCAGGTTCCAGCGCCAGAGCCATAGCGATCATCACCCGCTGGGCCTGTCCGCCGCTCATCTCGTGCGGATAAGAATGGGCTTTGCTTTCCGCGTCGGGAATGCCCACCATATCCAGCAGGCGGACAGCTTTCTCCCAGGCTTCCTTCTGGGACATGTCCTCGTCGTGCACCTGGAAAACCTCGGCAACCTGGCTTCCCACCTTGAAGACCGGGTTGAGGCTGCTCTGCGGCTGCTGGAAGATCATCGAAATCCGATCGCCCCGCATCTTCATCATTTCTCTCTTTTTCAGCTGGAGCAAATCCTTGTCCTTGAACAGGATCTGTCCGGCGACGATCTTCCCGGGGTCGTCTACCAGCTGCAGGATGGAAAAAGAAGTCACGCTTTTCCCGCAGCCCGACTCCCCGACCAGGCCGAGGATTTCACCGGTGTGAACTTCAAAGTCCACCCCATCCACCGCCTTGACCACGCCATCGTTGGTGAAAAAAAAGGTCTTGAGGTCCTGTACTTCTAAAAGAGGTTGATTGTAATCACTCACTGTTAGCTGCTCCGGTAGGTATCATTCTTTTAAGCGGGGATCGATAGCATCACGCAGGCCGTCGCCCAGCAGGTTAAATGCCAGGACGGTGATCATAATTGCCAGCCCGGGATAAAAGACCAGGTGAGGCGCGGTGAACACCTGATTGCGCTCTGACCCCAGCATCGTGCCCCATTCCGGGGTCGGGGGCTGGGCGCCCAATCCCAGGAAAGACAGGGCCGCGGCTTCCAGGATGGCGGCCCCGATGCCCAGGGTGCCCTGGACGATCAGGGGCGGGATGGCATTGGGCAAAATTCGGCGGAACAGGATGTGCAGATTACCGCCGCCCAGGGCCCGGGATGCGGAGACAAATTCCTGCTCCTTAATGGAGAGCACACTGCCCCTGATCACCCGGGCATAACGGGGAATAGAGACAATAGCAATGGCCAGCAGGGCGTTTTGTAAACCGCGGCCGAGCACGGTGACGATAGCGATGGCCAGCAGCAGGGAAGGGAAGGCCAGCAGCACATCCATCACCCGCATGATCAGGTTGTCCACCCAGCCGCCCACATAACCGCCAATGGCACCCAGCAGGGTCCCGACAATGATTGCGAAACCCACGGTCGAGAAGCCGATAAACAAGGAGACCCGGGTGCCAAAAATCACCCGGCTGAACACATCCCGCACATTCCCATCCACACCCAGGATATGCTGGGGTTGGTCTTCCGGGCAACCCAGCAGATGGATGCAGGGGCTTTCCCGTTTCCGAATATCCTCCTTGCCGATCAGCACCTCTTCAGGGTCGTAAGGCGCGATCACGGGCGCAAAGATGGCCACCAGGACCAGGAAAATCAAGATCGATCCGCCAATGATGGCCGAACGCTGGCGGACGATGCTGCGCAGGGTGACCCAGAACAGGCTGTTGGAGCGGTAATCCCGTTGGGTTTTTTGTTGCAGTTCGTTTAATTCCGTTGACATAGTTCAGTCCAATTTAATCCGGGGATCAATAAAAGCATAGGAAAGGTCCACCAAAAGGTTGGCAGCCACGTAGCCGACGGCGATCACCACCGTGAAAGCCTGGACGATGGGGAAATCCCGGGCCGTGATGGCTTCAAAGAGCATCCGGCCCACCCCGGCCAATCCGAAGATCGACTCCGTGAGCACCGCTCCGGCAAACAGGCGGCCCAACTGCAGCCCGATGATGGTGGTGATGGGCAGCAGGGCGTTCCGGAAGGCATGCTTGAGGATCACCAGCCATTCCCGGAGCCCTTTGGCCCGGGCGGTGCGGATGTAATCCTGCCGCAGCACTTCCAGCATGCTGGACCGGGTCATGCGGGCGATGATCGAGAGAGGAATGGTGCTCAAGGCCAGCGAGGGCAGGATCAGGTGCCGGGCTGTATCCCGAAGCACATCCCATTCCCTGGTCAGCAGGGAATTAAGGATATACATATTCGAAAAAAATTCCAGAAAATGATACCGGAAAGTACCTTCCACGGCCTGCCAACCGAACTGTTCGTAGAAGGGCGTGGGGATAATGCCCGCAGTCAGGCGTCCGGACGGCGGGAGCCAGAGCGGGGTATCTAAAAAGACCAGGGCAAAGACATAAGAGAGCATCAAGCCCAACCAGTAGACCGGCATGGACACCCCGACATTGGCAATCAGCATGGTGATCACATCAATGATTGAGTTCCGGCGCACAGCGGAGACCACGCCCAGTGGGATGCCAATTAAAACCGCCAGGATCAGGGCAATCAGGCCCAGCTCTATGGTGGTGGGCAGACGTTCGATGAGGATGATGGTCACTGGCCTGCTGTAGCGAATGGACTCTCCAAAATCACCCCGGGCGATGTCCTTCATGTAAATCCAGAATTGGACCGGGATCGGTTTATCGAGCCCCTGCTCTTTGTTAAAACGGGCGCAGACCTCGGCGGTAGCTTTTTCTCCCAGCATGGCCTTGCAGGGATCGCCGGGAATAGAGCGGGCGATCACAAAAGTCACGATCAAAATGCCGATCAAGACGGGGATAGAGTATAGGATTCTGCGAATTGTGTATTGTGTCATAGCTGCCACTGTTGTTACTAAAACCGCGGAGCAGCGCGGTCCCACAAAGAACCGGATGTTGTGGTAGGCGCTGCCCCGCGTCAGGTTACGTTACGGGGACCAGATGAAGGGAGATGTTTACTCCTCCGTATTCATCAAGCCGTCCCACAGGTAGGAGTAGTACTCCCAGGCACCTGTGTTGCCCTCGTGGTAAGGATTAGAAGCGTCAATGCCGGCTCCAAAGGAGGCCACGACATCGTAAGCATCGAAATCCGAGCCATCGTGGAACTTGACGCCTTCCTGCAGATCGCAGGTCCAGACCGTGAGGTCATCATTGGCGGTGCATTCCTTGGCCAGGGCAGGTTCAGCGCGGCCTTCCGTGTTGTAGCGGTAAAGCCCTTCCAGAACCTGCTGACAGGCAGCCAGAGATTCCCCGTCGGTCTCGTCGGCGCAGTAGAGGCTGATCGGTTCCGCGTTCTGCATGAAGACCAGCGTATCTTTGCCGGGGTCAATCAGCCGCATGATGGGTGAACCAAAAGGCGGGTTGTTGACGCCTTCCAGGCTCGCCTTGGCAGCGTAAGCTGCTGTGGAGTGCACGATGGGAACCATGGGCGCGTTCTCTTTGATGGCGTTGTTGGCCTCAGCGTACAGGCCCAGGGCGTCGGCGGGATCCTCAATCTGGGAAGCCTCTTCCAGAGGTTCGTAGATGGAGGGGAACACATCGCCGAACTGGGGGTTCTGCTCGCTGAAGTGGAAGTCCAGGAAGTTGGTCGGGTGAGGGTAATCACCGGTCCAACCCAGCAGGTAGATGCCGTCCAACCGTCCGCCGGTGGACTCATCGATGAACTCGCCGGATTCCATGACCACGACTTCCGCGTCAATGTTCAGGTTTTCCTTGAGCTGAGTCTGGATCTCAACCGCTACATCGCCCGGCCGCGGCAGGTAGTCGCGGTAGACATCACGATAGTAGATAGCCGTTTCAAAGCCGTCTTCATAACCGGCGTCGGCCAGCAGCTGCTGGGCAGCTTCCAGGTCAAAGTCATACCAGGATTCGCCTTCACAGCCTCCAGGGATGCTGCAGGGGGTGAAGTGGGAGGCCACTTCTGATCCTGCCGGATAGAAGTTTTCCACGATCCGCTCGCGGTCCAGGCCCATGGCAATCGCCTTGCGCACATCGAGGTTGTCAAAGGGCTCAAAGGTGTTGGTCATGGCCACATACATGATGTTGGGCGCGGGCAGGGGGACGACCTCCAGCTCGGGGTCATCTTCCACCGCTTCTATGTCCTCTTCCGTGATGTTGGTGACGTAGTCCACCGTCCCGGACTGCAGCTCGAGCAAGCGGGCTGCGGACTCTGTTGACCACCGGAAGACCAGGGTCTCCGCCTCAGCGGACTCGCCCCAGTAGTCATCAAAGCGTTTATAGACGATGCTGTCTCCGCGGTTCCAGGCTTCCAGCTGGTAAGCGCCGGTGCCGATGGGCTGCTCCAGGATCTTTCCGCCGCCGCCGGTCTCAGCGATATATTCGCTGGGCTGAATGGCGAAGACGTTGAAGGCCATCTTGGCAAGGAAGGCCGGATCCGGTTTGCAGAGGTTGAACTCCACGGTGTAGTCGTCCAAAGCTTCCACCGATAGTACCTTGCCTCCGTAGTCGCAGGAATCCGCTTCCACGGAAACAGGCTGATAAACCTCTTCTTCAGCCGCTTCTTCGGTAGGTTCTTCTGCCGGAGCCTGCTGGCAAGCACCCAGGGCCAAGGACCCGATGAGCAAAACAGCCAGTAATAAATAGATGGTTTTCTTTTTCACAGTTTCTCCTCCTTTGAGAAATGTATGTGATTCGTACTTAATGGAGATAGGATTTACTAAGGAAAGATCGGATTTCCGGTCACCTCCTTTGAATAGGTTACTTCTGTGTTAAAAAGTAATCTGCGGATAAAGGCTGGGCAACCGCGAGTTTGTCCCCCAGGGGGGGATCTTTCGGGTTCGCCGCTGGAACTTGGCGAAATGAGCGGTATGCCGGGGAGCAGGTGTATGATGCCTGACAGGCAGGGTGAAGTAAGGAACCTTTTCCTGCGTTAGATTGTGATCCAGAGATCCGTACCACATCGCTGCCCATCCCGATAACTTCAAGTTTTTTACTCTTGCCAGGGCCTGTTGAATCCCCCTGATGCCTGATGACAAGTAACACCTGTCACACTTGGCATATGATTATATACTACTTCCTGATCGTGTCAACCCGCTGAAGGACCATTCTCTCCCCCAACTGCCCCACACTGGCAGGGTTAACCCCAACAATCGGATAGATTCGCCTCCCACGGCCTCCAGACAGCCTATATCTTCACTCTACACGAAAACCCGGAAGCAGGGATGCCCAAGGGCTCCAAAACCAAGAATAAGACTACGGCAAGAAATAGCCCCTGGAACCCTCATATGCCCTGAAATGGAAGGACTCAATCCGTGGCCAAGCAGGTCAACGTGTCAACGATCCCCGGCATGGGCTGGATCTTCCGGTCGATGATATCGCCCATGTCCGCCAGGTCCCTGAACTGCACCACAGCGACCACATCGTACGGTCCAAATGTCATGTGGGCTTCGGTCACTTCATCCAATTTTCTGAGCTGTTCCGCCACCCGTTTATTCGCACCCGGGTCAGCCTGGATCAAAACATATCCAATCATTATCTCACCTTCCCTGTCTCAAATAAAGGAAACGTAGATCTGGAATAAACTCCCACTATTTGTCACATCGGTAAACAACCCAGTACACGCCAGCCACCATCAAAGCTCCCCCGATGACATTGCCCATGGTGACCGGGAATAAATTCCGGAGCAGGAAATTCCCCCAGGTCAGGCTTTCTAAAGCCAGCCCCGTTTCCTTGGCGAAGGCAGGGTCAAAGATCTTGATGAACAATCCCGCAGGCACAAAATACATATTGGCGATGCTGTGTTCAAAGCCTGCCGCCACAAAAGCTGTGATGGGGAAAAGGATAGCCATGATCTTGTCACCCGTGCTGCGGGCGCTGTATGTGAGCCACACCGCCAGACAGACCAGGAAATTGCATAAGATGGCCAGGAAAAAGGCTTCCCAGAAGCCCAAATTCACCTTTCCGTTGGCGAGATCCAACATCGTCTCTCCTAAAGCTCCCTCCACGCTTTGATATTTTCTGGTCAGGAAATACATCCCTGCCACGAGGATCGATCCGATGAAGTTGCCCAGGTACACGACCGCCCAGTTGCGCAGAAGGCATTTCAGAGAGATCTTCCCGCTGGCCCAGGCCATGACGATCAAGTTGTTTCCGGTGAAAAGTTCCGCGCCAGCCACGATGACCAGGATCAGACCCAGGCAAAACGCGAGCCCTACCAGCAGTTGATTTACCCCGAAGGGGATCGCTGTCCCGGCGCCCTGGATGGCGACCGTGGTGGCAAAAATTGCTCCCAGGGCGATAAAGGAACCCGCCAGGATCGCTAAAAAGAACAGTTTCAGAAAGGGGGCCTCGGATTTAAGGACACCGATATACTCCGCTCGCCGGGCCATCTCCTCCGGCATGAGCGCTTCAACCTGTAGTTCATATGCCATAACCGACCTCCTCACGGATAAAGCCTATGTGATTTTGCACCACCACATTATACTTGACCGGAACGATAGAGGAGAGCCCCGCGGGATGCAGGGAGAAAAAGGGAACAGACCCGGCGGACGCAGCACACCCGCTGGGCCTTATGAGGGGCGGAAATGGGAAAACGTCAATCCTGGGGAGGGGGCTTGATAAATCCTTCTCGCTTCATGATCTCCGTCAAATCCCGGGAGCGCTTGATGATGGAGGTGGCGCGCTCAAAAAGCTCGTCATAGGACTTTTCCAGCCGGGCCACTCCCTGCTCCTGGGCCTTCATGCCCACCGCGGCTGCTTCACGGGGAAACACTTCCCAATCATCCATGGTGGGTAAAATCTGCTCCTCGTGAAGGTCGTCGCCGATCTGCGTTGCCAGGGCTTCCGCGGCCGCAAAGCACATCTCATCGGTGATGGTCGCGGCCCGCACATCGAGGGTGCCGCGGAAGATGCCCGGGAATCCTAAAGAGTTGTTGACCTGGTTGGGGAAATCCGAACGACCGGTGGAGACGATGCGGGCGCCCGCTTCTTTCGCCAGCCAGGGCCAAATTTCAGGGATGGGGTTGGCGCAGGCGAAGAGGATCCCATCCCCATTCATGCTGCTGACCCACTCCGGTTTAATAATCCCCGGACCGGGCGTGGACAGGGCGATGACCACATCCACTCCCTGCATAGCTTCAGCAATGCCCCCTTTCCTGCCTTCCTGATTGGTGACCCGGCACAGGTGCCACTTTTCAGTGTAAGCCTCTTTCTGCTGCTCAATATCCTCGCGGTGGGTCCCCAAAATGCCCCTGCTGTCCACCATGATGCATCTTTTTGGATCCACGCCCCAGCTGAAAATCAGGCGCGAGATGGCCACATTCGAGGCGCCGGTGCCGATGAACGCGATCCGGATCTGATCTTTCTCCTTGCCCACAATCTTGAGGGCGTTCATCAACCCCGCCAGAGTCACCGTGGCTGTGCCCTGCTGATCATCATGCCAGACCGGGATTTCCGCCCGCTCCCGCAGTTCATCCAGGATCTGGAAACATTTCGGCTGGGAGATATCTTCCAGATTTATCCCCCCAAATGTGTGCTGGATGAGCATGACCGCGTCCACGAACCGATCAGGGTCCTTTGTATCGAGCATGATGGGCACGGCGTCCACACCCCCCAAATATTTGAAGAGCAGCGCCTTCCCTTCCATGACCGGCATGCCGGCTTTGGGGCCGATGTCTCCCAACCCCAAAACGCGCGTGCCGTCGCTGACCACAGCAATCGTGTTTCCCTTGTTGGTATGCTGATAGATTTTCTCCGGGTGCTCGTGAATATCGCGGCAGGGGGCAGCCACACCCGGCGTGTACCAGATCGCGAAGTCCTCAATCCCCCGCACCGTGCACTTCAGCGCCGTTTCCATCTTCCCCTTGTAAAAGGGATGCAGCTTCAACGCCTCCCGGGCCGGTTTTTCTGCCTTCCGTAATAATTCTTCTACATCCATTTCCTCAGCTGACATCTCATTTTCCCAATCGCACTCTATCTTAGGTAAGGATCTAACATACGCCGCGTATCGTGATCAGGCCTTCGTTGACCCGGGCCCTCCGGTAGCGTTTCCTCCCATTGCCGGTCCAAGATCACTTCTGCATGCTGAAAAAAACAGCTGCCAGAAAAGACCTCCTGACAGCTGTTTCAAAGGGACGGAAGCGGATCTTACCTCTCCAGGTAGGAGTCGGCGTAGATGACTTTATTGAGCAAAACCTGGACCGTTTTCCAAACCGCAGCCTGTTCGGGGTCCTCCATATTCACATCTTCTTTGGAGAGCTCATCCATGGCTGCGACCTTGTCATGCAGAGTGATGTAAAGTTCGCCAAGGGGCGTGCTGTCATCCCGCTCTTCCACGATACGAATGGCTTCCTTCAATTCCTCATCCAGGGGATCGGCGATCATCATCTTCAACCCCGCGCCCATCAGCATCACGCCAAAGACCCGGTTCAGCAGGGGGCGAATTTCGTGGGGCACGGAATTCGAGACGTTGGAAAGACCCACAGAAACCGAAGGAGGCGGATCGCCTGCGTACTGCAGGGTGCGCACAGCTTCAATGCATTCCGGGCAGTACTCCTGGCACCCGGAAACCGTGAGGACCAGGGGGTCGATGATCAGATCGGGGATGTCCAGGCCGACTTCCATGGCCCGGGGGATGAGGTGCTCAAGGGCCAAATTGACGCGCTCATCCGCGCCCACCGGAATACCGCCTTTGGCCATCGTCAAGGCGATTAACCGGGCGTCATATTCCACCGCCACGGGGGGAACCGACTCCAGGCGCTCCGGTTCGGCAGAGGTGGAGTTGATGATGGGCTGAGCTTTGGTGACCTCTTTCAACCCCGCTTTAATGCCATCCAGGTTGGTGCTGTCGAATGAAAGAGGGACATCCACCACCTTTTCAACCGTCTTCGTGATCCAGGGGAACGTCTCCTGCCAATCATTTTTCTGCCGGCCCAAATTCAAATCCAGAGCCTGCGCGCCGGCTTCCACCTGGGCCACCGCCAGCTCCTGGAAAAATTTCTCATCGCGCTCTGCAAGGGCTTTTTTGACTTTGGGCGATATGATGTGAATGTTTTCTCCGATAATGTACATGTGCGAACCTCCTTTGAGGTGCATGATAAATCCGCCGTCCGCGGCGAACATAAGCTAAGCGCTCATTCTATCCAGGGCCTCCTCCACACTCGGGAAGCGGGAAAGATCCGTGTGAGGCAAAAACATGGCTGAGGTAAAGGCGTCATAAAAACGGTTATCCGCGGAAAGTTCAAGGTAGGTCATCCGGTCCGCGATATCCTTAATCCGCTCTCGTGCTTCCATATCGATCAAAGCTCGATGGGCGCCGCGGATGGAGGTGTTACCCAGGAACTGGAACTTGTCCCAATCCATGTCGGGCAGCAAACCGATTTGAATGGCCTTTTCCACGTTAATATATTTCCCAAAAGCACCGCCGACCAGGACCCGCTCAGCGGTTTCCAGGGGGACCCCCACGCTGTCCGATAAGACGGTGAACCCGGCGTAAATGGCCGCTTTGGTGCGGACCAGGTTATCAATGTCGACATCCGTGATCACGATATCCTCGCCCGCGGCTGACTTTTCAGCCCAGACGACGACATATTCTCCACCGTGTTCCCCCCGTCGAACGCGCTCCGTGTCAAGCGTGGTGTTGACGCTCCCATTTTTATTGACCACCCCGGTCATGAACATCTCCGCCAGGAGGGAGATCAAGGCGCTGCCGCATAACCCTTTGGGGGGGCGTTTGCCGATCACATTCCAAGTGGGTTCGTACGTCTGGCTGTTGATCCAGACGTCATCGATGGCGCCCAGGGTGGCCCGCATGCCGTGCAGCACCCCTGAGCCCTCGAACGCCGGGCCGGCAGAACAGGCACAGGTCACCAGCCACTCTTTGGATCCCAGGACGGTCTCCCCGTTGGTTCCCACATCCAGGAAAAGCGTGACCTGCTCCGAGTCATCCATGCCGGAGGACAACACGCCGGCAGAGATATCGGCGCCGACGTAACTGGCCACACCCGGCAGGCAGTCCAACACCGCCTCACCGTGGGTGTCCAGGCCGACCTCACCAGCAGAGAGGAGCGGGATATGGTTGATGGCGGTCACAAAGGGCGTCAAGCGGATGCTGGAGGCGGGGATATCCAGGAAAAGGTGCATCATCGTGCTGTTACCCGCCAGGGTAACTTTATAAATCTCCTCTTTCTGAGCCCCGGACCGTTCGCAGAGCCGGCCTATCAATTCGTTGATCGTCTCCACAACCAGCTCCTGCAATTTCTGATCCCCTTCCTCTTTACTGGCGTAGATGATGCGGGAGATGACGTCATCCCCCCGTGATATCTGTTTGTTGTACTCCGCCGCTGTGGCCGCCACCTCACCGGTGTTCAGATCCACCAACCAGGTGGTGACCGTGGTCGTGCCTATATCCACCGCAATGCCCCACAGCGGATCGTCCTCCGGGACATGACCCGGTTTGATATCCACCAATCTGGGAACGGATGCTGATCCCCTCCAATCCGCGCTGTTCAGGATCAGCGCCACCTGCCATTCCCCTTCCCGGAGAACAGGTCCCATTTTGCGGATCACATCCAGATCCGCCCGCAGCCTTTCAACCCCTATCTCCTGACGCAGGGCAGCCTGGAGCCGGCTCCAATCGTCCGTTTGATCCTCCATGCTGGGCGGGGTGATGGTCAGGTTCAGCCGCCGCAAAGATTGGGCGGTCTCCGGGTCATACCCTGGCGGCAGGGTGACTTCCGTTTCCCGGTGGTCGGTGGTCAGGCGGCGTTTAATTTGCTCCTGCGGCGGGACAGTGAGGGAGACATCCCCCTCTACCACCGTCTGGCAGGCGAGGGCATACCCCTGCGCGACATCGTTGGCAGAAAGCCGTAGGGTGCTCCTGCGGCGTACATCACCGGACTCCACTTTAACAGCGCAGCGCCCACAGCGCCCCTGACCCCCGCAGGGCTGGTTGATCTCCACCCCTGCCATCTGGGCTGCCTCCGCCAAGGTCGTGCCTTTCGGGACCTGAACTGGTTCATCAGCCAGGTCAAATGTCACCGTATAGTCTGTCATATCGCACACCGTTAAAGGTGAAGGAAAAGGTCAACCCGGCCGGAGAGCGTCCCGCCGGGTGATGAGAATTTACAGAACTTGCTTCAAATAATTGGGTAAATCCACCGCCTCGCGGGGGCCCACTTTCACCGACCAATCCGGCAGTTCCTCCTCCAGCTCACCGGACAGGACAGCCACATGGCCGGGCAGGACAATGCGCATTTCCCCGTCAAGCTTGGAAGCGGCATCGAATTCTTTGACATCCTTGGCGATGCTCACCGCATCGAATTTCCCTGCTGCCCAGGCCGTGAGCACGCTCATGCCTTCAGCATCTGAAACCAGCAGCCAGGCGGGTGCACCCACACTCTCCACCTCATTCGCTACGCTGAAATAGGTGATGCTGAAGTTCGTGGTCACCAGCACCGGGTCCGAGGGGGAGGGATCGTTGATCTCGTAGATACCCGGCGTGACCTGGATCGGCTCCTGGGGGTTGGTGAAAATATTTTCCCGGAGCACCAATAAAGGATAGGCCAGGGCTGGTTCGAAGTGGTCCATGACGATGAAACCGGCGTACTTGCCAATCGCCTGGGCTGCCAGGTTGATCTCCCGGTCCAGATCGCCCACATCCCCCGGGATGTTGAGAATGGGATACCCCAGGGGCCGGAAATTTTCCTTGAGCGCCATCCGCCGGGTGATCGTGTTCGCGATCAGCGTACCGTGCATGCTGCGCTGGGCGGGAGAAATCACGATGTCCTCCACTCCAGCATCCGTCACTTTTTTGACCAAAGCCACTGCCTGATCGACGTCATTCGCCTCTACAGCAAGCGGGAACCCATGGTCCGCTGCCAGGGAAGCCATCTCCTGCCAATTCTCTTCCGTCGCTTGAGCAAGGAGGGGGACTTCGTCGTCTCCGAGATGCTGTAAACCGCCCGCGATCTGATCCTTTTCCCCTATCAAAATCAGGGGAAGATCGGTCACCTCGCGAACCGCAGCTACCGCCTCTCCAAAATCTCCTCCATCAGCCTGCACCGCGATCCCGTCCATGCGCAGTTCAATCCCCACATAATCCGCCTCAAAGGCGTCCACGGGCTCGACTTTTTCTTTGATCTCGCCGGGGGAAAGTGAATCCCGAACCCGAACGAAGAGCCCCGAGCGGGAGTAAAACTGCTTTTTATGCCTGAAGAGGACGACCTCATTCCCCGCCTCGACCTGATAACCGTCCGACTTGATCGTGAAGGGACGGACAGGAGGCGCAGAGGCTTCGGACAATTTTTCCTTGGATTCCTCGCTGACGTGAGGACATTTCGCCAACTCTACCTGTTTCGAGGCGAGCTTCATGGCAAATGCTAAACATGTGGGAAAACCGCAGTCCTTACAGTTCGTCTGAGGAAGTAGTTTGTAAATCTGAATACCTGATAGGGCCATGGTTAGTTCTCCGTGTCTTGGCAGTTAGGCTTGCATTAGATCTTGAATGGCTTCATGCGTACGTTTCACGCTTTCCGGATGGCGCAGGACAACGAGGTCAGCGCCGGCTTCCACAAGCATGACGGACGTCAGGGACTCCCAGTTTAGAGCCCGCGTTTCCCAATCCCCCCAGGATTCGGGCACATCCTCCCCGACCTGGGATTCTTTCGCTTTCCAACATTCCTCACCTGGCGTGACCAGCATGGGAAGCTGTGTCATACTGTCTCCCTGCAGGGCAGCGATCCGCAGGCGCTCCATGACGGAATATCCGTATTCAAACCCGTACCCTAAAGCGCCGGTCGTGGGATCCATGATCACACGATCCAAAGGCATGCCCATGTCATTGATGAGGATATTCAGCTGCTTGGCCAGGTTGACGTCCATGGCTGTGCGGGCGACGACCAGATGATCATTCGCCAGAGCTGAGGCCACAATGGTGCGGTAGTTCTTTTCCTCGCAGACCCCAAGCGCTAAGCGTTCCCCTTTGCAAGCGTTGGAAATCTCCACTAACAATTCATTATCTTTTTCAGGTTGACCGGGGCCAAAGACGATCATCGGCAGCCCGCTGGTGTCCAGGGCAGCTTTCACCGCCTTAACCGCGTGTTCAGGGGTGGTGGGTTCTCCTTCCGCGTCCGTCAAGGAAAGGTGCATCAAAATCACATCCGCCCCCGCTTCCTCCGCGGCCTTTGCCCACTGCCCGGGGTCATCCATGACATCGTCCCAGGTTTCCATCAAGAGTTCCGACCAGCCGTCCGGACGCCGGTCCATGATCTCTACCGCCACGACCGGCCGATGGGGTATCTCGCCTTCAAAATGCAGGAATGGCATGGCCGTTTCGCCGCCGATGGTCACGGTCTTGGACCGCGTCCCCCCTTCATCCTCACTGGCACCCAGGACCACTTCCCGGACGGCTCCATCCCATGATTCAAGGGAAATGTCCACCTCCGTATCGCTGTCGATCCAGGGTTGATCGGGCGGCAATTCCGCCTTCTCAGGCTTTTCAGCTTCTGGACCCTTGTCCTCTTCACGGGCAGGTGGGGCAGCTCTGGTAAGCTCCCCTGCCTCAGGAAGTCCCATCCCTTCCACGTCAAGCCCTTCCAGCCCTCCCAATTCAGCCAGCGCAGCGACCAGCGCCCGGCGCAGGATGTTGACAGCTCGTTCCGCGCGGTCCGTTTCCCCGGCGGAAGGAGAAGGCGCCTGCGGTGCCGGGGAGGGTTTCTCCGGTTCAGGCTCGACTTCTGCTTCGGGCTCTTTCTCCTGCTCTTCTTTGGCTTCCGCCTCTTGTTCTGCTTCCGCGACAATGGCCTCCGCCTGGGAGATGATGTCCTTCGATTTTTCCTCTTCAGCTTCCTTCTCAGCCACAACCGGCCCTTCAGAAACGCCCGCCTCCATGGAGGGCATGTCCAGGACCGGGTGGTTTTTCTCCTCCACCCAGGCCTCTAATTCTTCCACAGACGTGACCACATCGCCGTCAGCGATTTTATCAATCAGGCCGGGAACACCTTCCCGCTCAGCTGCCGCTTCCAGCTCCGTGCGCATGTTCTCTTTGACGTTTTTGCTCAACCAGACGATGCGCTTGAACCCGCCGTCAGCGGAGATGAATTTCGGGCTCAGGAGGTAATACTTGCCCACCCCCATCACGCCGGGTGTTTGGACACCGCCCCCCGCCATACCGGCCAGGGTGCTGAACTTCATGCCCATAGGCGTCATCCCCGTGTCCTCCCGGCTGACGACCATCACCCCTTCCACTTCCGGGATATAGGTCACAATGCACTCAAAACAGCCGCAGGCCGTCATCGGGTTTTCCATGATGGAATACATGGTCACCTCTTCCACAGAGCCGTGGGAGGCCTGCTGGGTATACTCAATCGTCCCCTCCCAATATCCCTTTTCCATGTCATAACACTCGCCGAGATCAATGGGCTGGTTGGGTCCGGTGGGATCGATGTTGTAGGACGCCTTGCAGTCCAACCAGTTATACGCCCCGCACAAACCCAGTCTTTCCGGACTGACAATGCAGACATGATCGGGGGCGAAGCTCTGGCATAACGTGCAGGAATAGAAAACATCCACGGAGTCGTCCGTCATATCCGCCAGGCGCTTATTCCGGTAATCATACGCTTCGCGGGCTTCCGCCAGATGTTCTTCCATATCCTCAGGTTTGGTATAGATGGTGACCTGAACTTTGTCCAGAACGGTGCCAAAATTACCGTGCAGCCGGGCGTGAATGATCTTGCCGAAGTCCTCCAGGGTAAACCCTTTTTCCGCCGCAGCCTTGGAGATCCGGATCCAGGCGATGTCCCGCTGTCCGATATGCTGGATGCCGGAAGCGCCGTTGAGGAAATCATGGATCTGGCGTTCCAGAACCGGTTCAAAGTCTTCCTCCATTTCCCGCCCTGCAACCTGGACAACGATGCCCATATCCATGGAGCCTTCTTCCTCCACATCCTCAAACCCGTCACCGATGACCTCAATTTTGGCGTCGGTGATGGCATCCATGGGCGCCATCTTCAGGTATTCGAAGGCCCGGGAATGTTTCCCGCCAAATTCGACCCTCATGTCCGCCCGGCGGACGACCTCCCCCTCAAACGCTGAGCCGTAAGGGACCGGGACGGGAACATCCGTGATCTTGATCTTTACCCCGCGGACCTCAATGCATTTCTGGACTAATTTCTTCGCCCGCTCCTTGTCATTTTCCCCTTCAATTTGATCGAAGGGCATGCTGACCACGTGCTCATAGGTGGTCACGCCGGTGGGTAAGATCTCCGGGATCACGGTGTCGGCGATGACAGGGAAGCCAAAATTAATCGCGCCCGCCGCAGCGGCGTACTTCAAATCGTCCACCTCGCCCAGGGCCATCACGAAAGCAAAGACCCGCTCTCGGTTGTACAGCAAGATATCCCGGGCGTTTCCCGCTTTAATTCCTCCGAAGGTCAAGGCGGACCGGGTGGCAAACCCTAAAGCATAGATCGCGCTCAGGGTATCCGTCCCAAAAGGAACGGTGTAGGTATCGTACCCGAGTTCAACGCCCTCCTCCTGCAGCTGGTCAATGATGCTCCTGCCGTTGACATTCCCGGACAAGAAGGTCAAAATGCTGCGCTGCTGCAGTTCCCGCACAATCTGCACCGCCGCCTGATTAGAACGGGCAGCGCCGACGATGGCCGCAAAACCGGGCATGCGCCCGTCCACTAACTGAATACCCCAGGATCGAAGCTGAATGTCATCAATCGGGCCGTTGAGGTGGCCTTGAATAGTGCCCTCATCTCCCTCATACATCGTCCCACCCGAAAGCTCAACATCGGGGTATCGTTCAGGCTGCAGGCCGTATACAAAGCGGATGGCTTCGATGATCTCCGCAGCCATGAGAGTGGCCATCCCGCTGTCCAGGGTCTCCCCCAGATAGGGGGTCCACTTATCCTGGGAAGGGATGGGGTGGAGCAGCCGCCTGGCGTATTCCAGGACCTTTTCCAGCTGACCGAGGGTTTCCACTTCCATCCCGGTCATCCCGTAGATCAAAGGCAGGTAATAGGCCGTGTTTGGAAACTCAACTTTGGTGTCCGGACCTTTCTCATCGAGGGCGGTCTGGAGCATAGTCTCCGCTTCAAAGACCAATGCGTTCGCGCCGCGGACCGCTCGAGTAGCAATGTACTTTGACATGTAATGTCTCTCCTTCAGTTCACCTTGACGCCGTAAATCGCTTTGCGGCGTTCTTCAAGGGATAGTTCCTCAAGTTCCAGCATGCGGTCGTCCCCGCTCTGTCCGAACCGGGTGGGATCATAAGCATCCAGCCCGAGTTCTTCTCGCTTCTTGTCGATGTGGTCCAGGGTGGCCTGGATCATATCGTCTGCATCGGGGATAAATTCCAGCTTGCCGCCCACCTGCTCCTCCCATTCTTCACTTATCAAGCGGGAGACGATATCGCTGTCAGACACCCGATCCGGCATCCCGCTCACGGGCGAGGTGCCGCCGAAGATCACGTACACGCCTGAAGCCACGCAGTAGGTGCCGATGGAAAGCGCTTTTTCGCTCATCCATTCGGGCGCCAGGCCCACAGCAGGGATCATGTCCATGTCGTCACCCAATCCCCCCTCTTCCACCATCTGGGCGACCACGGTCAGGATGCGGCTGTTGTCCACGCAGCTGCCCATGTGCAGCACCGGGGGCATACCCGTCGCCTCACAGATCTCGCGCAGCCCGGGACCGACCTGGTCAAGGCCTGCCTTCCCCAGCAGCAGACCCTCTTTGGCGCTGGCAATCGCGCCGCAGCCGGTTTCCACGATCAGCACATCCTGCTTGAGCAGTTCTTTGGCGACTTTGGTGTGCAGGTAATCATGCTGGCCGCGCGGGTTGTTGCAGCCGACCACAGCAGCCACGCCCCGAATCCGTCCTGAGATGATGGCGTCGTTCAAGGGTCGGAATGAGGCTCGATAGGAGCCGCCCAACGTGTAATTGATGTATTCGTGGGAAAAACCGGGGATGAGCTGCTCTTTCTGGCTCGGAATTTGGGTCTCTCCCCTGTTCTGATAATTGTCAATCGCTTCTTTAAGGATCTTTTTGGCGATCGTCAGCGCTTTATGTTCATCAAATTCGATATGGGTCGCTCCGGTGATTTTCACCTTTGGCGACGTGGTGATAACCTTGGTGTGGAAATTTTCAGCCAGACCAACCAGGGACTGCATGATGCACTGCACATCCACCACCATGGCTTCCACCGCGCCGGTCAGGATGGATAATTCCTGCTGCAGGAAGTTCCCCGCAGCCGGTATGCCCTGGCGCATCAGGATCTCATTGGCCGTGCAGCAAATGCCAGAAAGGTTGACCCCTTTCGCGCCTGCTTCCTGGGCGTAGGCAATGATCTCTGGATCTTGCGTGGCGGCCACGATCATCTCGCTCAGGGTGGGTTCGTGCCCATGGACGACCACATTGACCATATCATCTTTCAGGACACCCAGATTGGCTTCCCCCAGGATGGGGGCCGGCGTGCCGAAGAGGATGTCCGAGATATCCGTGGCGATCAAGCTTCCGCCCCAGCCAT
>JAGXKM010000156.1 GCA_018335275.1 Anaerolineales bacterium | reverse complement strand
TGTTTGTTTTCCATATCCCTTTTTCCAGATAGCTATACCAATATTCGTCACATTATACAAATAACCACTGAAAGTGTCAACTAACGCCATATTATTTATTACACATTTTCATTGTAAAAAACCACCTTTAGATAAGATTAATTTCTGGGATGGATGATGGTCATTCGGCCTGTTTTGGGGAATCAGAAACTCCAGGGGGCACATTTAATCGGATGTATGTCTCGTAAAGGTGTCCGATCTGAGATAGTGCGTGGGTAGGTTGAAAGAACTTGGAACATAACCTAAAGAGGGTCATGCTATGGGAACAAGATATCAAGGACGTAAATTACTCGCCGTGCTCGCTCATCCGGATGATGAATCTTTTGGGATGGGCGGGACCCTGGCCTATTATGCGGAGAAGGGCGTGGAGGTGCATTTGGTTTGTGCGACCCGTGGAGAGGCAGGTGAAGTGGGGCCGGAATATTTGGAAGGCCATGAATCGATCGCTGACCTCCGGGAAGCGGAATTGAAGTGTGCGGCCGTGCACCTGGGCATCGATCACGTATATTTTTTGGATTATAGGGATTCCGGAATGCTGGGGTCAACGGACAACAAGCACCCCCGTGCGCTTGTCTCTGCTCCCCAAGAGAAAGTGGTGCGAGAGGTTACAGAGATCATCCGCGAATTCCAACCCGAGGTGGTGGTCACTTTTGATCCCATCGGCGGATATCGCCATCCCGATCACGTTTTCATCCATGAAGTGACGAAAAAAGCTTTCTTCCAGGCGGGGGACCTTGATTATGAAACTGACTCCAACCCATTCCAGCCGGAGAAACTTTATTATCATACGATTTCGAAACGTTATCTGCGTATAGTGGTCCGTTTGCTGCGTTTATTGGGGCAGGATCCCACAAAATGGGGGAAAAATGATGATATAGACTTAGCGGCGCTTGCTGAAGAGGAATTCCCTGTACATGCCAGGATCGATGTCCGCAGCATGGAGGAAAGGAAGAAAGCCGCATCAGCATGCCACGCCAGCCAGAGCGGTTCAAGTTTGGTGGGGAATTTTTTTAGATGGGTGTTGAAAATGCTCGGGTTTCGGGGAAAAGATCTTTACATGCGCGCGCATCCTGAACCCCAAGAGGGAGAAGTGGAGCAGGATTTGTTTGCCGGGTTGTGATGTGATAAGGAAAAAAGCGAGCGCCGATAGCAAAGGCGCTCGCTTTTTTGATTGGCGTGTATATTCAGCCTAGTTCTCTATCCGGGGAGCAACCCAAACCGCCCAGTCCTGCGCTGCCGAGCCATGGGCTTGAACAGCGAAAACGAATTTCACACTCTCGCCAGAAAGGCTGGACAGATCGATGTCCACTGAAGTGAGAGAGCCGTCACAGGTTTCCATCCAGGATTCCAGGGGGTAGAGGGTCCCTCCCTGCTTGTAGTTGAATTGGAATTCAACATCTCCTGCGCCGCATGTGCCGTCGCTGAAGGTCAGGAAACCGATCTTGGCCTTGAAATGGTCTCCGTCCTCAACCGTATAGGAGGGGAATCTTCCTGTGATGACGCCGTTGTTCACCCACTCGGGATGCATTTCTAACACTTTGTCGGGCGTGGCGCCGCCCTCGACTTTTTCGCCGTCTTTATACTTGGCGAATCCATCTGAATCATCATCTGCTCCATCCCAGGAAAGCGCTCCCGCGCCGGACACCCATGTCGCGGAAGGGGCTTGCGTGTGAAAGTCAAATTGGACCACAGGTCCGGGGTCATCAATTTCGATTTCAACCCAGAAGTTTCCGGACGAGCTGTTTTCGATCCCGAATTTCTGGCCTTCCGGACCCCTTAATTTCCAGTTACCGCGGAACTTGCCGGGGCTGTCAGGGGCGGTGAGGTCCACAGAGACATCGACCGTTTCTCCGGTGTCCACTGTGCTGGAAGTGAGTTGCACTGAATCGGGGGCACCCATTTTATCTCCGCCCTCAAAGACGATGTCATAACCGGATGTCCAGGCGCAGGAACCCACATTTTTCAAGCGCCAGGTTTTTGTGAAGGTATCTCCCATCAGGAAATCCTTGCCATCCGGGACGGTGACGTCTTCCACAAATTCAGCCATGTTGCAGGGCAGTGGAGTGTTTGTGGGTTCAGGCGTATCCGTGGGGAGAGGTTCCTCCGTGGCGGTGGGAGCATCGGTAGGCTCTTCCGTTGGGGAATCTGTGGGGGAAGAAGGAGTAGTTTCCGTTTGACTGGGCTCTGGTGTGGTTTTTTGTGTGCTGTCTTCCGCGGCCAGGGCATCCGCCGTGACGGTTTGAGCGACAGAGGTGTTAATGCTGTCGAGCTCACTGGACCCTTGGTTTCCCGATCCGGGGAAATTACAGGAAGCTAAAATGAATGAAAAGATCAGTATTAAAATCAAGATAGGCTTGTTTATCTTCTTCAAAACATCCTCCTTTGGGCGAATGTTTTCATAAAATCTTTTATTCGGCCATTTTCACTTAGCACTCATTTTAATGACCTTTTACCAACAAAGCAAGGCTCTTCTCCGAAATTCTTATCGGATGTTAAAGGCGCGCTATAAAGGAGTGTGAAGCTTATGATTGTGTGTTGGGGAAGGTGCCCTATCGAGATAGGCGTTTTTTCCATCAGCTGAAATGAATTCATATATATGCCGCCCGCATAAGAACTTCTAAACTGAGCCTGTTGTATCTCCCATCTCATGGAGAGCTTGCTTTATATGTTCGGCGTTTTGATCCAATTCATCTCTTGTGGGCAGCTCAAAATATGTGGGACTGAAGTTGAATTCAAAACCATCTCCTTCAAATCGAGGGATGATATGAATATGGAAATGGGGAACTTCTTGCATAGCTTCTTTACCATCAGCCAGGAAAAGGTTAACGCCGGGAGACTTGATCCCGCTCTTTCGCAGTGCCCCCGAAAGCGTTTGAGACAGTTGGAAGAGGTGATCCCTTGTTCCTGATGACAGGTTAGAGAACGACTCCACATGTTCGTTGGGAATGATTATAATATGGCCGGGATTAATGGGTTGGACATCCAAAAAGGCCGTGCAAATAGAGTCTTGATGGACGACACTCGCTGAAAGTTGACCTTCGCGGATCTTGCAGAAAGGGCATTCACTCATCGTTTTCTCCTGTAAGTTGAAAATGAAGGCGGGGAAAGCCCTGCGCTTCCCCTCCGTTGGGGATTAGGCGGAAGCATGTGTCCTCCAGGGAAGGGTTCCTTAACTTATTTTTTATGGGAGCAAAAAAATCTTATTCTTGGGCCGCATGCTTCACCGCGTTGACCAATTCCCTGTTCTCGATCAGCTCCCGTAAAGCTTCAATTTCCGGTCCCCACCAGGCATCTCCTGCTCGGAAAGGGATCTGTGAGCGAATTTTTTGATATGCTGCCCTCGTACCCACCCCCATCTTCGCTTGAGGTGTTTCCCGGAGGCGAATGTCCAGCGCCCGGGCAGCTGTGTAAAGTTCAATGGCGATGACATGGGTTGTGTTTTTCACGATTTGGCGGGTGTGGCGGGCTGCGGTCATGGAATTTGCGTTGTGATCTTCCTGTTCTGCGGAAGTGGGAAGCGAGTTCGTGGAATCCGGGGAAGCCAAGGACCGGTTTTCAAGGACGAGAGAAGCAGCTGTGTACTGCGGCATCATCATCCCCGAGTTTAATCCGGCATCCTCCGGTGTGTTTACCAACATGGGAGGAAGGTCTGCGTTAAGGTTGCTGTCCGTCAGTCGGAAAACCCTCCGCTCCGAGATCCCTGCGATTTCAGTGAGAGCTATGCTTAAGTAATCCATGGCCAAACCAATGGGTTCTCCATGGAAGTTCCCCCCGGATATCGCTGTCTGGCGATCAAAGAGGACAGGGTTGTCTGTCACAGCGTTGATCTCTCGGTTCGTGATCCGTCTCACAAATTCCAGGGTCTCTTGAACAGGCCCGTGAACCTGGGGGGCGCAGCGCAGTGAATAGGCATCCTGAACTTTATCTGCGGTGTCAAGCAGTGTGCTTTGGCGAGTTA
>JAGXKM010000155.1 GCA_018335275.1 Anaerolineales bacterium | reverse complement strand
CCAATAGATAGTGAGAGGGAAAACAATCTGGGATGGAACTTAATCGTCAGTCAAAGACTCACAAAGGGGCTTTTTATCCGCCAATGCAATGATAGATACCGGTAGGTTTGGTTTCATATCCTATTCTGGGGATTGATCCGATTTCCGGTTGTACATAGCTTTATCAGCTAAGATGAGCAATTCTTCCAGTGAGGAGGGGGATTCTGGTTCATACATGCTCCATCCGAAACTGACCGATAAATCGTATTCCCATTGATTTCTCTGATTAATTTCCCGGATTTGTTTTTTCAGCCGCTTGATAAGTTTTTCTGGAGACGTTGCCTCTGTTTCCAGTCCCAGAACGACAAATTCATCGCCTCCAATCCTGGCGATGATGTCTGATTTCCGGAAGCTGTTCTGCAGGGCTGAGGATAGGTCTTCCAGGGCTCGATCCCCGTGAAGGTGACCAAAATTATCATTAATATCTTTTAGGTTATCCATGTCACCGTAAAGGAGGAACATCCTTCTGTTTTCTCTCTGGGCGACCTTGAGGTGCTGTTCTGCAAGGACATTGAAACCGCGCCGGTTATACAGGTTGGTGAGATCATCCCTGAGTGCCATGGCCCGGAGAGCTTTCTCCATGCGCACCCGGTCAGAGATATCTGTATAAACGCCGATCGCTCCGATCAATTTGCCATCCACGGTGATAGGAGATCCGGCCAGGATGACTTCGACAGGGCTTCCATCTTTTCGATACCGCACGGTCTCCCGGGCGGGTAATTCATGTCCTGCTTGGACCTGGGATGTGATCCGCTTGGCTTCATCCAGGACTTCTCCCCTGGCGATGAGATCATCCAGCAGGTTTCCCACCGCTTCTTCCGCAGAGTAGCCAAATAATTCCGTGGCTCCCGGGTTCCATTCCACGACATGGTGTTCGGCATCCAGGGTGACGATGGCATCAGGGGCGGCCTTGAGGATACTTTCCAGGTACATGCGCCTTTTCTCTTTTTGCTGTGTGGCCCTCTTACGCTGGGTGATATCTGTCAAAGAGCCAATGATGGCCGTTGTTTCACCGTTTTCAACGAGAGGGGTCTCGTGAACCTTGACCCAGATGTTGGTTCCACTTTTCCTTTTTAATTCTAATTCAAAGGGCGGCTGCCTCTGCCCGGTTTGGATAGCCCGTTGTGAGGATTTGTATCCTTCTTTGTTAACTGGATGATCGGTGACAAATTCTGTCCAGCTCACCATCGCTTCCTCGGGTTCACAGCCCAGGAAATGCCGGCTTTGGGGACTTACGTAAGTCAAGACGTGATCGGGGGTATGTATGTAGAAGAGGTTTGTGCTGTTCTCGACGATGTTGCGCAATTTTTCTTCGTTCTTTTGTAGCTTCTTTTCCATCTCTTTACGGGCTGTGATGTTAAATGCGATTTGCAGCCGGACAAACCGGCCATCGATCCACTTAATTGCCCGATCATAATTGAGATACCATTCATCGGTTAGGGGATTTTTCCCTTCCCAGGTATGCACGCCAGAGGGCTTCCCATTCTCATCCAACAGCTTGGGATTCGAGCAGTGCGGGCAGGGATGAGAAAAGTCTCGGAATATTTCATAACAGATTTGACCTTCTGGATTACAACCAAAATCATCCCGCATTTTTTGATTACTAAATAACACTTCGTGCGTTTTCATGTCCGAGGCGTAAATATGGGCATCAAGGCTGTTGAGGATGGTCAGAAACCGCTCATGAGATTCTTCTAAGGCTTGCACAGCGCGTTTACGTTCGGAGATATCGATCGCAAATGTGATCCCCAGATGTCTTTCCCCTTCCAGGGAAGCGCCGCCGATCAAGACGGGGATTCGGGATCCGTCTTTTCTGATATATTCTTTTTCATAAGGGGTACAGAATCCCTGGGACTCGATCTCTTCTATGGCTTCTTGGTCCCGGGAAGAGAAATCTTCAGGGGTAATTTCATCCCACCGCAAGCTATCCGACATCAAATCTGAGCGGGAACAACCGATCATATCCAGGTAAGCCTGATTAGCGTCCGTGATGGTCCCCTCTTGATTCCAGTAAGAGATCCCGATCATGTTCGAATCGAAGATGCGCCGAAAGCGGCTCTCGCTTTCCTTCAGGGCCTGTTCGGTTATTTTTCGCTGGGTGATGTCCTTGTCCATGGCGAAGAAACCGACCACTTCGCTGTCTTCATAAATGGGGATCTTGGTCAACAGATACCAGCGCGAGTCCCCCTCAGCGGTAGTTACCTTTCTCTCCTTGCGGATCATCGG
This sequence comes from Anaerolineales bacterium, assembly GCA_018335275.1. GTDB lineage: Bacteria > Chloroflexota > Anaerolineae > Anaerolineales > UBA11858 > B10-G9. Next base: position 1,745 of record JAGXKM010000155.1, on the reverse strand, counting down.
TTCACCACCTAAAACCTTTCGTTCATCCGCAAAGATCTCATCAGCTTCTTGAGGCCATAAATCAGCTGCTGTCTTGCCGATCAATTCATCACTGGAACCTACACCCACAGCGTCCGCATAGGCCTGGCTGGCTCTGATCAGACCATGATCGGGGCCTTTGAAATACACCAGGTCAGGCGTGTTCGCCATCAGGGTTTCCCACATTTGATTCTGCGTGTCTAAGTCTTTCTGGCGAGTTTCAAGGTCGGATACCCGCTGGCGGAGTGCCTTGATATCTTCTATGAGCTCCAATTTTGATTTTTCTTGATCATTCATAGGGTATTCTTTCAAACATGAAATATGGCTTGGTACCATTTTCTCTGTGCTTAATTGTATATCTTGAACAATGAAAATGGGGTGGAAAATCCATACAGATCTTTTAGGTCACATCTCAGATTGTATATTTGAATGGGAGAGGACCTTTCAAACGTGATAGCCAGGTACAGGGGATGTGATTTCTTACCTGGATGAAAGAAGAAACAATTTTTCGAATTTCTGCTGATTTAACTGCAATTTTTATTAGAAACTTGATGTTAAGTTAGGTTTTCCGAATCCATCGCATTCGAGATCACGACACGGTTTCTGCCGGTTTCCTTAGCGCGGTACAGGGAATCGTCCGCCAATTGCAGGAGGCGGCTTTCCTTTTCAACATTTTGATGAGGGTAGGAGGCCCCGCCTATGCTCAGGGTGACCCGGATGGTTTGATCTCCTTCCCTGACAGTGCTGTCCTCCACGCTGCGCCGGATTCGTTCTGAAATTATTCGCAAGTCTTCGCTGGACGCAGCCGGCAAAATGGCCAGAAACTCCTCTCCACCGTAACGGACCAGAATGTCCCCCTCGCGCAGCACGGAACGGGCAAGGGTAGCGATCGATTTTAATATCCGATCCCCAACCTGGTGACCGTACGTGTCGTTGACACTTTTGAAATGGTCGATGTCCATCATCAGCACACCCAGCGGCGTAGAGCTGCGTATAGACCTTTCAAATTCCTCATGAAAGCGCCCCAGCCCGAAACGGCGGTTGTAAACGCCGGTGAGAGGATCCAGCGCGGCCAGGCGCTGCAAACGTTCGTGAGTCAATGCGTTGTTCAAAGCCAGGCCAAAACTCTGGCGGAACAATTCCAGCCGGATTCCTTCTTCTGCTTGATAGGGTTTCGTTTTTCCTAAGACCACCACGCCCAGGGGGATCTCTTTATAGGACGCCGGAAGGACGAAAATTTCTTGGGGTCGAAAATCTGTCAAAACTCCGTCCATGAGGATTTCTTCGGGGATTCCAACGCGCTGTGGCTGGCCGCTTCTGAGTGCCATTTTGACGTGATCGCTTTTCCCGACTGCGATGGGATCCTTCAGACCCCGGTTGGCCGCTACCTTCATTTCGCCACCGGCGTCATAGAGCACAGCTCCTCCCATTGAGCCAGTGTGTTCCAGGAACATATCCAGGGAATTTTGGGCGAGGGGATCCAATTCCAGGGTGCCGGCCAGCATTTTAGAAAAAGAGCGCAGAGCGTCCTGGGTTTGCAGTGAATTTGCCAGGGTGTCTACCAGGCGGTTAAATGCTCGAGCGCTTTCGCCTAACTCATCTTCAGAGTCAACAGATATCGAGCAGTTTTCATAGCTGCACATATTTACAGCATCGGTGTCATTCATCTCGTGAAGTTTGGTCTCTACCCGATGCATCCCATTAGCCAGGATCTGAATTCTAGGAGC
>JAGXKM010000034.1 GCA_018335275.1 Anaerolineales bacterium | reverse complement strand
ATCACCATGGGCACCAAAACATCCTTCCCATTGATCAAGAAATTAAGCCCCACGCCCAGGGGAAAAGCGAAGCGGCCGATGACATTCTCAATCATGTGTTCAGCCTGCTGAAGGGACAACCCACCGATTTCATTCAGGATGGGCAGATCCGCTGCGGTTAGGAATCCCTCTTCCCTCAATAACTTTTGGCGCTCCTGGATCGTAAGATTGTAAAACCCTTTGAAACGCGAGCTTTTCTCCTGCTCTCCCATACCCATCCTTTTGGAGATTATTAACATCATCTAAGAAACCAACCATCAGAACCACTTTAGTATAGGAAAACTAGCAAAAACTATCAAAATCGATCTTCATACGGTAAAATAGGTGTGGATAAGAATGAGAGTTAAATTTTAAAGGTTTATGTCAAACACAAAAAAAGAGAAATTAGAAGAGCAGCTCCATAAATACCACCAGGCTAGTTTTAACCTGGTGCGTGATTTATCTCTTGACACCGTCTTAAAACGGATTGTCCGTTTGGCGAGAGATCAAGCCCAAGCTGAATATGGGGCCTTGGCGATCAGAGATGATAAGGGGGAGATCGTCCGCTTCATCACCATAGGCATGACAGAGGAAGAGGAAAGCCGCATTCCGGACCTGCCTGAAGGCAAAGGCTTGCTTGGAGAGCTGCAAAATAAAAACCAGATCATACGCATCTCCAACATAAAAGACGATCCACGGAGCTTTGGATTTCCCGAAAATCATCCCCCCATGGACTCCATGTTGGGCGTGCCCATCCTCTCCGGTGAGCGCATCATCGGGCAGATCTACCTGACCAATAAAAAAGACGCACCGGAATTCACAGGGAACGATGCCAGGCTGATAAAAACCCTGGCTGGATATGCGGCTGTGGCGATCACAAACGCCCAGCTTTACAACAATATCATCGAACGCGATCAGATTCTGAATCAGCAAAATGAAGACCTTTCTTTGATCAATGACCTGGCCCAAACGGTGGCCAGCTCCCTGGACATCAAAGAAATCATGAGCCAGACACTTACCCGTGTCCTGGCTTATTTGGACATAGAAACGGGGGAAATTTTCCTGCGCGATAAATCAAACAAAGACCTGCGCCTCTCCCTTCTGCGCGGGGACGGGTTTGAAGCATTTTCGGTAAAAAACGTCTTCCGGGTAGGAGAAGGTCTGGTTGGGAAGGTTGCTGGACTTAATAAACCTCTCGTCAGTTACGCTCTGGACACGGATCCACGTATCATCCGTTCCTCAATTCCCAAAGCTGGCTTCATCTGTCTTGCGGGTATCCCGCTTCAGGCACAGAGAAAGGTAGTCGGCGTGATGACCCTTTCCAGCAAAAAAGAACATCAATACACCACCCGGGAACTCGACCTTTTGACCACAATCGGCACCTGGGCAGGTACAGCCATTGAAAACGCTCGCCTGCAGCAGCAGTCAAAAAGGGTTGCCATTCTTGAAGAACGGGAAAGGATTGGAATGGACCTCCACGACGGGATCATTCAATCCCTGTATTCCATCGGGTTAACATTAGATTTGGTAAAACAAATTTTCCAGGAAAGCCCCTCTGAAGCCTGCGAAAAGCTCAACGTGACCACTGACGCTATCAATCAGGCCATTACAGATATCCGTTCTTATGTCTCGGATTTGCGCCCTCGACAGATGAAAGCAAACCGCACCTTTTCAGAAAACATAGAACAACTGATACAGGAATTCAAGCGAAATTCAAACATCACCGTGACTTTAGGAGATTCTTCCCAGGAGCCCCTTAACCTCCCTTACGAAAACGCGGTAGCTCTTTTCCACATCCTTCAAGAAACCCTGGCAAACACAGCGCGACACTCCGATGCCACCAAGGCCGAAGTTGAATTATGGGAAAATGACGGCAGGGTTTATGTGAAAGTAGAGGACAACGGAAAAGGTTTCAACCTCGACAAAACCGAAATCAGTCTCGGCCACGGCCTCTCTAACATGAAAAGGCGCACCCGAAAGGTGGGAGGGGAAGTAGAGATTGAATCAGCACCTTTACAAGGGACAAGCGTGGTCGCCTGGGTACCGAAAAAGAGTCTTTGCTAAACGGACATTAGCTTGTCACATCTGAGAAGAATGAACGCGTGCCAGGACAGGGAACGTCTCAGGGGGAAAAACCCAAAGTCCAGTGATCTCATCCCGCCCCTGAACCACCGATGCCCCAAATGAAATGATCTCGCCTGCCCTCGTCAGCCTGACACATCCGAGGATTTTTTCTTCTTGCGGTTACCTCCGGCGAGATAAGCAAGCAGGATGCTCAACCCGTATAAAACCAGAAGGGGGACCATGACCAACATCATATTCACCGGATCAATGGTAGGTGTGATCACGGCGGCAAGTATGGCCATCCCCACCACTGCAACCCGCCAATTTTTGGCAAGCGCCTGTGCGGATAAAATCCGCATCACAGCCAAAACGTAGGAAAGGAGGGGAAACTCAAATACAATCCCCAGCCAAAACATCATACTGGTTACAAAGCGTATATAAGAAGAGGGACGGATTTGGGTGGGCACGTTTAAAAAACTGAGCAAGACCGGCAAACCAGTGGGAAGAAGAACATAATATGCAAAGGCCATTCCCGCAAAGAAGAAAAGGACCACCAGGGGAATAGCCAGAAAACCTGTCAGCCGCGCCCGGCGGGAAAGAGCAGGGGCCACAAATAAAAAAATCTCATATGTGATATAGGGGAGAGCGGCCGTAAAGCCAGCCAAGAAAACAATCCGCATCCCCACCCCAATGGGTTCCGTGACTTCCACGGCTTCCAATTCACCCACGCCCCCAATGGGTTGCGCAATCCAATCTAAAAGCTCCGGCAAGAAAATAAATGCGGCCACCGAAAACAGGATCAAAGCGATGAAAGATCGTAACAAATGTCTCCGTAAAGCGCTGAGGTGTTCCAGGAACCCCTCAGGTTCTTCGATGGCTTTTTGGATGCTGTCGCTTACTGGCGCGTCTTCTGGTTCTTCTGTGAAAAAATCATTCACATTTTTCGTAAGGCTTGAGACCCCTTCAACAAGGGAATGGAAGAAACTCACTACCAGTTTGATGATGGATTGAATCGCTTTTTTCAAGGTAGTTTTCTCCTCACCAAACTCCATTAATTTCCAAGCCGCCCCTCACTGGAAACTCCCTATCCATAAATCCAGCCATCCCGCGTCAGGGATGAATTTTAAGGCTCGGTCCAGGAGCATCCAACCTTTCCATAAGCGTGGAGAACGTTAAATCATTTCTCCATAAAAGAGGCTGCTACTCCTGACTGCCGTTTTCTTCCAAATCCTCTTCATCCTCTTCGCTTTCACCGCTCAAGCCCTCTTTAAAAGCGCGGATGCCTTTCCCCATCTCACCAGCGATTTTGCTGATCCGCCCCACGCCAAAGATTAATATTACGACGACGAGGATAATGATCCACTCCCATCCGCCAAGTCCTCCGATCATAATTCACTCCTTTGATTTCGAACATACCAATCCAAAAAATTATAGCAGATATAGCAACTTTGAGGTGGTGAATAGTTTCGTGGGATAGAAAAAAGAAAATCCAGGAAAGCCATTATTTCCCTTTGTAACGCTGGAAGGTTTCCTTTGCTAGATGGGGAATGTCGCTCTCTGAGTTGAGTTTGATGGTGTGAGCAGCAGGCCAGCGTTCCAAAGCTTGAGGCACCAAATATGGCCGGACGACGACAAATGCAACGTCGAATCTCCCTTTATCAATCAATGATAAGCCTTCCACCCAACCCTCCCCGCGTTCAAACTCCAAGGGGCCTAGTTCATCAACGATCAACAAATCGCAGGGATCAGTTTGGGCCAAGACACGATTTCCCCACTGGACGCTCTCCTCTTTAAAAGACCACCCTTTCGTAGAAGGACCGCTTGTCTTCACCTCACGTGGTTTCGCTAAAAGACGCGTTTCCTTATTTTTTAAGCTGATGACACTTATTCCTACTTTCCTTCCGCCCTCAAAAACTCCCGGGGAAATCAACCCCGCGAGTGCCAGCCCCCCTTGGCGCCCCAATGCAGCGATACGGGAACAAAAAGTTGTCTTGCCCACCCCGATTTCACCTGTGACGATCACGCGTTGCGTACCACTCATCCGTTTTTATCCATGACGACCATAGTGTGCCCGTCGGCATTTTCCACGTGTATAGGTACATTATACATGGTGGACAAGTTCTCCGGAGTGATGACTGTATCCAAATCACCTTCAAAGAAAATCCGGCCTTCATTGACTAAAACGAAATTTTCCGCTGCGTAAATGGCCACATTGGGGTCATGGGTGGTTAGGACAATGGTGATCCCTTGCTCAGCGAGCCCTACCAGCAGGTTCAGAATCCTGTTCTGGTTCTCCAGATCCAAATGGGCTGTTGGCTCATCCAGGAGCAAGATCTTCGTCCGCTGCGCCAGAACCCGGGCCAGGTGCACCAACTGACGCTCTCCCCCACTTAATTCTGAGACCGGTTTTCCTGCCAAACCCACTATCCCCATCGACGTCAAAGCCTCTTCCGATATTTGCAAATCCTCTTTCCCAGGAGACTGAAAAGGTTTCAAATAAGGAGAACGCCCCAACAAAATGTACTCCAACACTGTGAAATTAAAGGGGATGCTTTCAAACTGAGGGACCAATCCCATTATTTGGGACATCTCCCTCCGGGAATACGCTCCATGATGCTTTCCAAAGATCAAAACCTCTCCGGAACCGGGTTTTAGCAAGCCAAGCATGAGATGCAGAAGCGTTGTCTTCCCCGTCCCGTTGGGACCTAAAATAGCGGTGATTTTCTGAGCGGGGATATCCAAGGATACATCTCTCAAAACACGGATTCCATCCTGATGATAAGCAAATGAGACATCCTTGGCTGCGATGGCTTTATGATCCATCATGCCCTCACTTTAATACCCATGCTGATCATAAGGTACATGAACAACAGGGCCCCGATCGCTGAGGTCAGGATACCCAACGGGATCTCACCCGCGAGCAAAGAACGGGCGATATCATCACTGAGCATGGTGAAAATCCCCCCCAATAACATCGCCACAGGGATAGAGGTGTCAGCGCTGGCTCCCACGAGCCGGCGGGCGATGTGGGGAACAATCAACCCCACCCAGCCAATGATACCGCTGATGGAAGTTAGAGCTGCTGTGGCCGTCACGCTGGCAAAGAGGAGGACCATACGCTCCCTATTTGTCGAGGCTCCCAAGGAAAACGCGGTTTCATCTTTAAGGGAAAGCAGATTCACACGCCAGCGCATTAAGAACATCGTCAATAGGCCGGCCAGCGCAAAAGGTAAAACATACCAGAAGTTCCGCCAGGTTACCCCCCACAATCCACCCAACAGCCAAAATGTGATTTCGGGGAGCTGCGTCAGGGGATCAGCCACATACTTCAAGATCCCTACCCCGGCTGAAAACAGCGCGGAAACAGCCACGCCGGATAACACCAAACGCAGCACCCAGCCTCCAAAACGCAGGCGCCGGGACAGAAAATAGGATCCAAAGAGACCTATCAGGCCAAACAGGGTAGCGGATAATTCGATCACCAAAGGATGCTTTCCCAGCCATAAGATACTCAAAGCTGCCCCAAACGCTGCCCCCTGGGTGACGCCCATAAACCCCGGTTCAACGAGCGGATTCCGGAAGACCATTTGCAGCACCGCTCCCGTGGCTGACAAAGTCATGCCCAGCAGCAGCGCAGTCAGCAGGCGGGGTACGCGAAGAGAAAACACCAAACGCCGGGCCAGCTCATCCTCCAACAACAAACGGGGAGGCATCCAATAGGGACGCGGATAGCGACCCAGAAATACTGAACCCAACAATATCACTAGCGTCCCCACACCCAAAATTATGAAGACCTGCTTTCCAGATCTTTTTCTCACGGGATATCGCCCCGAAGTTTGGGAAGGACATCTTCTTGGATCGATTCCTGATCCAGGCGGTAAAGCACATCGTAAAATGCGTCCACCTCAGCCAGGATGTCTATCCCATCTGCACGTTCAGGGTGGATCTTGGTAGCCAACCATTCCAGGCCCAAAACCCAGCGGGTGTCCGGCTGGTCCCAACTGTAAAAGTCAAAGGCAAAGGCGTAAAGTTGACCTTCTTTCAAGGCACTTAAGCTCCCCCATAAAGCATCTTCTTTCAGACGTCTCACAACTTCGTCCGCATCACCCTTGTAATCCACCAGATAGATTTGATCCGGATCCCAGGCTGCAATTTGCTCAAAATTGACGATCGACCACCCCCCGCTACCCCCCTGATCAACCCAGACCGGTCGACCGCCTGCGATCTCCACCATCTGCGTTTGCAGCCAGGATTCCGGAGGAACGCTAAAAGCGAAGTCTCCACCCTGGTCACTGTACCTGAGGATTAAGACCCGTGGTTTCTCCCCTTCCTCAAGATCCGCAGTGATCTCCTGCACTTTTTCCACGCGGTCTTTATAAAACCGGATGATCTCCTCTGCACGTTCCGGAACCCCAAACACTTTACCCAACATCTGGATATCCTGATAAAAGACATCCGGGGTTTCCAGGTTGAGGTAAAGGACGGGGATGCCCAGCTTCTCCACCGAATCACCCAGTTTGTTTTTATTAAAATTTTTCATCAAGACCAGGTCCGGCTTTACAGCTGCTATTTGCTCAGGTCCGGCATCTCTCTCAAAGAGATCTTTCTCATCAATGGTAGGATCCACAACAGGTAAGAAATCAAATACAGATTGGTTTCGATTTTCCAGCGCTTTCACGCGCTGATCCGCTTCATCAAACATAAACGCAGCATCTTGGACCATGACGGACGCTTTTCCAGCGATAGCTATCTCCTGCGGTAAACCGTCTAGTGTGACGGTATGGCCTGTGGTGTCCTTGATTTCCAGCGAACCCGGCCCGTCCCCTGCTGCGGGTGAAGAGCCGCAGGCCGCGAGAAGGATGGAAGATGAAACCATCATAAATACAAACCAACGTAAAGCTGTTTTTTTCATATCAATAAACCCTTATCGTCTAACCTTATCTGTTTTTCTCGGCAGCGAACCCCTTTTTACACTCCTCCAGCCAATCCAGCATCGCCTGCACCTGGCCCATCCGAAACTTGAAAATCTGACAGGTAAAGAAATCAGGGTCTTCAAGTTCGCTCAACTGTGTTTCAAGGCTGTCCAGCCACGCTTGACAGCGGGTGAACTGCCTTTGAATTAAGGTCAGGGCCTGAGTTTCTCCCGCCTCTAAGGCGAAAAGCAGCCGCGACAAAAAAGCAATTCGCATGTGCCGCCCGCTCTTTACGGGTGTCTTCATCCAGGTTTCAAATTCACGCCGGCCGCGCTCTGTCAGGTGGTATATCTTGCGATCAGGATGGGAGGAGGAGGCTTTTAAGGAAGAGGAAAGTAAATCTTTTTCCTCTAATTTCTCCAGCAGGTAGTAAAGTTTGCTGCGTTTAACCTGCCAGATCCGGGAAAGCTCCGGACTCTCCTGGACCCGCTTATAAAGGGCATAACCGTGTTGGGGTTGGTCCTGAAGCAATCCCAGAAGGATATTTTCCAAGGTCAAATCGCTGGGAGAACGCGCCATATATTCATATCCTGAATAGTCAAATATTGAATATATTTTAAATCAAAACGCCCTGCTGTCAAGAAGGAACGTTCAATTATGTCCCTAAATGAAAACCTATATCACCCAGAAAGTATCCGCTTAGGGTTAAATATGTGCCCCTGGTGTAAAAATCCCCATTGACGAGAGGAGTGAAAAGAGTACACTTAAAACCGTAACCGGCCAATCATCATCCCAAGCAGAGGTAAAATCATGAAATGGACCACATCTTTTCTCCTCCTCACCCTCCTGATCACCAGCTGCGTTTCTCAGCCCACTCTGGATGATAGTGACGTGATTGCTACCATCGTTGCTGCGACTCTGAACGCCCCAACCAGCGAGAAAACTTCTCCTCCCGCCACACAGGCAACCTCGAACGAGACGGATGCTCCCTCCCCCAGTTCGACACCTCTGCCATCCTCCCCGACTTCGACCCCTACGAACACTCCCTCACTGACACCAACACCCACAAAGACCCCCACAACTACCCCGACGCCCACCTCCCCCCCGGGAGATCCGAGGGAAACACTGGGCACCCCCAGTTGGGAGGACAATTTCAACAGCAGCGCAAACTGGTATACCTATCAAGACAGCAGCTCAAAAATGGAGGTTAAAGGTGGGAAACTCATCCTCAAAGTCTTTCAGGCAGAAAATTATGAGTACTGGGGATTATCGGTGCCGGAATTGGAGGATTTTTACCTGGAATACACGGGAGCGTTCGGGGAATCATGCAGCGGAAAAGATCGGTTTGGGATGATTTTCCGGTCTCCAAAGGAAAATAAGGGGTACTTGTTTGGCATAACCTGTGATGGCCATCTGCGTTTATCCGCCTGGGATGGAGAAGACTACACCACCCTTCAAAATTGGCAGAAGAGCGAACATATCCAAACAGGACCCGGCGCTGAAAACAGGGTGGGTATCAAAGCAAAAGGTACAACACTTACCGGATATATCAACGGGCATGAGGTTGTGAGTAAAAAAAGTGACCTGTTCGAGAAAGGGAGATTCGGGGCGATGTTCGCAGCTGCAGAGACACCCGGTTTTCAAGCTGAAATAACGTACGCTGTTTATTGGAAGCTCAAATAAAATGGGACCTGAAATCCCTCGAACCCATGCTTTCCAATTAAATTGCCTTTCGAAATCTGTAGGCGTCAATATAGAGCTATTTTGCAGAATCACGCCTTAATCACGCAGGAAGGAGACCCCCATGAACGAAATCAAACCCAAACACCAGATCATGATTGGGATCATTACCTCCCTCTTATTGTTCAGTGGATGCTGGGGGAAACCAAGTCCTACAGCAACCGAATCTCCTCAGCCCTTCTCTGAAATTCCCAAGGAGGAACGAAAATACGTCATGCGGGCTGTAGTAGAACTTTCCAAACAAAAAAATATCGATCCAAACACGGTCGAATTGGTCAGCCTGGAATTTACGGAATTCTCGGACGCCAGCTTGGGCGTTCCGGAACCGGGAGAAACCTACGCCCAAGTCATTACCCCCGGATATATCATCATCCTTGAGCATGATGGGAAACAATATGAATTTCATGCCAGCGATGACCGTACGGTCAGAGTCCCCGAATAATCTGATCGCAAGGCCCATTTTCACAAATGGGTTCCCGTCACCAAATGCCGGGGATGAGGCGGTACTGGACCTGTGATTTATACTCCTGGTATCCCGATAATCTGTCCTCAAGACTCTTGTCCTCAAATTGGGTCCGGATCAGCGTCCCAACTGTAACAAAGGCGGCCGGGATAAAAGACCATAAAGCATCCAGGAATATGGGTGAGGCCAGGTACGTGAGGAGCGCCCCGGCATACCCTGGGTGCCGCACCCATCGGTAAGGACCCCGGGTGACCACTTGATGACCGCGATCCGTCTGGATGCGCACCTTGCCTGAAAAGAAGGGGTTGACGACCAGAGCATAAGAACCCAAAGCGTACCCGAAGAGGATAAGGACCAGCGCAAAGAATTTCAGGCTCAAACTGGCCGTTGTGGACCACCCAAAAAGCACATCCAGGCCCGCAACAAGGGGTATTGACCCACCGCCAAGGCCAATCAAGGGGGACAAGATTTTATCCCAGGCTTCTGCATCCTCCTGGTGCAGGTAATTCGCACGCTCTTTCAAGAGATCAGGATGCTTCCGGGCAGCCAGGGCACGGCTGGCAGCAAAACCTAAGATATGAATCAAGGCATAAACCCAAGCTTCCCACCACCCCCAGCGCTGCGTGATCAATAGGGGCGAAAGTGGGACGAGGACGATAAAGATAAATAATAAGATCAGAATCTGTGGAGAAATGGATGAATCTCTCATAATCTACCTCCTCCCTTCCCATCCTCCATTATACCTTTTCCCTGTGGATCGAATTTAAAGAATAGAAAGGATCAGAGACCCGGAATGTATTCCAAAAAAAACAGACAATACCTTTGGCTTGCAGGGTGCTGACCCAAAACCGTAAAAAGTGCAGGAATGGATGGGGCTGATTTCTTTATCCGTCCCCAGGTAATTTGACACCCTGGTCGACGGATATTATGATTAAACGCGCTCAAGGAAGTTTCCCAAGCGCCTGAAAATCAGCAACTGAAGGGAACTTTTCCTCCTTTGTTTGCGTCTAGATATTAGAAACCGAACCAGATAAGACAAGGATTTACTCCCCATTCCAGTTTGGAAAGGGAAATCCTGCCTGTCAGTTAAGCTCTACCAAGTCATCTACTTGGTATATAACTATCATCAAAGGTATAGAGGTACTATCATGAAAACGAAAAAAACATCCACGAACAAGAAAATATTTTGGATAGGCTGCCTGATCAGCTTCTTGCTGGTGTTAAGCGGGTGCATGTCGGCGACTCCCTCCCAACCCACCAGCCCACCCCCGACACCGACAGCAACGGAAGAGCCAACCCAGGGAGAGGCGGAAGCCCTGGTCGAACTGGCGAAAGAGGATCTCGCCCAAAGAACAGGCCTGGACACCGAGGATATCTCAACCCAGAGCGTGGAAGAGAACGTGTTTCCTGACGCCAGCCTGGGGGTACCTCAACCAGGTATGTCCTACGCACAGGTTACAACCCCAGGTTACATCATCATCTTCGAAGCCGGCGGCGACACCTATGAATACCACGCGGATGAATCGCGAGTGGTCCTCGTGCCAGAAGAAACAGGCACACCGGAGACCGCTGATATCGAATTTGAGATGATCACTATCCCTTCCGAAGGACTGCAGTTCGAGATCCCTGTATCCTGGAAGAGCGTGGAAGGATCTCAAGCCTGGAAACCGGCAGAAAATGATCAGGTCTATCTTGGTTTTCAGGCCGAGGAAATCGAACCTCCGGCGGAAGTGGAAGCCGTAATCATGCCCTCTGCTTTGGCCCCATCCAAACAAGCAATCACCCAAGGCCGAGAAGAAATCTCCACGAACCTGGGCGACGCGCTCCGTTACACCATCCACATTGTCGACCCCAACGTGGAAGGAGAGGAGCCGGTGGGGGTGGAGACCCATGTCATCTTAATCGAGACAGAAGGAGATACCAAACGAGCCTATGACATTTTCCTCGGGGCTCCCGATGAAAAAGAGATCCAGCAATACCTCCCCATCCTCCTTCATGCCCTGGACACATCCCAATTTGCAGCTCAGGATAACGGGATGAGCGTGACCATCTTCTTCAACAACTCTGAACTCAATCCCGAAGCGGAATGTGACCAGGTTTTCCCCGTCACCCGCCAGATCACCCCGGAAGATGACCTTATGACCGCAGCCCTGAACGAATTGTTTCGGGGCCCGATCCCCTCTGAAGCCGAGGAAGGATATGTTTCCTTCTTCTCAGAGGAAACAGGGGACATCCTCATCGACGTCAAAATCGAAGGTGACACAGCTTACGTGAATCTAGAGGATATGCGATCCCTGATCCCCGGTGCGAGTTCATCCTGCGGAAGCCAGGAGTTCTTTGCTGAGGTGAAAGAAACCATCCAGGCCCAGGCACCCGGAGTTGAGAAGGTTTTATACGCCATCGAAGGCGATCCCGAACCTTTTTACGAGTGGGTGCAGCTTGGCTGCCAGGAATTCAACGATTTTTGTGATCCAGCTCCTTTCCGGGACATGAATCCATAAATTGAAGTAGAATCAGATCATGAACCAGCCGCGGGAGCCGAGGGGTCTCCCGCGCTGGCGTCTTCCAATATCCGTCTCAATCTAAAAAATCTTCTTTGAAGGAGCTCCCCATGAAAAAAACCATCGGCGTCATTGTCAATCCTGTGGCAGGGATGGGAGGCAGCGTGGGGTTGAAAGGGACGGATGGAGGGATGTACCAAAAAGCCCTGGACCTGGGTGCTGAGCCGGTGACCCCTCACCGCACGGAGACCTTTCTGGACCACATAGAAAACGAGGAAGGCATCCAACTCCTCGCCGCTCCAGGCGTGATGGGGGCGAACTACCTGCAGGACAGAGAGCTGCATTATCAAACCGTGGGGGACATCCCCCAGGATACCTCACCGGGGGACACGAAAAGGATCGCCCGCCTGATGTTGGACCGCGGAGCTGATCTATTGGTTTTTGTGGGCGGGGACGGCACTGCCAGGGATATCTTTGACGCCGTAGGTACCTTGATCCCTGTGGTGGCCGTGCCGGCGGGGGTGAAAATGTACAGCGGGGCTTTCGCAGTCAACCCTAAAGCTGCGGCGGAGATGGTGAACGCTTTTCTGGAAGGGGCAGATGTCACGGAGGAGGAAGTGCTGGACATCGATGAGGAATCCTTCCGGGAAGACCGCCTGGACTCGCGCTTGTATGGGTACCTGCTTGTCCCTGAAGTTCGGAAATATATCCAACCCGGCAAAGTGGCTTCCAACCTCACCCCCTCAACGGAAGCGGCCAAACGATCCATCGCCGCTTATATCGTCGAAACCCAGATGAATACTCACACACTGTATCTGCTGGGACCAGGGACCACGGTGCGCGCGGTCGCAAAGGAGCTGGAGGTCCCCAAAACGCTGCTGGGTGTTGACGCTGTGTACGATCAAGACCTCATCGGAGAGGATATCAATGAGAAGGAAATCCTGAAGCTCTTTCAAAAATATCCAGACCGAGTATTGATTGTCACCCCCATCGGCGGAAACGGGTTCATCTTTGGGCGGGGGAACAAGCAGTTCACGCCAGATGTGATCAAAAAAGTAGGGCGAGAAAATATCCAAGTGGTAGCGACCAAACAAAAGCTCAACGAGTTGGAATGTTTGCGGGTGGACACGGGGGATTCAGAAGTGGATCAAATGCTCCGCGGATATCTGAAAGTCATCGTCGGGTACCGGGAAGGCAAAGTCATGAAAGTCAAGTCTTGACCGGGAGATGGAGAAGGGAAATCCCGGCCTGTCCTGAACAGTGAAATGCTCCTTTTAAAAACGGTCCCCTTCCCATTATTTGCCGAAACCACAGAAGAATAGAGTACTCTGAAACGGACGACCTTCTGGATCTTCATCCATATTTTTACATAACTCATATGTTGAGTTAACGCGATTCTGAGATCCTCTTTTTATACTGATCATGTAAAAAAATAAAAGCCATGAATGGATGAATTTGCAGGGTACCCTGTTGATCATCTGCAGCGTGAAAAGCAGCCCTCAGGGTACCTGAGGGTTTTTTGAACGCAAACACAATACAAAAACCAATCAACGCTTTATGTGAACCATTCAAAGTACAAGGAGGATTAAAATTATGTTTCGAAGATCTTCAACACCTTCAATTTGGCGCGAGATGGAACGCATGCAGCGGGAGATGAACCGCTTGTTCACCGATTACACTCCCGCCCGTTACCGATCTGCTCCCTCTTATCCGGCAATGAACCTCTGGGCGGATGAGGAGAGCGTGATCATTCGAGCGGAGCTGCCGGGTCTAAAGCCTGATGACCTGGACATCAGCATCGATGAAGGCGACCTGACCCTGAGCGGCAGACGCAGCCCAGAAGAAATGCCCAAGGACGCCACCTATCACCGTCAGGAACGAAATTACGGCAGCTTCACACGATCCATTCGCTTGCCTTTCAAAATCGAAGCGGACGATGTGGAAGCGACCATGAAAAATGGTGTGCTGACACTTATGCTCCCTCGAGCTGAAGAGGACAAACCCAAGAAAATCACCATCAAGACCCAATAGGTTGAGCCTTTAGAATTCCTCAACCTCAAACCGGAGGTGTGAAAATGACTGAAGAAGCCAAAGCTATGGAAGTTCAAGAACAAGAAAGAGTTCCCGAGGAACGAACGGAACGCATACGTGACAAAGCCTGTTATTTGCCGCAGTCGGATATTTTCGAAACCGAAGAGAATTATCATCTGGTGTTGGATATGCCCGGCGTTGAAGAAAATTCGATCGACATCACCTTGGAGAAGAATACTCTGACCATCAACGGGTACACAGATGTCGAACGCCCAGAAGGTTACTCGCTGGCCCGGGCGGAATACAACATCGGAGATTACGAACGAAGTTTCCGGCTCACGGATCAGATCGATCGCGAAAACATCGAAGCATCCTATGAGAACGGCGTCTTGCGCTTGTCGCTCCCGAAAGCGGAAGAAGCCAAAGCCCGGAAAATCAAAGTCAAAACTGGCTGAACCTTCTGGGTAACATCAGATCAAAAAAACGGAGGTGAATGAGATGCCTATTTCTGATTTGATCCCTTGGAAGCGAGAAAATAAAGAAAACATTCCCGTTCAGCGGGAACAGCAGAGAGACGCTCTTCTTGATCTCAGACAGGAGATGAATCAGCTCTTCGATGATTTCTTTCAACGTCCCTTTGAGATGAGTCCGTTCAGAGGAGAATCATCTCTCGCGGGTGACTTCATCCCCCAAATGGACGTCACGGAGACGGAAAAAGAGATCAAAATCTCAGTTGAACTGCCAGGAATGGACGCAGAGGACATCGACATCTCCATGACAGGCAATAGGCTGAGCCTTAAGGGGGAAAAGCGGGAGGAAAAAGAGGAAAAAGGCGAGCGATTTTACCGCTCTGAACGTTCCTACGGCTCTTTCCAGCGTTCCATCCCCCTTCCTGAAGAAGTCCAAGAGGAAGAGATCGAGGCTACTTACATAAATGGGGTACTCAACGTGAATCTCCCCAAAAGCCCAGGAGCGCGAAAAGGGACTAAAAAGATCGAAATCCAGAGCAGCTGAGCCTGCTTGGGGATAAGAGAAAAAGACAGAAACGGACCCTAAATGGGGTCCGTTTTCTGGTTAACAACCCCCTTTCCACCCCTTATTACAAAATTGTAAACCCGAATATTCATAGATATAATATATTAAATCCAGAAGCAGGCCTTAAAACACAGAAGAAAGGAGTTCCCTATCAACACGCAAGCCACTTCTACCTCACTGCAGGACCAACCCTCCCTGGGAGAGGTGTTAATTGATGCGAAACTCATTACAAGATCGCAATTGAACCAGGCTTTGGAAATGCAGAAATCAGGAGATGACCGGCGTTTAGGGACCATCCTGATTGATGAAGGCTGGTTGAACGCAGAAAGCCTGGCCATGGCGCTCAGCATTCATCTCAACCTGCCCTTCGCGGATCTCAGCCGGGAATCCATTCCCCCTGATGTGCTGAACATTATCCCGGAACAAATCGCCCGCCGCTACCATTTGATCCCGGTGGAAGTCAACAACGGATCGTTGAATGTGGTCATGGAAGACCCCACAGACATCCAGGTCTTAGAAGAGATATCTGCCTTGACAGGCATGAATATCCACCCTTCCGTTGGGGTAGGGATGGACATAGAGACAGCCATAGACCATTATTACAAGGCCAATCAGGAAATCGAGCGGGAAGTGGCCGAATTCACGGGGACTGTCGACACCACGGATCTGGCCATGGACGTCGACGTCGAAATTGATGATCCCGTGGTCCGGGCGGTGGACATGATCCTGGAACAAGCAGTGCGAGACCGGGCTTCCGACATCCATATCATCCCCGACCATCACGCAGTCCGGGTCCGATACCGGGTGGACGGTATGCTCCGCGACGCGTTATCCCTGCCCCGGGGCAGTCATTACCAGCTTTTATCCCGCATCAAGGTTTTAGCGGATATGAACATCGCTGAACGCAGGCGGCCCCAGGACGGTCAGTTTTCCCTTCAGATTGAAGGTGAGGAAACGTTCTTCCGCGTGGCGACCAGCGACACCACCATGGGAGAGATGGCCGCTATCCGCATCCTCGGCCGCGCGGAATCCATCATCCACCTGGAAAAATTGGGGATGCAGGCCCAAACCTTAAAACGCTTTCGCCAGGTCATAAAATCCCCCTTCGGGATGGTGCTGGTTGCGGGTCCCACCGGGTCCGGAAAGACGACCACGCTGTACGCCGCCCTGAACCAGCTTGACCGCCAGCGCTACAACATCATGACCATTGAAGACCCCGTGGAGTACAACTTTAAAGGGATCAATCAAATCCAGGTCAACCGGGCCGCAGAGATCACGTTTGCTTCCGGACTGCGAGGCGTGATGCGCCTGGACCCGGATAAAATCATGGTGGGCGAGATCCGGGATGACGAAACCGCCAAGTCCGCGGTTCAGTCTGCCCTGACCGGGCATTTGGTCCTCTCATCCATCCATGCCAATAACGCGGCGGGGACCTTTTTCCGCTTGATCCACCTGGGCGTGGACCGTTTTATGATCAACTCCAGTGTGTTGGGTATGGCGTCCCAGCGCCTGCTGCGGCGGACATGCACTCACTGCAGCGTAGAAAAGACCGAGATCCAACCCCTGGAAGCGGATACATACGAAAGGGTGATGGGGGAACCGCTCGAAAAATATATGGGTGGAGAAGGATGCACCTACTGCCAGGGGACAGGCTACCAGGATCGGATCGGGGTTTTTGAGCTCTTAGTGGTCAACGATGAGATTCGCCACATGTTTTCAGAGGGCGCCAGCTCCACTGAAATTGAACGGGAAGCCGTTAAAGACGGCATGACTTCCATGCTTAAAGATGGGATGATGAAGGTCAAACAAGGAGTGACCACACCCGCGGAGGTGATGCGTAATGTTTACGCTATCCAATAATCCGAGCGGGTGGTGGAATCGTTTCTGACACACAGGAAGGGAACATGCCTTTTCATTACATAGCATTCAATTCTGCGGGAGAGAAACAACGGGGGGTTTTACGCGTCGAGCAGGAAGAAACCGCGGAACGGATCCTCCAAGAACAGGGGTTGATCGTCGCCAGACTCACACCTACCCGGCAGGAGTTTGATCTAGCCGCCTGGTTTCCCACTTTTTTTGGCCCCAAACGCCGCGATGTGATCACCTTCACCAACCAATTGGCCAATTTGCTGGAATCCGGCGTGGCAATTTTGCCTGCCCTGGAGTTGTTATCAGAGGAAACCACCAGTTCTTCCCTGAGCAAAATTCTCCACAAAGTGGTCGAGGATATCCGCCAGGGGAGCACGATTACCGACGCTTTGTCCAAACACGAATTGGCCTTTGATGCGATCTACCAAAGCATGATTAACGTCGGGGAGAGGACGGGAAACCTGGATGAAATCCTTCGCCAGTTGGCCAAGCATATGGAAAAGCAAGAAAACGTCAAGTCCAACCTGCGAAGCGCCATGACGTACCCTGCCGTGGTTCTCCTGCTGGCTTTTGGCGTCGTGATGATCATGCTTAATTTCACCCTCCCTCCGCTCCTGGGTTTATACTCTGAATTTGACGCTGAACTACCCCTGCCCACGAGAGCCTTGATGCGTATTTCTGAGTTGTTCTTGCAGTACCGGGTTCCCTTTTTTATCGCCCTCGCTGTCCTGGTCCTTGGCCTGCTCTGGTATACCCGAACTTCCCGGGGCAAGAAACATCTTCACCTGCTGCTCCTTAAAGCTCCCGTGATCGGGCCGATCATCTCGCAAGCCAATGTCGGTCGTTTCAGCCGGACATTGGCCACCCTGCTCCAGGCTGGACTTCAGCTCCCGGAATCCATGCGGCTGACCGAACAAACCATCCAGAATGTCGTCCTTTCCGAGGAAATCGAGGACCTCAGACAAGATACGTTACAGGGTCGGGGAATTGCCACCCCCCTGGGCGAGTCCGACCATTTCCCACCCATGCTGGCCCAGGTAGCGCGCATCGGGGAGGAAACGGGCACCCTGGATGAACACCTGCTCACCCTGGCTTCCTTTTACGAAGAGGAAGTAGACCGCTCCCTGGAGAATCTGACCGATTTACTCGAACCAGGGATGGTGGTCTTCGTCGGGGTTATCGTCGCTTTTGTGGCCATTTCCGTGATTTTACCCATGTATTCTTTGCTGGGGCAGATCCGATGACCGATCAGCTCTTTCACCAACAACATGCCGCCTCCAAATACCCTTTCTCTCTACAAGAAGAAAGCGGGTTCACCCTGGTAGAGGAGCTGGTAACGATAGCCATTATCGGCCTGGGAATCATTATCCTGGTGACCATGATCACCACCGGGGCTATTGGAGTTCGAAAAATTGATGATCTGGTGACAGCTGAATCCCTGGCCCGATCCCAATCCGAACTCATTAAAAACGCTCCCTATGAATCGAACCCGACCTCGTCGCCTTACCCCACAGTGGCCCCAGATCCGGATTACACCGTCAGTGTGACCATCGAATACTGGGAT
>JAGXKM010000154.1 GCA_018335275.1 Anaerolineales bacterium | reverse complement strand
GAGGCCGTAGAGATGACTGTCTTGGGCCTTCTCTGTCAAGGACATGTGCTCATTGAGGACGTTCCCGGTGTAGGAAAGACCATGTTGGCTCGGAGCTTAGCCCGATCCATTGGATGTACTTTTAACCGCATTCAATGTACGCCCGATATGCTACCCAGCGATATCACGGGGGTGTATATCTATAATCAGGCTGATATGGAGTTTGAATTCCGGCCCGGACCCATCATCAACCAGATTGTGCTGGCAGATGAAGTGAACAGGGCCACACCAAAAACACAGGCTGCTCTTCTCGAAGCCATGCAGGAAAGGCAGGTGACCGTCAGTGGTGTGACTCATGATCTGCCCCAACCCTTTATGATCTTGGCTACTCAAAACCCCATTGAATACGAAGGGACATTTCCCCTGCCGGAAGCTCAATTAGACCGCTTTCTGATCAAGGTCCGCTTGGGGTATCCCAAGGCTAAGGATGAAATCGATGTCCTGGAAAGGCAAAAAATCCAACATCCTTTTCATACCCTGGAACCCGTGGTAAGTGAAGAAGAGATCTTGGAAGCCCAAAAGTGGGTCCGAGAGGTGTACATTGCTGATCAGGTCAAAGAATATATCGTGCATCTGGTCCAGGAAACAAGAAACGTTGAAGATGTGTATTTGGGAGCAAGTCCCAGGGGGAGTTTGGCTCTTTCCCGTGCCTGTCAAGCCTGGGCCTCTATGCATGACAGGACATTTGTCATTCCTGATGATGTGATGACTCTCATCCAATCTGCTTTGAGCCACCGAATCATTTTAAGTTCTTCTGCCCGGTTGGAGGACCTGACCAGCGCTGAGATCATCCAGAACGTTCTGGATAAAATCCCAGTGCCTGGAGGGGATTACGAAGGTGAGTAGGGATCTCCGGAAATATGCGCGGAAGACCCACTTCCTCTTGATTTTGGGGTTCCTGTTTCTGATCTTCGTGATCGGTGTGGGATTGATTTATCTTTTTTATGGGCAAACATCTGCTTTGATGGGGGTACTTTGCCTGTTGGGTGGGTTGATCCCTGTGGTAAGCATACTGATCTTTTTTTGGTTCGGGAAACAAATTCTTCAAAAATATCGGTAGAGTTTTAAAGCAAAAAGCCCCCAAAGGGGGTTAAGTGAAGCAGGATTTCAATCAATCATCGAGCTGATGGTCTCGAATTTTAGCTATATCAGAATCCCGAATATTTCCGTTAATACTTTTCAGCGAACAGCTTCTTTGAACACATATTGCAGCAGGGACAGGCGGGGGCTCAGGTGCTTTTCAGGTGAGAATGATCAAGAGGTTGTAAGGTGCGTTTTAGCTGGAGAGCTCTTCCAGCACCATTTGGGTCACTTCAGGGATGGCTTTCGCGACCTGGGGGGTGGGAGTTTCGCTAAATTCCAGGATATTTTGAACTTCAACAGCAAAGACAATTACCTCTGGAGGTGTACGGTAGCCCATTTCCTGGGCAGCTTTCAAGGCGGTAAACAGGGTGGTATCGTGTGCACTGGCGCTGTGTTGGGTGGGGCTTAAACTCCCAAGCTGATCCAACGTCAGGCGATGAATCCGTCCCGGTTGTGTTTTTTCTTCATCAAGTAAAAAGGCATCGATGAGAATGACCCTGTCATATCCCAGCATGGCCTCCATTAACCGGATACCCCCCGCGCTGGCTTCTGTAATGGTCACCTCAGGATATTTTTTTTCGTCCACTAGTTCCTGCAGTTGATAGGCAACCTTAACGCCCACGCCGTCGTCTGTAAGGATAGGATTCCCCAAACCGATGATCAGGGTTTTCATGGTTTCTTCTTTGTCTAACATAAAGTAACCAGTTCCTTAGGGAAGTCCAAAAGCAACTGGTTACTTTTCGTTTTATTTATGTTCCAGCTGTTGCTCGCTCAGTCGACATACTGCTGATGCGTTTCGAGCTCTTCCCCGTCTGCATCATAAATCTTGACTTCAAGGGGCATCTTTCCGGGAAGCGAGTGAGTGGCACAGGACATGCAGGGATCGTAGTTGCGGAAGGCCATCTCTACCATGTTGAGCAAACCTTCGGAGACCTCACCGTTCTTGATCAAACCCTGGGCAGCTTTCTTGATGGACATGGCGATGGGTGCATTGTTGTTCGTGGTTCCCACAATGAGGTTGACATCGGTGAGGATCCCGTTCCCATCCGTCTTGTAGTGATGGGTCAGCGTCCCCCGGGGAGCTTCCACGCTGCCTACTCCTTCATCCGGGGTGTTTGTGACCACAGTCCGGACGTCCTGGCTGGTGATTTCGGGGTCCTGGACTAGTTCCACCATGCGTTCGGCGGAATACAGGAGTTCAATCAGCCGGGCCCAATGGGTTGCCAAACGGTGATGTACGGGTTGATATCGTCCGTTAATTTTCTCAGAACCCAATGTTTCATAGAAGCGTTCAAAATGCTCCTGAGCTTTAGGAGTGGCCAAACCATCTGAGGCATTGAGACGTGAGAGGGGGGTGCAGCAGTATACGCCGCTGTCCTTCCCGTCCGCGAAGCCATTCCATCCCACATCTTTCAGATAGGGGAATTTCAGGTAGGACCAGGGCTCAACGCGTTCAGCAACATGAGCCGGGTATTCACTGGGGGGGTATTTGACTAATTCTTCCCCATCAGGACCCACAACCCGGATATCTCCGTCATAGAAGTTGGCCTGGTTATCTTCATTCACCGTTCCCATGTAATAGGTTTCATGTGTGAAGGCATCCGAAAGGATCAAATCCAGGTATTCCTGGTTACCCAGAACCACGTCATCGAATAATTCAAGGCTGAAAAGACCGAACTCCACATTTTGCCGGGACCACTCTTCTATTTGGTCCCGCTCTTCAGAAGTCATGGCTTTGCTCCAGCCTCCGGGTAGCCCAGCGACGGGATGGATGCCGCGTCCACCAAGCATCTGGATGATTTCATGATTACGTTTGCGGCACTCGATGACCTGTTTGCCGATCTCCACACCCACTTTATGGATCACCCCTAAGATGTTTCTTTTCGCTGGATCTGATTCCGGGCCGAGCACGAAATCAGGAGCGCCAAGGGCGTAGAAGTGGACCGTGTGGTCTGTGACATAAAAGGCTGAGTAGAAAAGCTCCCGGAGCTTTTTGACAGCTGAAGAGGGCTCTACGTTAAAGAGATCATCCAGAGCTTTTGTGGCAGCCATGTGATGGGCTTCCGGGCAAACGCCGCAGATCCGGTTTGTGATCCGGGGCATTTCTTCTGCTGGCCTGCCGATTGAGAATTGCTCAAAACCGCGCAGCTCGGGGATTTGCAAATAGGCATTGTCCACATTTCCCTCATCATTCAGGAAAATCTCGATTTTGCCGTGTCCTTCCAAACGTGTGATTGGGTCAATTGATATTCGTTCCATTAGCCTTCTCCTTTTCCGTTCTTGACGCGCTGGAGAATCGAATGCGCCATGCTAAACCGGTAAAATGTCCCTGAGGGATCTGCGATGGTTTCCACAGCTTCCTCAATCAGGGCCTCTAATTCGTCTTCTTCCATGGTTTCATCACCAGCATCAAGGACGGAACCGATTGCGGAGAGCATTTTCGCTCCTTGATCTTCGACGTCTTCCGTCGGTCCGTAGCAGCCCCGGCACCCCATCCCCACCTGAGGGCAAAGCGCGCCGCATCCGCTCCGTGTGGCCGGCCCCATGCACATGATCCCCTGTTCAAGCAGACATTGATCGGGATCAGGGTTGATTTCGTAGGGGCGGTAAAAACGGGCGATGGTCTTTTCTTTCTTTTCCAGGGGGCACTCTTCACATACCGCGGTTTGTCCAGCGCCAACGACTGAGCCTTTGGGGGGGAGTTCTTTTCCTTCCGTGAGAGCTCCAGCGATGACCTGGAGGACCGCCCAGATTTGAGGGGGTTCGGGAGGGCAACCGGGGAGGTAATAATCCACATCGGTCACCTGGTCGAGTGCTTTTACCGTGTGATAAAAGCTGGGTAACGTGAGTTCCCCTTCCGGTACATGGGTCGATGTTTGAGGGAAGATCTGGTT
>JAGXKM010000153.1 GCA_018335275.1 Anaerolineales bacterium | reverse complement strand
AAAAAAACCGGAGAACGGTGTTTATCCGTTCTCCCGTTAGCAAGCCTTTGGCTTGCGGCAGTGGGCGCGAATGGACTCGAACCATCGACCTCACGGATGTGAACCGTGCGCTCTTACCAGCTGAGCTACGCGCCCTTATCTATCCGCGATTATAGCAGACCCTCTCCCCGCTGGCAAGTTTTCTTGTTTTTAGGACCTGAACCCCTGGCATATTTTCAGATTTGGGGTCATGCTTGGGTAAAAACGGTTAACGTGTCCATGCAGGGAGAAGGATAGTACAATAAAGAAGTAGAAATTGAGTATGGTGGAAGCACTGGGAGGTACTATGCCAGCAGACGAGGTCAGAGAATCGCTGGAGCCCTTGATCGTCATCGCATCCAACCGGGGTCCATTTTCCTTTAAGGCGAAAGAGAATGGGGAGTTCGATGTCCAGCGGGGTTCTGGAGGGTTGGTCACCGCTTTAGGCGCGCTTGCTGAAAAACATGAAGTACTCTGGGTGGCGGCAGCCATGAGTGAGGATGACCGCCGGTGGGTGGAGGCCCAGGAAAAAAAAGAAATCAAAATCCAGGATATCCTTTTACGGCTGATCACCCCGGATCCCGAAGCCTATCATGGGTATTACCATCAGATCGCGAATCCGTTGTTGTGGTTCATTCACCACCAATTGTGGGACACGCCCCGGACGCCGAATATCACGGAGGAAACCTGGGAGGCGTGGTACGAAGGGTACTTAAAGGTGAACAAACAACTCGCGGAAGCGATCGCCGACAGCGTGCGGGACCGGGACCGCCGGATATTGATCTTCCCGCAGGATTACCAGCTGTACATGGTGCCCCATTACCTGCGCGAACTGCTGGGGGATGAAGTCCAGATCCAACCCTTCATTCATATCCCCTGGCCCAGCCATGACACATGGAATATCCTACCCAGAGAAATGCGGGAAGCCTTGCTGACCAGCTTGCTGGACTCAAATAGGATTGGTTTTCAGACCAAGACGGACGCTTTTAATTTCGTGCAGAC
Source organism: Anaerolineales bacterium (assembly GCA_018335275.1). Taxonomy (GTDB): domain Bacteria; phylum Chloroflexota; class Anaerolineae; order Anaerolineales; family UBA11858; genus B10-G9. Next base: position 3,008 of record JAGXKM010000153.1, on the reverse strand, counting down.
CTGCCGTTATTTCCTGGACGAAGTGGATTCTCGAGGGCATCGGGACCGCATTTTCGTCAGCGGGCGTGAAGTACGTGCCAACGCTTACCCGATCTCCATTGACGTGAATAAGGTGCAGACCCTGGCGGGGACAGATGAAACGGAATTGTGGAAGTCACAGCTGGTGAATTTTATCAGCGACCGCAAGCTCATTCTCCGCGTGGACCGCATTGAACCGAGTAAGAACATCATCCGCGGTTTGAAAGCCTACCGCGCTTTCCTGGAGTCCCATCCCGAGTATCATGGGAAGGTTCAGATGATCGGGCTTTTAGTGCCCTCCAGGATGGAAGTGGAGGAATACCAGGATTACATGGAGCAGGTGATGGCGGAAGCGGGGATGATCAACGCTACATTCAGCGAGTCCGTCTGGGAGCCCGTTCGGCTGATCATCGGTGATAACTACCCCCGGGCGATCGCAGCCATGCAGCTCTTTTCCGTGCTTTTAGTCAACCCTATCCGGGATGGGATGAATTTGGTTGCCAAAGAGGGTGCCCTTGTGAATCAGAATGATGGGGTCTTAGTGCTCTCCGAGCAAACCGGGGCGTTTGAGGAGTTAGGTGAACATGCTTTGGCAGTTTCTCCCTTTGATATCTACGGGACAGCGCAGGCCATCCATCAGGCCCTCGAGATGTCTCCAGAGGAACGCCAGAAGCGCTCTGAAAAGCTGCGGGAAACCGTGAAACAGGCCGGGGTCAGGAGCTGGTTTTATGACCAGGTGGAGGATGCCATGGATGGGGATTGAGGGTATCCATGCTCTCCAAGGTAAATTGCCGATTAGGAAACCGTGACCCAAAAACCCCCTGAAGGGGTATCTCCAGGGGGTTCTTTCTTATCTTTAGGGAGCAGTGATTCGCTTTTTTGAATCAGCGGCTGAAGGTTCCCATCAGCTGTCCCTGGGCCAGGATATGGCCTTCCATGGCATTCAGGACGTCCTTTTTCTTCGCTTCAGACCCAAGGTCCAGGGTGGTATCGAGGGCATAAAGTTTAAAGAAATAGCGGTGAGGCTTTCCAGGCGGCGGGCAGGGCCCCCCATACCCCGTCCGGTTGAAATCATTCACCCCTTCTGTGCCCCCGCCGGATGCATCCTCCGCCAATGCTGAGGTTTCCGGGGGGAGATGAAAGAGAACCCAGTGCACCCAGGTGCCCATTGGCGCGTCGGGGTCATCGACGATCAGAGCCAGGCTTTCCGCCTCCTCTGGCACGCCGGACCAGGCCAATGGGGGAGAAAGGTCTGGGCCGTCACAGGTGTATTTTTCGGGGATCCTGTCTTCTTCTTCAAATGCGGAACTGGTGAGGTCAAGGGACATCTTTGCACCTCCTTGGGGAGTGCTGGGGGTTGTTGCGCAGCTGGTGATAATCAGGAATAGGAAAACGGAGATCAGCCCTGGATGCAGCATAGTTTTCATGGGTTTCTCTTTTGTAGATCCATCATATGTTTTCATTGTAACAAAGATGGACTAACTGAACTCATATTAGATTTATCGCCCCAGCAGGACGCGGGCAGGGGCGCCCTCTGCCTCTGGGATGTTCAGCGGCAGGCAGTACAGGGTGTACTGGCCGGATTCGATGCCGGAGAGGTCCAGCCCTTCGATGATCAGCACCTTGCCCTCCAGCAGGATCTGGTGGGTGGCTTTAGGAGCTCTAAAGGGGGCCACGGACAGATAATCCACGCCAACCACCTCCACATCCCGGGAGACGAGGTATTCCGCGGCCTTTTCATCTAAGGCCATGAAGTCCTTCTGGAATTCTTTCACCCCCTGCTGCCAGAGCTGAGAGTTGCGGGTCTTGAAGAGGATGCGCTTCGTATAGGCTGGGATGTCCGCTTCCTGGATCATGTCCGCCGTGATGTCCCTCCCGGAGGGGAGTTCCACGACCTGCGCGGGTCCAATGAATAATCCGAGCGGGATCTGGTCCAGAGTTTCCCCGCTATCCAGAAAATGGTCGGGGGCGTCGATGTGCGTCCCCGTGTGGGCTGTCATCGAGAGGTGGGTGACGTTGGAATCGTCTCCCTCCGAGATGTTATGGATGCGCTTGATCCGGGGACGGGGGTCTCCCGGCCAGCTGGGAAGGTCATTGCTTAAGGGAAGAGAGATGTCATGAATATCCATGGTTCCTCACTTTGTATGTGCGCTTTTTTTGAGCCAATCCTGCAATGATCTGTTCTGAATGATTTCAATCCAGGCTGACCCCTATTTCTGGTTTTTAGAAAACAGGGAACGCCAGGCTTTCCTGCCCCATTTTTGATCTTCCAGGTATTCGATCCGTTTTTCAAAATAAGATGGAAGGAGGTTGAAGTGGTGAGGCAGCGTGGTCAAAGAGCTGGTCCTGTTGGCTGCCAGATAATCCAGCCAGAAGACGTTGGTGGGAGGAGAGGGGAAAAGGTATTCCGCGAAGATGGTCAGGAATCGAAGGTAGGGGATCTGGACGGGGACAAGGAGTCTCCTTATCTCCAGGGTCTTGAGAAGGGTTTCCACGATTTCCCGGAAGGTCAAGTGTTCCGGTCCGCCTATTTCGTAGACCTGATTGCGGGTGTCATCATCATCCAGGGCCCAGACCAGGGTGGTGGCCAGGTCCTCGATCCACAGGGGTTGGAGCAGCGTATCCCCGTCCCCGGGCATGAAAAACACGAATGGGATAAGTTTAAGCAATTTTGCCAATCCAGTGGTGAAGTGGTCGTTCTGGCCGTAGACCACTGCGCTGCGGATAATGGTGGTATCCAGGCTGCTTTTCCGGATGCTCTCTTCGGCGATCGCCTTGGCGGTCATCACCGGAAAGGCGGATGCCCGATCCGCGCCCAGATGGCTGAGGTAGAAAAACCGGTCCACACCGGCATCTTCCGCGGCTTTAAGCAGCGTTTTCGTGCCCTGGATGTCCGTTTGCAGTAAATCTGCCTCCCCGCCGTGGCGTTCCTCACTGGCAAGATGGTAGATGATGTCAATGTCCACCAGGGCCGCCCGCAGGCCGCGCGG
>JAGXKM010000033.1 GCA_018335275.1 Anaerolineales bacterium | reverse complement strand
CCCTGCGCCATCTTAAAATCCCTCCTATCCTGGTTTCCACGATCTCCTTCATGTACCGCTATCTGTTCGTGCTCCTGGATGAAGCCCGGCGCCTGATCCGGGCCCGGACCGCCCGGAGCGCAAAACTGCCCGGTCGGAAAGGCGGGACCTCTCTATCCTGGAATGTGAAAGTAGGCGGGAGCATGGTGGGGCAGTTGTTCTTACGGAGCATTGAGCGCAGCGAGAGGATTTACCAGGCCATGCAGGACAGAGGATACCAGGGCCACCTCCTGACCCTTAACCCCCATATCATGCAGGCCAAGGACTGGGTCACATTGGGTGGAAGCGTCTTGACCCTGATCCTCCTCCAAATCATGGCCCATTTCTGATAAACTCCTGAAGGGAATACCCCCTAGAAATTGGATTCCATATGCCTATTCAACATCCCGAAGACCAACCCCTTCCCTCTTTTCTGGAATGCGACAGCGTCGCGCTGGCAATGAAAGATGTCAGCTACTCCTACCCGGACGGCCACCGCGCCATCAAGGACATCTGCCTTGAAATTGGAGTTTGCGAGAAAGTCGCTCTGGTGGGGCCCAATGGAGCCGGGAAAAGCACCCTCATGCTCCAACTTAACGGCATCTACCAGGGAGAGGGGGAAATTCAGATCATGGACCTCCCCCTCACGGAGGACAACCTCCCTCTGATCCGATCCCGGATCGGGATGGTCTTTCAAAATCCTGACGACCAGCTCTTCTCTCCCACGGTCTTCGAGGACGTGGCCTTTGGGCCCCTGCACATGGGTCTGGAGGAAGAGGAAATTCACGAACGGGTGGAGAGCGCACTGGGACAGGTGGGGATGTCCGAGTATGCCGACCGCCTTTCCTACCACCTGAGCCTGGGAGAGAAAAAACGCATCGCCATCGCCACCGTGCTCTCCATGCAGCCCGACATCCTGGTTTTCGACGAACCCACCAGCGGGTTGGACCCCCGCGCCCGGCGCTCGCTGATCGAGTTCATGGAAGAGATGGAGTTGACCATGTTCGTCTCCTCCCACGATATGCTCTTCGTGGAGGAGGTCTTTCCGCGCATGGTGATCATGGACCAGGGGAAGATCGTGGCGGACGGACCCACCCAAGAATTAATGGCGGACCAGACCCTGCTGCAGGCTCATGGCTTAGAAAAACCTCTTACCTGAAAGGCCTCCTCTTAAGACAAGATAACCACGTATTCTGGATGGAAGAAAATATACCGTATTTACGTTCTCCTTCCCCAGTTATTTCTACGCCTCTGAAATCTCAACTCACCACCTTATATAAAAATGTCAATAGTAGTGAGGTTAATCCCGGGGGAGAAGTTTTAAGATGGCCAAGACCGCCCCACCAAACACCAGGGAGGCGGCCAGGAAAGGCGCGCGGAGCCCAATCGCTGCAGCGAGCGCGCTGCCCGTCATAGGTCCGATGGCATTGGCGACCGAGGATACGCTGTTCTCCACGCCGTACACGACCCCTTCCCGCCCTTCCGGCGCTAAATCAGCCAGCAACGCCCTTACCGAAGCCAAAATCCCACCCATAGCTAGGCCGATCCCAATCTGGAAAGGGGCCAACCATAATGAGCGCTCCACCAGCGATTGGCCCGTGTAACACACGATAGAGAGCAAAGCACAGGAAATCAGGATTTTGCGGTAGCCAACACGGTCGCTGAGTTTACCAAGCTCTCTACCCCCCACTGCCCCACCCAGCGCGCCGGCCCCGGTGATGACCCCAGTGATGGTCGCCACTCGCGCGCCGGGCGAGGAAATCGCCTCCACGAAGAGGGGCAGCGTGGGTCTTGGCAGTCGGGAACCCAACATCAGCAGCAGGCGCACCACAAGTACCCCCAGGATAGGCCCAGATGCCAGGGCCGGGGACAAATAACCCCATACCCGCTCAAGCAGGGTCATCTTTTCCCCGGTTTTCTTGGCTGGGTTAATCAACGGCTCTTCACGAGAAGGTTCTTTGACAAAGATCAGAACCGCCACTCCAGCGGTGAGCAGCAGCCCCCCGGTGATGTAAAACGCGGCCCGGAAACCAAGGGTATCTGCCACCACACCGCCCAACAAAGGGCCCACAGATGCGCCGAAATAAATGGCCATCTGGAGGGTGCCCAGGGCATATCCTTTGCGCTCTTTGGGGGCACTGGTGGCCACGAGGGTCGTCGCCGCTGCCACGGTCCCGGTCAGCGCTCCCTGTATGGCCCGCAGGATCGTCAACTGCAGGGGGCTTTGGGCGAATCCCATCAAAGTCATCATCACCGCCCCGCCAAACATGGCCCGCTCGACCATGACTTTACGGCCATAACGGTCGCTCAAGGAACCCCAAATGGGACCGAAAATAGCCATGGTCACTGAATGGGCGGAGAAGATCAACCCGGACCAGATCCGGGCCTGCCGCTCGCCTTCCACCCCGAGGTCTTTGACATAAAGCGGCAAGAGGGGGAGGACGACAGCAAAGCCGATGATGGCCACCAACTCCGCAAACCACATAGCGCGGAGGTTTTGCTGCCAGGGGACTTGCTCGTGATCGTCATTCATGATTCTGGATACCTTAATAAAATTCAGTTAAATGAATAGAACAACCTTCAACATTAAAATTAAAAGATAAACCATTTTTTATCCCAGAAGTCACATGCTATTCCCGGCTTAAACGGCATGAAACGAAACCCAGGCTTATCACAACCTGGGTTTCTATGGTTTTGTCCATTATCCCATACAGCCTGATGCCTTGATCACAACCCGGCATCCTCCCGCAGGGCTTCTGCCCTGTCCGTGCGCTCCCAGGGCAGGTCCAGATCATCGCGACCGAAGTGACCGTAAGCTGCCAGCTGCTGAAAGATCGGACGCCTCAGGCCCAGGTCGCGGATGATCGCCCCCGGCCGCAGATCAAAGTGATCCTGGACCAACTCAACGATCTGCGCATCCTCCACCCGTCCCGTGCCAAAGGTCTCCACGTTGACACTCAAGGGGTGGGCCACGCCGATGGCGTAGGCCACCTGAATCTCGCAGCGGTTAGCCAATTTAGCAGCGACCACGTTTTTTGCCGCCCACCGCGCCGCATAAGCTGCCGAGCGGTCCACCTTGGTGGCGTCCTTGCCGCTGAACGCGCCCCCGCCGTGCCTCCCCATGCTCCCGTAGGTGTCGACCATGATCTTCCTTCCCGTCATCCCCGCATCCCCCATCGGCCCTCCGGTCACGAACCGCCCCGTGGGATTGACCAGAATCTTGAGATCATCATCTACCAAATCCTCGGGGAGGATGGGTCGAATGACATGCCTTATCATCGCTTCTCGAATTTCATCCTGGGAAATATCCCGGGCATGCTGGGTGCTGATCAAGGCCGTATCCACGCGTTTTGGCTTCCCGTATTCATATTCCACTGTCACCTGGGTTTTTCCATCCGGGTAAACCCACTCCAGGGTCTCGTCTTTGCGCACAGCAGCCAGGCGGCGGGCGAGTTTATGGGCCAGATAAATGGGCATGGGCATCAGTTCCGGTGTCTCATTGCAGGCGTACCCGAACATCATTCCCTGATCGCCGGCTCCGACGGCTTCAATCTCCGCTTCCGTCATCTCCCCCTTTTTGGCTTCCAGGGCTTCATCTACCCCCAGAGCAATATCGCCCGACTGCTGGGAGATGGCCACCAGCACGCCGCATGTCTGTCCGTCAAAACCCTTCTTGGCCCGGTCGTAGCCGATCCCGGTAATCACTTCGCGAGCCAGTTCGTCGTAATTGACCTCTGCCTCTGTGGTGATCTCCCCCAGGAGCATGACGTATCCGGTCTTGGTGGCCACTTCGCAGGCCACCCGTGACCTCGGATCCTGCGCCAAGCAGGCATCCAACACCGCATCGCTGATCTGGTCACACATCTTATCCGGGTGACCCTCCGTGACCGACTCTGAGGTGAACAACATGCTGGCTACATTATTCAGGGTGATATCCATACATCCTCCACGTGGTGAGCGTATCTTATTTTAAAATAAGCTGCCCCTTCTGACTTCTGAGAAAGGGCACCAAAATCGCTCTTGCCCTCTCATCTTCCAGAACCCGTCTGTCGGAGTTGGCACCATCTTCAACGAAGATCTCGCTGACCGGTTGCCGAGGTTTCACAGGGCCGATCCCTCCACCTCTCTGGATAAGAGTGCCTTAAGAGGCATGTATTTAATTGCTGGGCGGATTATAACATGGCGGCTATTTGCTGTCAATTTGGGGCCCCATCACTACCGCACCGCCCACCCCTCTTCCCCGCTTGCTGCCCGTCTCCTGAACCCTCTCCTGACTGGCATTTTTTTGGGGATCATTGTATACTCTATATACAGAATCAAGACCACACCAAGAAGACGAGGGTTATGCCTATGAAGTTCTCTGTCCTGCAAGAAGAATTAGCTCATGGCTTGAGCATCGTTTCCCGCGCCGTCTCTCCCCGCAGTACCCTGCCCGTGCTCTCCAATATCTTGGTGGCCACGGACGAAGGCAGGCTGCGGTTGTCAGCCACCAACCTGGAGTTGGGGATTACTTCTTGGATCAACGCCAAAATAGAAGAAGAGGGCTCAACCACAGTCCCCTCCCGGACCTTCTCGGATTTAGTGAGCACCCTTCCCCCTGACAAGACAAACATCACCCTCAACGCGAACACCCAAACGTTGAATGTGCAAAGCGGTTCCTTGAACACGGATATCAAATGCATTGATGCCCAAGAATTTCCACCCATGCCCACCCCTGACCAGGAACCCGGTGTGGAGATCAATGTCAAAGACCTGAAAGAAATGATCCGGCAGGTGGTATTTGCCGCTTCCAAAGATGAAGCCCGACCCATCCTCACCGGTGTGCTTGTCACAGCAAAAGAAGATGAGCTGACTCTGGCGGCAGCGGACGGCTTCCGGCTTTCCGTGCGCACTGCCAACCTTTCCTCTCCCGTCGAGAAGCCCTTCAAAGTCGTCATTCCAGGGCGCGCCCTCAGTGAGTTGGCACGCATCAGCGAAGACGGCAGTGAAGTGGTTACCATGTCTCTCCCCCCGGGCAGAGGACAGGTAATCTTTCGAACGAAAAACTCTGAACTGATCTCCCAATTAATTGAAGGAACTTTTCCTGATTACCAGCAAATCATACCCAAAAATTATCAGACCCGGACCCTGATTTCCTCCTCCGCTTTTTTAAAAGCATGCAAACAAGCGGAGATCTTCGCCCGCGAAGGTTCGTTGATCGCCCAGATCAACATCTCTCCCGGGAACGAAGACATGGAACCGGGAGAAGTGGAAATTTCCGGCCAATCGGAAGAGACAGGTTCCAGTCAATCCATCTTAGACGCGACCATTGAAGGTCCAGACCTGATCATCGCTTTCAACGTCCGGTACTTACGAGAGGTCCTGGATGTGATCGACACCCCGAACGTGGTCCTGGAGACAACCAAACCAACCAGCCCGGGCGTGATCCGTCCGGTGGGGGAAGAGAATTTCCTTCATGTGATCATGCCCATGCATTTGGGTAATTGAACCAGCGTTCATTACCCCAGTCCAATCTAGATCCCGGTTTCAGGTCGTGAAACCGGGTTCTTAATATTGAAATGAAAAAGAAATGACCTTTCCTATCCCCCACTCTGACCAGGCCACGCGTATTTATTTGGCGCTGGCTCAATATCCCATCCTAAAAACCCACATCCGCGAATGCATGCGCCAAGCCATGTTTGACGCCGGGGTGATCACCCCCAAACAATTTGAAGCAGAAGTCCGCAAACAAGCCCGCCAATCGCAAAAAAGGGAGGGATTGGAAGACCCTTTTGGCGAGGAAACGGCCGAAATGTGGGAGGTCCGTCTTTCGCGTGTGCGGGACACCTTGACTGATTTCTACTTTGGTTATAATCTGCCCTTCGAGCGCTTTGAGAAAATTGTCAAAGAGGCATTATCGGACACGCAGACCAGCCTTCAGGACGTTTCCGTCTCATTAAACCCTGAACTGGCCCCCATTGACATGCTCTTCGACCACGCGCAAGCGATCACCAAACTTCCCCCCAATCAAGCAAAAGAGCAAACCCCTCGCTTGCAGGAGATCATTGTCGTCCTCATCCGCAAAATTATCAGTGACCATCTGGCCTACATCAACATCGCCAAGGAATGGTTCCAGATTCAAGATCTGATCGACATCCAGCACCGGAAAATCGGATACGGGAAGATCGGTGGAAAAGCCGCAGGGATGTTGTTAGCCTACCGGATTATGAGAACGGTGGGGGATGAAGAGATCACGGGCTCCCTCAATATCCCCCGATCCTATTATCTGGGCGCCGGTGTGATGTATACCTTCATGTCCTATAACAATCTCATGCACTGGCACAACCAAAAATACAAGACCGCGGATGAGATCCGCATTGATTATCCCCAAATCGTCCAGGAGTATGAACAGGGAGAGTTCCCCCCCGACATAGAAAAGCGCTTGAGGAAAATGCTCGCTAATCTGGGGAAGGAGCCCATCATCGTCCGCTCTTCCAGCCTGTTGGAAGACAACTTTGGGACCTCTTTTGCCGGAAAATATGAGAGCGTGTTCTGCCCCAACCAGGGTTCTCTTGAAGAGAACTACCGCGACCTCACCCAAGCCATCGCCCAGGTCTATGCCAGCTCGGTCAACCCAGATGCCCTACTCTACCGCCGGAAACAAGGCTTGTTGGATTATGATGAACGCCTGGCCATCCTCATCCAGGTCGTGCAGGGAGAACGTTTTCAAAATTACTACCTCCCCCACGCTTCCGGGGTCGGGTTCAGCCGCAACATCTTCCGTTGGACGCCGAAAATAGAACGGGAAGCGGGTTTCCTCCGCATGGTATGGGGCCTGGGAACCCGGGCTGTCGAACGTGTGGGGGACGATTACCCTCGGTTGGTTGGCCTCAGCCACCCCTTCCTTCGCCCTGAAAAGACGGTAAAAGAAATCAGACATTACACACAGCACCAAGTTGATCTGATCAACCTGGAAAGCAACCGCAAAGAAACCCTCCCTGTGAAAAAAGTGCTCACAGCCCGGTACCCCCCTTTACGTTATCTTGCCGAGGTCGACGAAGGTGATTATCTCTCCGCCATCCGAAGCCTCCCCCTGGGAAAAGACCCCGAGGATTTCGTTCTCACCTTTGATGGTTTGCTGCAAAAAACAGCCTTCAGCAAGCATATGCGCACCATGCTCACCACCTTGGAAAAGCACTACCGGGGCCCGGTGGACATGGAGTTCACCATCCATATATCACCCCAAGGGGAGCTGACCATCACCCTCTTGCAGTGTCGGCCCCAAAGTCATTCCGAAATGGTTGAAGTGGAAATCCCTGATGACCTTGAAAAAAAGGACATCATTTTCAGTTCTCACCGCATGATCCCCCGGGGCAAGGTGGAAAACATCCGCTACGTTTTATTCGTCCCCCCTGAAAAGTATTACGCCCTTCCCACCAAAGGCGAACGCTTCTCGTTAGGACGCGCCATTGGCCGAGCGAACGCTCAATTGGCAAATGAAACGTTCATCTGCGTCGGACCAGGTCGGTGGGGAACCAATAACCCCGATCTTGGGATCCACGTCAGTTATTCCGACATCTACCACACGAAAGCCTTAATCGAACTCTCCGGCCAGAAAATCGGCAGGGAACCGGACCCCTCATTCGGGACACATTTTTTTCAGGATCTCGTAGAAGCGAATATCTACCCCCTGGCTGTAGACATCGATGACGAACAAACGATATTCAAAAAAGATTTTTTCTACCAATCTGAGAATATGCTCGGGGAGATCATGCCTGAGGAAACCCAATATCAGGATGTCCTGTATTTAATAGATGTCAGAAAGCAGCATCCGGGGCATTTACTTTCTTTGATGATGTCAGATTCCCAAAATAAAGCGGTTGCTTACCTGAAATCAAACTTTTAGATCAAGGAGTGATCCGAGAAATCATGGATAAATTTGTCGCGGTGGCCGGGAACATCGGCGTTGGAAAAACGACATTAGTGGAAAAGCTGTCTCATTATCTGGAATGGACCCCCCGCTTTGAGCCCGAGGATCAAAATCCTTACCTGGCTGATTTTTATCAAGACATGCGCTCCTGGGCCTTTCATTCCCAGATCTTTTTCCTCACCAGGCGCTTACGGGCCCACAAAAACTTGATGTCTCTTCCCGGTAATGTGGTCCAAGACCGTACAGTCTACGAAGATGCAGAGATCTTTGCTCACAACCTATACCAACAAGGGCAAATCAACGATCGTGATTATCAAACCTACAAAGACCTTTACCAGGTCCTGGTAGAATTCCTGCCCCCACCGGATCTGGTCATTTACATCCGGGCTTCCGTTCCTACCTTGGTGCAGCGGATCAAAAACCGCGGCAGGGATTATGAAGAGGGGATCGAGCCAGCTTACTTGGAACAGATCAATGATTTATATGAGCGTTGGGTGGCGGATTTTCAGCACTGCCCTGTACTCACCATTCCCGGGGATGCACTGGATTTCGTCGCCAATGGGGCCCACCTGGATCTCATCATCCGCAAGATCCAGGAAAAGTTAACAGGGAAAGAAGAAGTGGTCTTCACACCCAAAGAAATGAATAAGGAAATCTAGCTTTCCGCCTATTTTATTCGGACAAGCCTTTTTTCAAGGCTTTGCCCAGCCTTCTAGATCCCTCCACAATCGTATCCGGATCAGCGTAAGAGAAATTCAAACGCATGGCATGGCGGCCCCCATCCTGATTAGGATAAAAGTGGATGCCAGGCACATAGGCAACCTTTTCCTTAATGGCCCGCTCTTTGAGGAACTGCAATGTGTCTATGTGTTCCGGCACCTTTGCCCAGAGAAACAATCCCCCGTGTGGGCGCGTCCAGGAGGCGCCTTGGGGCCAAAACTCCGCCATGGCATCCAGCATGGTATCCCGCCTTTCCCGGTATCTTTCTCGAAGCCGTTTCACGTGGGGCTTCAGTATCCCCCTTTGACAAATGTCGTTGGCCACATACTGGACGAAGGTACCCGTGTGCAGATCACACCCCTGCTTGGCCTGCACGAAACGAGACATCAATTTTTCAGGGCAGACGATCCAACCCAGCCGCAAACCCGGGGCTAAAGTCTTGGAAAACGTCCCCAGATAGATGGTCCGTTCCGGGATCATGGAGCAGATCGGAGGAATGTCCTCCCCTTCATAGCGGAGCTCACCATACGGATCATCTTCCACGACGGGAAGGTCGAGTTCCGTAGCAAATTCTGCCACCTTCTCCCGGCGTTCTTGGGGCAGTGTGGTGCCCGCGGGATTATGAAAATTTGGCAGCACGTAGATAAACGCAGGGGGACGACCGCTGTCCTGGATCACCTTTTCATAGGCGTGCTCTAATTCACTCACGATCATACCTTGCTCATCCAGGTTCACGGTGTGAAATCGTGCCTGATAGGCGTTCCAGGCCTGGATCGCGCCTAAATATGTCGGGCGCCCGGTGAGGACGAACTGCCCGGGATCGATAAAGATCTTGCCCAACAGATCCAGCGCTTGCTGAGATCCATTGGTCAAGAGCACATTTTCTGGATTGGCCGGGACGCCATACTTATGCATGGAATGGGCCAGGAACTCCTTTAACGGCCTGTAGCCTTCCGTCGCGCTGTATTGGAGCGCTTCTGCACCCGCTTTTTTGGTCACATAACAGCACGCTTCCTCCACTTCCCTGAGCGGGAAAAACTCGGGGGCAGGAAGGCCTCCGGCAAAGGAAATGATTTCCGGGTTCTGGGTGATTTTCAACAATTCCCGAATAGCTGAACTCTCCATCCTCTCCGTCCGGGTTGCCAGATAGGATTCCCAATCTAATACGGGAATATCACGATTTAAATCGAGATTCAACTCCATCCTAAAACCTCCATCTCAGGATCATGGGGACAACATGTTCCCCCAAGGTTATCAAGGGCTCCTTTGCTTTCCGGATTCTTTTCCTCCCATGATTAAAAATGAAAAAGTCTATTTCGATTTCACACTTCACGAAATAGACTCCCAGTACAGGACAAAACCCATCCTAATCGTCTGTTTTTAATGAACTCCAACTGAACCCTGTCAAAGAACAACAGGATCACCCGTTGTTGGGAGAGGGTCATCGCAGGATTCCTTTAAAAGGTTATGCCCAGGCTTGATCGCATCGTTAACTGCTTCATGCCGGACGTCCAATATACAACCAGGTTAAGTAAATTTTAACATTGAGGTTAACCGTGGTCAAATTGATGATCTTCTTAAATTTTATAGCCATACGGACAATCTCCCATTGACAAAGTCAGCCAGATTCGATCCTCTTTCGCCCTCCGATCCCCAGAATTCTGACCTCATCCCTTCTGGAACAGACTCACGCTTTCAATGTGGTATGTGTGGGGGAACATATCAAACGGTGTGCTTTGGATGAGTTCATACCCCCCTCTACGGAGCCGTTTTCCATCCCTCGCCAGGGTCGCAGGATCACAGGAAACGTACACAAACAGCTCGGGGGTCAGGTCGAGGATGCCGTCCAAGGCTTCTGGGGCAAGTCCAGCCCGAGGAGGATCCGCCAGGATGAAATCCGGGTGAAGGTCAAGATGGGAGAGCACGTCTTCCGCCCGGGCTTCATAAAGTTCTACGTTTTCAAACCCGGAAAGGTTATGCATGAAATCTTCCACGCTGCTGGGTGCCGATTCTACGCCGATCACCCGCCCCACATTCGGGGCAAAGAAAGCGCTGAACAAACCCACACCGCAATACACATCCAAAAAAACTGTCTCTTCTGTGAGGGTGAGGAGGTCAAAGAGGTGGTCGATGATCTTTTCTGCAACCGCGATGTTAACTTGAAAAAAAGATCCGGCGGAAACCACAAAAGGAAACCCCCGCACATCGACGACGGTGAAATCGTCACCTGAGAGGACCACCTGTCCCCCCGGTCCGCGGTACACCGCTGAAAGGGGAAAGTCCACCTGAAACTGAATTGGTTCCGGTTCGCTGCTTTCCAGGACTAGGAGCACATCCTCTTCCTTTTCTCCTGATCGCAAACGCACCTTATCCAACCCGGGGATATATTCCACGTCCAATACCGGCCAAACTAAATTGAGCACCTTCTCAGGTAAATGACATTCTTGAATAGGGATCACTTGATCCGAGCGAAAGGCTTTGTAACCCAGGGCGCCTTCTCCGGTGAGGTGAAACTGGACATGATTGCGGTAATTCCAGGGCTTAGGGGAAGGGATGGTGTCGCGAACAGGCGGATCTGTCAGTTCCCCGATGCGCTCCCATTGGTCGCGTAAGATGTCCTTTTTCACCTGCAGCTGCTGCGGATACGGGATATGCTGGTAGTGGCAACCGCCGCACTCGCCAAAGTGGGGACATCTTGGCTCAATCCGGTCCTGAGACGGTTCCAGGATTTCAAGGGCCTTCCCCCGCGCATACCTTTCTTTGTCCTCTGTTAAATGAATCCGGACCTCTTCTCCCGGTAATACATAGGGGATGAACACGACCCGTCCATCTGGCAGACGTGCTAACGTTTCTCCCCCGTATGTGAAGGTAGTCGGCGTAACCCGGTACGTTTTCCCTCCATCATCCATGATAATTGCCATCCAACATTAACCGACCCGAGAGAAACCTCGGGGCCGGTATCGAATTCATTCTCCAACTACGAAGCGTCCAACGTCACGATGGACAGGTGTAGAGAAAATCAAACAGGGAATCAAAGGGTGGGGTGCAATATAGATTCAAATAGTCAAAAGCTATCAAACCCACGACGACCAAAAAAAGGATCACAACCAGGCAGCCGATTCCCGCCCACATCCAGGTCTTTTGGCCTCCTTCCTTTTCCATTTTATCCTCTTCCGGAGCATCAGGAGCCGGACCCGCTTCCGCAGGAGGAGCTGGAACAGCCTTTTCCGGCGCCGGTTCAGGGGGTTCCTCTGGCGGCGCTGGAGGAGGAGGGGTTTGAGGGACTTCCATCGGTGAAGGTGGGGTGACCTCCAGGGGGTCCGCTCCTTCAAACTCCGATTCATAGATCAGATACACCTCATCACCAAGCATGATGGTATCCCCGGAATTTAACAGATATTTGCCACCAAGCCTTTTGCGGTCCACAAATGTGCCGTTGGTTGAACCGAGATCCCGCAGCAGGTACCCCTCTTTCTGCTTCGTCAGGACAGCATGCCGCCTCGAGACCTCCGGGACCAGGATGGGGATATCGTTCTCTTCCGATCGACCTATGGTCATTTCATCTTCAGTGAGAGGGTATGTCTCTCCCACCTTATACCCTTTTGTAACTCTGAGTTGGAAATCATGCTCTCCCATAAACCCTCCATTTGTACACAGCAGGATTCTAATATGATTATAATCTAATCCTTCTCGACCAGACAAGGATTCCCACTGCCTGTCAGGGAAGGGTATTCTCCCTGGCCCAATCCGAGCCCAAGATGAGGACAATATCTGCCTCTTGCCCTTCATCAGTACGGTGAAAGAGATGGCTTTCCGACAATTCCATCAAACTCAGAATTCGTTGAACAGTGGCCGGGTTTCCCGTGTAATCGTAAAGGATCGTATTTCCTTCAAAATGGTCCGCATTATCAATCCGGCCGATGTTCAACCCTTGAGAGGAAAGAAGGTCAGCGGTTTCGCCTGCCAGCCCTTCCCTCGAGGTCCCGTTTAAAACCGCAATCCGGGCATTCTCCGCCTGAATGCGTTCTTTCTGGGAGAGTTCTTCCGTGGGGGCAGGGAGGACACTTGCAGGTTGATGATAGATCTCCCCCCATATTTCCCGGATTATTTCTTTATCCGGGACAAGCACGTATTCTCCGAGGCTGTTGAAGGTTGGCTTCACTAAAGGCTGGCGGAGGACTCGGTGCTCGACGTTCTGGGGATTGACATCTCTCAGGGCCCATGCCAACGTGGTGATCTGCTTCAACGTCAGGTTGGTTTCCACATGAGATGATAAGTCGCGGTACAGGTACGGCGCCTTTCGCAGCAGTCGAGGGAGGATTTCATAATCAAATATCTTTTTTTGGAGGGCGACCAGCACCTGCTGCTGCCTCTCCGTGCGCCCGAAATCCCCTTCTTCCGTACTCCGTGTCCGAACATATCCCAGGGCAAGATTTCCGGGGAGAACCTGCTCTCCCGGCTTTAACCGGATCATTTTTCCTTTATGGGCCCGGTCTGGATCCACCACCAGCTCTTCCTTGACGTCCACCAAAACACCCTCCACCGCATCCACCAGGGTTACAAAAGCTTCGAAATCCACTTTCACATAGTGATCGATCTCTGTGTCCAAGAGATTCTGGACAGTTTCCATCAACATCTTGGGCCCTCCGCCGGGGTAGCCGTACCCTTCTCCGGAGGGATACGCCTGGTTGATCTTTTGATGCCCAAACTCCGGGACCTCAACCCATAAATCCCGCGGGAGAGAGAGCAGCCCCGCGGTCTTATTCTGGGCATCTAAGACCGCCACCACGATCACGTCTGTCAAGCCGGGCCCTTCCTCGTTCTCCCATTCACGTTTGTCAATCCCTGTCAAAAGCACAACCACCGGTTCATCCAGGTTCAACTTTACCTTCCCGGGCCGGTTGGATCGTTCCTGAAATACTTTTTCCTCTTCCAATGTGGGAAGCGCTTCCCCGGAAGAACTTCCTGGTGTGGGCGTGAACACTTGAGGAGTGGTCTCCTCAGGGGAGTCCGGTTTCCCCCTCTTTTGAAAGGCAAAGAAAATTGTCACACTGGCTGAGACGAGAAATGCAGCCCATAAAACGATATTGATCCAATCTGGAGAACGCTTCCGAGCAGCCTGTCTGTTATCCATGGGAAAAAATACTCACTGCAAACTCAACCAGCAAGGGTTAGATACCCTGCCAGAAAAAGCACCTGGGTTTTATAATATCCCTGATCAACATTATTAAGGTGAGGAGTTTGTTCGCTTTCAATAAAGCGATTATAACACGGCTGTGTTTTGATCCTCTACACTCCCGGCAATCCTTTTCACAGGCCATCTCTTCCCCGTAGCCACCTCCCCGTGCTGATGATTGAGGTTTTGATGAACCCATGTCTCTGATTACAACGTATAACCTATCCAAATCTTACGGACCGCTAGACATATTCGCTGGGTTATCTTTGAGCATCCCTCCCCAGGCGAGGATAGCTCTGGTGGGAGCAAATGGGATTGGGAAAACCACCCTTTTGCGGGTCCTTGCTGGAAAAGAAAGTCCCAGCAGTGGAAAATTACAACGGGCTGGCGGCATAACCATTGGTTTCCTTCCCCAGGAGGCGAAAATAGACTCCGAGAAAACATTATGGGAGGAAGCGCTCACCGCAGTGGATGATTTAATCCACATGGAAGAAGAGCTTAAAAGCCTTGAAAGGGAGATGAGCGAATCCAAAATACCGGACCAATCTCTTTTAGACCAGTATGGCCTGCTGCAGGAGAGGTTTCAAGATCAAGGTGGCTATACATATCCAGCCCGGATCCGGCAAGTTTTAGGCGGTCTCGGTTTTGAAGAAGATGACTTCCATAAAAAAATACGAAAGCTTTCAGGGGGAGAGCGAACCCGTGCGTTTCTGGCCCGTTTGCTGCTTACCAATCCTGACCTTTTATTCCTGGACGAGCCTACAAACCATCTCGACATCCAGGCCATCGAGTGGTTGGAGGGCTACCTGAAACATTTCTCAGGGGCTATGCTCATCGTTTCCCACGACCGGTATTTTATCGATGAAGTATGTGACCACATTTGGGAGATGAGCCGGGCTGGTTTTGAAACCTATCGGGGTAATTACAGCGCGTATCTCGACCAACGTCAGGATCGCTGGAGACGGCGGGAGGAATTGTTCCAAACGGAAAAAACGCGCCTGGAAAATGAGTTGGATTACGTAAAGCGAAACATCGCCGGCCAACGCACTTCACAGGCAAAGGGGAAATTGCGCCGCCTCAGCAGGCGGATTCAGGCCATTGAACAGCTCGGAGTCCAGGCAATCCAGGACAAATCCTGGGCAGAGATCAGCAAGGACGTCCAAACCACCACCAGCTCGCTAAGCGTTCAAGAAGCCCACCAGCGCATCCAAGCCCTAAAAAACCCCGTTCAAAAACCGCAGCGATTGAGAATTCATTTGCGTCCCCAACAGCGCGGTGGAGACCTCGTGCTGCGAACAAAAGATTTGGAAATCGGCTACCAGGACTCTGATCAACCCTTATTTTCTGTCCCGGATATCACCTTTTTACGCAGGGAATGTGCTGCCCTGATCGGACCGAATGGGGCGGGGAAAACTACGTTTTTAAAAACTATACTCGGACAAATACCTCCCTATAACGGGGAGGTGAAGCTGGGGGCCAATCTGGATGTGGGATATTTCGCCCAAGCACATAAGGACCTCGATCCACAGAAAACGGTCCTGGAAGAAATCAGCAGTCTCTTCGACCGCCCACGGGAAGAAAAGCTGCGGCATTATCTGGCTGAATATCTTTTCAGAGGAGAGGAAGCTTTCAAGAAGGTGAGCGTGCTCTCTGGCGGCGAACGCGGACGGTTGGCTCTGGCCAAATTAGCCTTAGGGGATGCGAACCTCCTGCTCTTAGATGAGCCCACCAATCATCTGGATATCCCATCTCAAGAGACGCTCCAGGCTGTCTTGGCTTCCTATCAGGGGACCATCCTTTTAGTCTCCCACGACCGATACCTGATCAATGCCCTTGCGACCCAGATCTGGAAAATTGACGTCCGGGAAGAAGGACTGGACGTGTATCCAGGTTCTTATCAGGAATACCAAAAGGAGTTGGCACTGAGGGCAGATCAAAGAAAAGAGCAAAGAGAGGGGGACAATAAAGCCAGGGAATATCAAGCGGAGAAGCGCTCAAAGAATCGCGCCCTGGCCCAGGAACGGCGTAAAAAGGCCCGCTTGAAGGAGGTAGAGCAGCAGATCAAAGAGCTGGAAGAGACTCTGGAAGGCCTTTCCGCACAGTTGACGGACCCACCTCAAGACCCCGAAAAGGTCCACCAATTGGGCCGGGCATATGATTCGGCCCAAGAGACATTACGCGAGCTGATGAAAGAATGGGAAAGCCTGCTGCAATCGACCTCTTGATCTCCTGACCCCTCTGTCTTTAGACTTCCCCGCGTTCGACCAGGCTCTCCAAACGGTCGACAATCTCCGCCAATACCTGAAACGCTTTCTCCACCGGCTGCGGTTCTGTTAAGTCCACCCCAGCTGACTTCAAGGCTTCCAGGGGATAAACAGAACTGCCCGCGGACAGGAATTCCAGATAGTCCTCTGCTGCTTGAGGTTCTCCGGAGAGCACCCGGTCGGCCAAGGCGTGCGCCCCTGATATCCCGGTCGCATACTGGTAGACGTAAAAGTTCATGTACAAATGTTGGAACTGGGCCCAGGTGATGCCGATCCGATCCTGATCGAAGACTACCTCATCCCCATATCCTTCCTTGAATAGGTCAGCCATCAAGCGAATCATGCTTCGGGCATTCACGGCTTCACCCTCTTCTACACGGCGGTGCATCTCCTGTTCAAATCTGGCCAGGGTAGGCATGACGAAGAAATAGCGGTGGAAATTAGACATCGCTTCTTCTATTAAGGCCAATTGGAAATTGGGGTCTTTTTGCGTCCGGAATAAATGATCCCGGATCAGCGCTTGATTAAAGTTTGAAGCCACTTCAGCGACGAACAGTGAATACCGTCCGTAGATGAAAGGTTGATTTCGATGCGTGTAATATTTATGGAGAGAATGCCCCAGCTCATGGGTCAACGTGCTCAGGCTGAAGATATCATCATCGTAACTCATCATGATGAACGGTTTCGTGCCGTACGTCCCAGAAGAAAACGCCCCCTGGCGCTTGCCCCGGTTTTTAGCCCGGTCCACCCAGCGCTCCTCTTCACAGCCTGCCCGCAAGGCACTGACATACTCCTCGCCTAAGGGGGCCATGCCTTCACAAATCCAATCCACAGCCTGCTGATAAGGGATCTCGGGTTTTTCCGATGTCAAAGGCGCTTTGATGTCATACACATGAAACTTTTTGTACCCATGGGCCCTTCGTTTCAAGTTCCAGTACCGGTGCCAGGTGGGCAGGTTGTCTTTGAAAACCCTGATCAGATTTTGAAAAACTTCTACCGGGATCTTGTTTTCAAATAAAGAGGCCTCCAACGAAGAGGGGTAATTGCGTGCCCTGGCATGAAACGCGTCCCGTTTAAACGCTGCGGTTTGCAGTCCAGCAAGCGTGTTTTGAAAAGCTAAATATCCATCCGCATAATGTTCCCAGGCAGTGCGGCGGACCTCGCGGTCCTCATCCGATTTCAAGGAGCGGATGCTGCTCTGCCCAATCTCCAACTCTCTCCCGTCCTCCGTACGAGCCGGTTCAAACTCCAGGTCAGCGTTTACCAAGGCGGTGTACGCCTGGGGAGGCGTGCTTTTCGGCAAGGGATCCGTGGTCAAGGCTAAAATGTTCTCAACTTCCACAGAGCGGATGTGGTCAGATAAGCGTTCCAGGTTATCAAGGTAATGTTCATATTGGGATAACTTCGGTTCTTCCCCCATCCATCCTTCCAGGGTCTCAAAGCCTATAGAAACCAACTCCGGCTGGATAAAGGAAACCGCTGCTAAGGATTCGGAAAACAAACTTCTGGCTTGTCCCGCTCTCCCCGCTGCATCTTGATCAGAAATATCCACAGCGCTCTCCAGGAGTGCGTAGGTCACCACTTTTCCAGATTCCTGTAACACCTCTTCCATGACATCAAAACACCTGACTACCTGGTCGGGACCTTGATCCAGTTCACCTTGAAATGCCCGTATGTCAGGGAGCTTCTCTTTAACCTCCTGGTAGGCTTTCTTCCATTCCGCAACCGAGCTGAAAATGCTCTCCAAATGCCATGTCTCTTCAAGGGGTACTTCTTGCCTGGGCGGAAGGGTTGTTTTTGCCATAGAAAATTACTCCGGGGTCAACTCGTCGTCTTGGGGGCTGATAGCTTGGTTTCTTGCCAAAAGGTAAATGTGTAAATTAATCTCTTCAGTGGGATTGGGTCAACTAACGTTCCACCTCATATCCTGGTCCAGAGGTCCGGGTCAGATCCACCAGGATCTCCTCACCGCCGTACCCGTCAACCAGGTCATGGGCCCGAACCCGAACTACGGTGACATCAGACGGTATGGATAAACCGGATTGTAAGCGTGTAAAGGGCTGTTCTTCAACATGGGGATGCAGTAAAAGGCGGGTGAAGGGATCTTCAGGGTCCGCCTTCAGCACCACTCCATCCGGGGTGACCACGTCCCATCCATCCGCATAATCATCCCAGCCCTGGTCGGGATGCTGGACAGTGACAAAAAACGTCCATGT
>JAGXKM010000152.1 GCA_018335275.1 Anaerolineales bacterium | reverse complement strand
TCATGCTGGATGGCAAAATTGTCTCTGAAAGACAGCTGGGTAAATA
The DNA here is from genome assembly GCA_018335275.1 of Anaerolineales bacterium. Taxonomy (GTDB): domain Bacteria; phylum Chloroflexota; class Anaerolineae; order Anaerolineales; family UBA11858; genus B10-G9. The sequence goes on along the minus strand of JAGXKM010000152.1, from coordinate 4,006 downwards.
CACCGGTAATGGTGAGATCAAAGCCAGAGAAGAAGACCTCTCGAGCTGGTTGCTGGATCTGGGTTTCTAAGAAATAGTCCTGACTTTTTTACACCTGTCGTGTTCTGTAACAGGTCCATGTCTTTCATGGGGGGTATGATGGACATTTGTGGAAGTTTCCCCTATCCCATTGGTCAGGACATAAACTCACGCATTGGCCAGGAAGGAATCCCCCCAGTCCACTGATGTGCAAGGGGGGATTTCCTTTTATATTCTTAATGAAAGATACAACCAACACAGTATTAGGAGAAAAATGATGAAAGAGAACAAGAAACAAACACAAAGGCAGAAACCCAGCTATACAGGTATTGGCGTAGCTTTGGGAGCCGCCTTCGGCTTTGTCATGAGCTTATTAGTTTTTGATAATGTTGGGCTGGGTATTGGTCTGGGAGCAGCGCTCGGTATTATCATCGGATCAATCGTTGATGTCCAAACAAAGAATAAGCCATCCAAGAAAGAATGAAATCTCACTCCCCCACCGCCTGGGCGATGGATGGATTTCAAAATCTTATTGTGCGCGGGCTGAGTTTTCAGTCCATTCTCATGCCTGTTGGCATCCTCTCTCTGTACACACTGATTTTTTTCGGGCTCGCCGTCTGGCGTTTCGATTCCTAACACAGGGGGCGTTAGCCGTTTACCGATATCTGGAGTTTGCGTAAGACAAAGAGGAACCATGACTGAATCTCAACACGAAATGGAAAATATGGTGGACTTTTTTAATCAGAGAGCAGAAGATTATGAGGAACACATGCAGGGTTCTATTGAGTCGTTTCAGGCGTTTTATGAAGCGGTCGCCAGCCCGATCAGGCCCACACATAGAAACATAAAAGTCATGGATCTGGGAAGCGGGACAGGGCTTGCTCTGAGTCCCATCCTTGACAGAGCTCCCAGGGCAGAAGTCTTCGCCGTCGATCTCTCAAACAAGATGCTGGAAAAACTGCTTGAGAATTATCAGGACAAACAGGAGCAGATAAACGTGATCAGGGGGTCCTATCTCAACCTTGACTTCCCCCCAAAGGTTTTTGATTATGCTGTGTCCGTGATGACGCTCCACCACCTGCCTCCTGAGCAGAAGATGGCTCAATATGAAGACATCCGCCGCTGGTTGAAAGAAGGTGGGATGTACATCGAAGGGGATTACATCGTCTCCGGAGTGGAAGAACAGGAGGGACTTGAAGCCTACGAACGCCTCATGAGGAGATTGAAGAATGCGGCGCCGGGCTTGTATCACATCGACGTCCCTTTATCCATCAAGTCCCAGTATGACCTCTTAGCAGAGGCTGGGTTTGGAAGCGTGGAAACGATCTGGCAGAAAGATCAAGCCGCCGTATTGGTGGCAAGTAAATAATAGGGTCGTGGCGGAATAAGGCAGTTCTTATGGCTCCACCTATACTATTGACCAGATTCAAATCCCCCAAATCGTGTAGTGCCAAACCACCTACATCGGCGATGAAGGCAAGGAAGATATCCCCTAATATAAACTCCAGATAGGATCCATACAGCATATTCATAACCATTTTCCGATCAGTTTTTTTCATCAACAGGAAAAAGAACGTGTCACTGAAAAAAATTTCAGCCTTCAGCTTGAAAACGCTTGTACTTTCAGTAGCCATGCTCATCGTCATGGTGACGGTCAGCGGGTTTGCTGTCCCGACGGAAACGACGCAAACCGCCTCCCAGAACAGCGGGACCATCTTCCTGCGTCTTTTCATCGTCAACCTCGCCAACGCTCTGCTCATCAACCTCGTCGTCACCCAAACTCGTTGGCGCGGATGGCCCCTTATGTTAGGTTTAAGTTTTGCCTTCTACGGCGTGCAAACCATAATTGGACAGATTGAGGCCATCGTTTTCCTCACCCCTCTGGGAGAACTCTGGGGGGCCGGCAGCATTCCAGTATTGACCATGCCGCCAAACTTTATACTCGGACAATTTATCGTCGGGGCGGCTCTGGCTGCGATCGGTGTCCCCCTTTCTGTTCTGTTTTTCAGAAAAAGGAAAAGGGGAGATCAACCAATGCTGAATACTCTAATACCCAAAATGGGGACCGAACAGTGGTTGATTAAAATCGGGCTGATCATTGTCCTTTATGTCGCACTATATTTTGGTTTCGGATATTTTGTCGCCTGGAAAAACCCCGCCGTCCAGGCTTTTTATCAAGGCACAGACCCGGGGAGTTTCCTGGCCCAAATGCGGAACGTGGCTACTGAAACCCCCACATTAATTCCCTTCCAGGCGCTCCGAGCTTTACTGTGGATTGTGTTTGCTCTGCCCATCATCCGCATGCTGCGCAAGAACGGCTTGTGGGGCGCGCTGCTTACAGGCTTGTTCATCAGCCTGCCTATGAACATTCCCCACATCGTGCCCAATCCCTTTATGCCCCCTGATGTCAGGACCGTCCACTTCATTGAAACCGTACCCTCGACATTCATATTTGGCATGCTTCTTTTTTGGCTGCTGCACCGACCTCACAGGTCAGTCAAAGAGTTGTTCAGTGTCCCTTTTACGCGCAGGAAAAGACGCCACAGGGTTTCTGTGGAGAAGGTAGAAGATGTCCAAACGACCCCTTAAGCAGAGACTTTCCCTAGACATGTCCCGGGAGGCGATGTCTGTGTAAACCACTTTCCGGTCAGACAATAGATGCCCAGACGTAACCTTTAATCAAGCATTATAAACAAACGAAGGAGAAAAAGATGCAATTCACAAAACGTAAGCTGAATGAGATATTCACCCTACAATCATTTTCCATGAAGATGGTAATGGCTCTTCTGCTTATCCCGCTCCTGATGACGGGTTGCAGCGCCATAGGCCAGGAACTGGCAACCCCGACAGCGGCCACTCGCCATCCATTTTCCGCAAGATCGGAAAGCGAGGGGGGAGCGGTCGTCTTCTGGAGTGGATACACGGACGGCTACCGGGCGGGAGAACAAACGACGTTTGATCTCACCATCAAGAACAACACGGATCAGGTCTGGCAGGGACGATACTGCCTGCAACTCATGGCTCGGGAGTCAGCCACGGTGCTCAAAACCCTAGCACAAAAGGAAATCAACCTCGAACCCGGTATGGGGTTTTCTGATGAATTCACCGTACAGATGCCGGAGACTCTGGACCCGGGAGCGTATGGCCTTTCCATGGCAGTGCGCCGTCCAGAGGGACCAATGGTGGACCTTATCCCCATTCAGGTCGGAGGCAGTAATGAGGTGCGTAAACCCACATCGCAGGAAGATATGAACGCTTCTCTGGAAGCCTGCCCGCCCGTGGAACGCGAAGGCGCAGCGGAACAGGTCGAGCAGGCCAAATCCGACCTAGCTCAACGCCTGGACGTTGATGCCTCCGAAATCATTATTGAAAGTCTCAAAGCCACAGATTTTTCAGACGCCAGCCTAGGTGTTCCGGAATCAGGAAAATCCTACGCGCAGGTGGTCACCCCGGGTTATATCATTATGCTCAAAGTTGACGGGCAGACTTATCGCTATCACGCCAGCGAACAGCGCGTGGTTTTTGTCCCCGAGGAAACCTCGCCCACCCCTTCTGCGGCGAGCCCAGAGGAAGTCAGCACCATTGACATCCCAGAATCGGGGGCTGTTGTCACACTGCCCCTTCATGTGTTGGCCCATACAAAACAAAACGGCCAGGAAGTGAAACTTGTCTTGCGCTGGGAAGACGGCACCCAACTGTCCAAGAGTTTGACAACTCTGGAGGGGCCCAAAGGACAAGGGCTCATCGTGGACAGCCTCGACTGGGAAACGGAGAGTCAACCGCCTCAGCCGGAAACGGATCAGGCGATCCTGTCGGTTGAGAACAGCAAAGGGGCGGTGCTGGACGAACAGCCCTTAACCGTCCTCCATGCCGATAACCCTCAAACCCGGCTCATCGACCTGTACTGGGTCGTTGGAGAAACTCTGGAAACTGAACAGCGGCGTGTGCTCGACACAGGAGGCATTGAAGCTGCCGCTGTGAAAGAGCT
>JAGXKM010000032.1 GCA_018335275.1 Anaerolineales bacterium | reverse complement strand
TGCACTCCAATAACTCCGCCGCGGTGTCTAAAATAGTTTGCAGGAGAAGATCTGGCTTAAGAGTGGAATTGAGAATGCCGCTGATCTCTACAAGGCGGGTGATCTTCTTGACGTTCTTTTGAAGCTGCTCATCTGAAATCGTGGAAGCTATATAATTGAACATATTGGGGTTGACGCTACCTTACCTTCTTCGCTTATACACTTATGTATGCTATCAGAAGATAATACCTTTATCCACTTACAGATTCGTTTTTTCTATACTCTGGCTGGAACAGGGCAGATGGTCTTCTGATGGCAGGGATTTGGATGCCACTTTTGCTTTTTGCAAATTACTTTTCTTAATTTAATGATGTTTCACGTGAAACATAAAGTTGATCAAGACAGAGATGTTTCACGTGAAACATCTCGTCCCAGCCTAACTTAACACGGGAAGCTCTTTGCTTCCGTAAAGAATCGCCAGGAGGATAGCAATGATAATCAGCCCTGTCAGACTGGTCACGGTTCCTCCCCACAGCGTGTCCAGGGATAAAAAGAAAACCAGCGGTAATCCCGCCAGGGCGTTTAGCGACCCGTGGGCCAAAGCGGGCGCCCAAGGGCTCTTGGTTTTGAGGTACAACCACCCCAAAAAAATGCCAAAAAGCGTGCTAAAAAGGAGCATCATCAGCATCCCCAGCACGGGGCGGTCGGGGTAATTAAGCCCCTGGGCAACGGCCGGGGCATGCCACACACCCCAAATGACGCCGGTCAAGATCATGGCCTTTGTTTGCCCCAAAGGAAGCAGCCGGGGCAGTAAAAACCCCCTCCAACCCAGTTCTTCTCCCAGCGCAAACACCGTATTAACGATGGGCGCTAAGAAAAGTGAGGTAACCACCTGTAAACCCAGGATTTGGGCCGCAGTTAACTGCCGGGGTTGTGTCATCCGCGAAATGCTCTCTTCGATAATCGAAAATTCCGCATCAAAGGTGCCTATCCCCAGTCCCCAGGTCACCAAACCCGTCGCGACCACCAACAGGACAGGGATCGCCCAGGCCCAAATATATACACGTTTTTTCCCCAGTTTCCCTAACTGCAGGGATTTTAATTCTTGGTCTTCCCTCCAGCGCGTGGCAATCAACGCGCCCAACCCCGGTGCCCACATGGCGAAACTCCAGGCCACCAATTGGGTTGCTTCTCCCAAAGCCCCCTTCGTTTCTGGGAGCAAAAGAGGAAGCAGGAACAAGGCCCAAGCCGGTAAAAACGCAATGCCGAGGAACATCCGAACCGAGGGAGTAAATACCTTGAACACATTTTGTGTGTTTTTCATTGCCTCTCCAATTTTATTCAAAAGGGTCCTTTTTTCTTCGAGCTAAATCCACGTAAGTGTCTCATTTCTGTCTCCTCAAATTGTATCAAAGAACTTTCATCAATCCTTCTCTTTTCCCAGCGGCCAATACGTGCGCCTTCTTGCGTGTTTTATTATCTGCTCCGGCGTTTGTCTTCCCTTGGTGACGAAACTTGAGGGCTTAGCGTGCTCCTTGAGTTTTCTTTCATTTTTGTTCTCGTTGTACCGCAGCTGTCCACCCACTCCTTGACCCTGTCTTACATCTTAGGTATACTAATTTACGGATTGCCGAAGTGGCGGAACTGGCAGACGCGCGCGACTCAAACTCGCGTTCCCTTGAGGATTGTGGGTTCGACTCCCACCTTCGGCACTCAGATACTTATATGAGACTTTACCCCATGAGAGCCTGGTTATTACAAAAGAACTCTGATTGAGCCCTCCCTTAGGTGTGGAGGGTTTTCTTCATTTATTTAGCTGCCGGCAAGGAGAAAATGTCTATGCCATCCACCAATGACATCCTCGGCGTGATCATGGGGGGCGGTCGGGGAACGCGCCTTTACCCTTTGACAAAAGTTCGCGCCAAACCAGCGGTTCCCATGGCCGGAAAATACCGCTTGATCGACATCCCGATCAGCAACTGCCTTAATTCTGACATCAACCGCGTGGCTGTACTCACCCAATTCAATTCGGTTTCCCTCCACCGACACATCACCAGAACTTACAACTTCGATCAGTTTCACCGCGGCTGGGTTCAAATTTGGGCCGCTATTCAAACCATTCGAGATGAATCCTGGTACCAGGGCACAGCGGACGCTGTACGTCAACAACTCTTTGAAATTCGCGCCTCCGGCGCTGAATATACGCTGATTCTTGCCGGAGACCATATTTACCGCATGGACTACGGACAGATGGCAGAAGACTTCTGGAAAAAAGATGCTGACATTTCTGTTGCCGTGCAGCCTGTTGCCCCACACCAAGCCTCCCGTTTTGGAATCCTAAAGCGGCTCGAGGACGGTACCATTATCGACTTTGTGGAAAAACCCTCTGATCCAGATCTGCTTTCAAACTTCGTCAGCCGAGATGATCCGGAACGGCCGTATCTGGGTTCCATGGGGATATACCTCTTTAAAACTTCCGTTTTAGAAGAACTTCTTCATTCCTTGGAAGTTGACGATTTTGGGGGAGAAGTCATCCCGCAGGCCATTCACACGAAAAAGGTCCTCGGTTTCAGTTTTGACGGTTATTGGGAGGACGTGGGCACCATACGGGCATTTTATGAAGCGAATTTAAGCCTTACCAAACCCAACCCCCCTTTTAATTTCCACGACGTCCATCATCCCATGTACACCCACGCCCGATTTCTTCCAGGGACAGTCCTTGCTGGGGCAACCCTTGAAAATGTCTCTTTAGCTGATGGTTGCTTTGTGGGAAACTCTAAGATTCGTAATTCCGTGATCGGGTTACGGAGCCAAATTCAAGACGGCGCTGAAATTGAAAACACAGTACTCATGGGGGCCGATTACTATGAGGAAAATGCAACCAGAACCCACAAGATACCCCTCGGGATTGGGCCCAACACTTTCATATCAGGCGCCATCATCGACAAGAACGCCCGGATTGGAGCAGGGGTTCGCATTGAATCCTTTCCATTAGGGGTGGAAGAATCCGCTGATGAATGGTACGTAAGAGATGGTATTGTAATCATCCCAAAAAGCACCGTCATTCCACCTGGGTCGGTGATTACTCCTGAAAAACAGGATCTATCACCCTGATTTCGAAAACTCTCCCTTCTCTTCTTCAGGAACGTTTCTCCCCTTTTTATATGTGGATAACTCTGTTAATTATGTGGATAACCCTTTGTGAATGGGGATAACTATTGTTTTTTATGCACAATTCAGAAGTCCCTTTTTCCACATATAGGGTATAAACTTACTCTTACCCCCATATGTATATTCAGGAAATTCAAACTTTTTTTCTTGGGGAGATTTTACTATTCTTTCCAGAATCAATTGTGGATAAGTGCTTTGTCCTATCCCCCTCATATATGGGCTGATTCTTACATACATACCCATATATAGCATCACCCCCTGGCTTACAATCCTATTTCTCACAAAATATCACATTTTGCACATATCCCCATTCCCTACTACGACTACTAAAAAGTTAACATATATATAAATATGTGAATAAATGGTTTGTAATATCCTTTATCAAAAAATTATCCTTATTGATGAATGTTTAAAGCTTACTCTCTACTCGGGCCCGTATGGATTCACAGCGTAAACAGTGTTCCTTATCACACAGCAAAGCCACAGGGTTTTGAGATAATAATCTTTGGACAACTTTTTGGAGGACAGTTAAAGGAACAGCTTTGATAGTAAGCGCAGCTTTTTTTGTGGAAAACAAGGACGTTTCTAGATGGGGGTTAATTTTATTAAACCCTTCTGAACAACCAGGAAAATGAGGGCAGGTTTTAACGCCGGCTGAAGTCAATGCCCACCGAGTGAATAATTTTCTTCCTCCCTTGTAAAGGGCATAATGAATGCTGAAGTTGGAGGTTTGATCTAGGTCTATAAGCAAAACCCATCCCTCTTGCTCTGCTGCGTCAGAAAGAGGAGCGTATGGTTTAGAAAGGGATTGGGATTGCAAGGCTTGATCTAGTTCTCTGCCGCAGAAAGACAAAATGGGATGGGAGGATCTTTGGACATCGGGCAGATTCCGGAATATTTCAGGAGCACGACCCACTTCGTTTGAGACCGGAAGGAGGGGATGAAAAAAGACAGCTTTTTGATTATCCAGAGGAGGGTTATTGTATTCAACACCGTTATCTTTTGGACCATGGGAGGGAAATACCATCGTCTGGTAGGTGAAAGATGGCATCATCAGACGAGGGAAAACCGCCTTTGCTGTGCCCAGGAAAGTTTTTGCACCGCCTTGAATTTTTTCCAGGGAGTGATCGGAAACATGCAGGACAAGAGGCCGATTTTCTGGGATGGGCAAAGAACGAAATATGTGTGTGAGCTCACGGTATTGAATCATGTATTTCCTTTTTTTCGTTTGCTGTTATTTGCCTTGCCAATCTGGATCTCTTTTTTCGATGAAAGACCGCATGCCTTCCTCTTGATCCTGGGATGCAAATAATAAATAGAAAGCAAACCGTTCTTCTTTGAGTCCTCGGCTTAAGGGGGTTTCAAAAGAAGTGTTAACTGCTTCCTTCCCTAATTGAACAGCCAAAGGAGCGCGGCGAGCAATTTCTTGGGCCAGGTTGATGGCTTTATCTAGATACTCATCTAGAGGTTCAACGTAATTTACCAACTGATAATCAAGCGCTTCCTGGGCTGAAAGGGTGCGATTGTTCAGGATCATTTCCATGGCCATGGCTTTCCCAACCGCCTTTGTCAACCGCTGGGTGCCGCCAGCCCCGGGGATGATGCCCAATTTTATTTCCGGCTGTCCAAAGGAAGCCGTTTCGGAAGCCACGATCATATCGCAGGACAGGGCCAGCTCATTCCCTCCACCTAAACAATACCCTGACACAGCAGCGATGATAGGTTTTTTGATTTCAAGGATCCTGTCAAAAGACGGGATGAAATCATCTTTTAACATCTCAATCGAATTGGCTGATGACATTTCTTTAATATCAGCTCCAGCGGCAAAAGCTTTTTCATTCCCGGTGATGACCATGGAACCAATGCCATCTTGGTTGTCCAACGATTCTAAAGCATCCATCAGGGAGCTGAGCAAACCCGGGTTGAGTGCATTCATGGCTTTTGGGCGGTTCATCCGGATCAATCCCACGTTGTCGATCTTTTCCACTTGGATGATTTCTTTTTCGCTCACGATTAATTCTCCTTTTATGGCAGGGAAAGGTTTATTTTCTAAAGGGAAAAGGTACGGACTAAGACAGCGTACAATGCGTAAGAAGAAAAATCCAGGAAAGAAAACTCTTTTTCTGGAAAAACGATCATGATGGATCCTCTTCTGAGGGGCAGATTGGAGCGCGGTTTTTTACATCCGCAGCATTCAAAGAAAACCCAAAATAGGATGATGGGTCAAGCGTGTTCTCAATGTTTAATTCGTTAAGAAACCTGCCCGTCCCGTCATCTTTGACGATGGAAAAGTGTAAATGAACCCCCACAGGGGAACCCTCTTTTCCCGAATAATTCCCTTGGTAACCGAGCAGGGCACCCTCTTCCACATATACTTCTGAAGCGCCAGGGGGATAAGATCCCAGTATAAAAGACTCCCCGTTGGAATCTGCCAGATGGGTGTAGTAGGTCCAGATCTGCCGGGCGCGATCAAGGGGGTCTTGAGGGACGCGGATGATGAGAGAGGATTTCCAGGTTGGCAAGCGGGTCAAATAACCAGTGTGGGCAGCATATACAGGGGTTACCCCAGCGCTGTCTCTGGTGAAGATATCGATACCCTGGTGGATGTGTCCCGGACGGAATGAGTCTCCCCAAAGATACCCAATATATCCATCTGTGGGAATCAGGAAAGGGGCTGATCCGCATCTCTCTCCTCCGGAAACTTCCCAGTCGGGGTGCCTGTCCGGCTGACGAAGCCAGGAAATTAGACGCCGGGTCCGGTCTCCTTTTTGACTGTACCAGCGAAAGATAAAAAAGACTCCGCCGATCAAGATAATGAAAAGGAGGGAAAGGAAAATCTTTTGGAGGGAGAGTAAAGATGTGTCACGCATGTTGGATAGGTTGTAAGTTCGGCGAACAAAACGATGAAAAAAAAAGGGGGGAGTGGGGTCTGGGAATCAGGAAGCTGTATGGAGGTGGTAGGTTTTTCCACCTTCATCTTTTGCTTTATACATGGCTCTGTCCGCATGCTTGATCAGCTTGTCCACATCCTTTCCGTGATCAGGATAAATTGAAATCCCGATGCTGAAACTGATCGTGATCAAGTGCCCGTTGCACTTAAAGGACTTTTCCATGATCGACAAGACGCGCTCCGCTGTCGTAAAGGCATCGTTTAAATTTTTCATCTCGGGGAGGATGATTAAAAATTCATCTCCACCCATCCGGGCGACTGTGTCGCTTTTGCGGAGGACTCGCTCTAAGCGGGAGCCAATTTTTTTAAGGAGAATGTCGCCGGTGCCGTGGCCATAGGAATCATTAATTTCTTTAAAACGGTCAAGGTCTAAAAACATCACTCCCAGGCGTTCTTGGTTGCGTTCTGCATGGGCGATTTCCAGGGCAATTCTTTCATTTAACAGGCGGCGGTTAGGCAAGCCCGTCAGGACGTCGTGGGTGGCCATGTGCTTGATTTCTTTCTCCAGGTTTTTTTGTTTGGTGATATCCGTGTATGAAGCGACGATGCCAACCAGTTCTCCTCCGACCTGAATGGGAGCGCCGGTCAAGACAACGTTCACGGGGTTTCCCCATTTATCGTAACGCACAGTTTCCGTAGGAGGGATGATCTCTTTGTTGAGAACCTGTTTGGTGAAAGCTGTTGCTTCGGAAAGAATTTTACCTTCTGGATTGGAAATCAAATTGTCGAGGTCGCGGCCTCTTGCTTCCTGCTGTGTGTACCCAAACACAGTCTCTGCCCCTTTGTTCCATTCTAAAACATGGTGTTTTTTGTCGAGCGTGATTAAGGCACTCAGCGTTGATTGCAGGACGCCTTCTAAATAAAGGCGGCGCTCTTCCACCTCTCTCTGTAAACGGACCCGCTCTGTGATATCCACCAGGCTCCCTTGAATGTAAAGGACTTCCCCGGTTTCGTCTTTTACAGCCCGGGCGGAATCTTTGACCCAAATCTCGGAACCGTCCTGGCGGTAGAGCTTCATTTCATAATCGGAAAGGATTTCCTTCTCCTTTAACAGCGACAATTCCTCTTGACGGCTTTGGGGATCGACAAAGATATCCGTAACGCTTACTCCGCAGATGGACTCTTGGTCAGGATAACCGAGCATTTCAAGGAGGGTCGGATTGGCATCCATGATCTCCCCATCCGGGGTGGTCTGGTAAAGGCCCACGGGGACGCGTTCAAACAGGGACCGATATTTCTTCTCTGATTCCCTGAGGGATTTTTCGGTCTCTTTTCGCTGGGTGATCTCCCGGACAGTGGCCTGTAAAAACTGGTTTCCTCCCAAATCTATTCTCGTCAGGAGCACAGTCGCCGGGAAGGTTTCTCCGTTGAGGCGTTGATGCTTCCATTCAAAAAAGTGGGACCCTTTGTCCATGGCGACCTGGATCATCTCCAGGGCTTTTTCTTGGGATGAACGACCGTCCGGCTGGCGGGGAGGAGAAAGGTCTCCCGGCGTGAACTGGGTGAACTCTTCAACGTTCTGAACTTTGAACATATCCAGGATGGCCATGTTGCCCGAGGTGAAATGCCAGCTGGGGGGCTCTAGAGTCATGATGGCATCTTTAGAGGAATCGAAAAGCTTCCGGTAGCGTTCTTCACTTTCCCGTAATGCCTCTTCGGCTTCTTTTCTCTCGCGGATTTCCACTCTGGCTCTTTCGTATAGCCTTCCATTATGGATGGCGATAGCTGCCTGGTCCGCCAATAAACCAAGGACTCTTTCTTCCTCTTTAGTGAAGGTGTGGGGGCGTTCAAAGGCCAGATTCATGACTCCCTGGACTTCGTCGCCAATTTTTAAGGGGATACCGATAATGGCACCGTGCCAGCGGCGGTCTTCAAAAATAGGGTGTTTCATGACATCATTAACGACAATTTTTTCGCCTTTCCTCGCTACCGTGTAAGTTAAACCGTTTTTCCTCGGGTTTTGGAAAGGAGCTCTTTGTTTTCCACCCTCAAATAAAGCGGAACCGAATTGAAGCTCTCCTTCCTGGTAGAGGAAAATGTGAGCATCATCCGCAGAAATCAACCGCAGGGCCCTTTCCAGAATCGCGTCTAACACGGCTTGTAATTCTAGATTGGAGGTAAGATGCAGGCTTGCTTGCCGAAGAGATTGAAATTCAGCGAGCCTTTTATCAAGTTCTTGACGAGCTTTTTGAAGGGAAGAGGAAAGCTTCTTTTTTTCAACAGCGGCGAGCGCCGTATGAGCTAGCAGCGGGCCGGTGATTTCATCGCAGAAGAGAACTTTGTCAGCAGGAAGGTCGGGTATCTTCTGCGCGAGATCCGAATTTCTTGATTTGGAAATCACAATCAGAGGCGTCTCGGGACAACAGGCTTGAAGGCTGTCAAGAAACGTTTCTCCAGGGATGCGGCTATCAAGAAAAATGACATCAAAGGAGTTGTCCCTGATTTTTTCTAAGCCGTCTTCTACGTTTTCAGCCAGGGTGACGGAAAAGGATGGAAGGTCCGGGCGCGCTTCTTTTGCGGAGGACAACAGGTCCTTCACACGCCTACTCTTGTCCTGAATTATGGATAAAACATTCATTCCTTCTGCCATGCTGTGTTTCTCCTGGGGGCGGGGTCTGCCCGGGGAGAGAAGCAAGCTCCCCTGAACTCAGAGATCCTTTAAGCGGGGGCAAGAGCGTTTCATAACGAGGTCCAAAAACATGTGAGAGAGGATGGATACGAAATACATCTTGAATTGTATCTCTATTATACTTGATCCAACCTGAACCTGTAAGAACAAGACGAGCTCGAAAAAACACAAAAAAACTTGCAAAAATGAGATCAAAAAAGGGGCTAAAAAACCTTGTGTGACCATTTATAACCTGGGCGCTTATGGTATGATAGCTTTAAATTAACTAGATTATGCATGCAACCTAAAACGTATGAGTGACAAAATTACCATCATAGAAGGCCCTACCCCAGATTTTCAAGAAGTTAACGGTTTGTGGATCCAAGGGATCGCGGACAGCCCATTTCAATTTGACACATTTTTTGCGGAGCTGCGCGCTTTTGACGGCCCCGCACTTGTAGATCGATGCCGGGAAGCGTGGCGCAATCAAGAACTCATGACCCTTGAATATCGCGACGAATCGGGGTTGGTGGATGAAATTTCCATCATCGCTGTCCATTGTGAAGAAACGGAGGAAGGAGATGTCCTCCAGTTGTGGCTCCGCCAACCGCGGGAGGATGTAGAGATTGAAATCAAGTTTGATGACAGCGAAGAAGATTTGTTTTAAGGAAAAAGCTGTTAAGGCGTGAATTCCCCGAAGCCCTCGGGGGTTTTGCTTTTAATCCTGCTCTGGCCAGGAGTCTATTCTTCCCAAAACTCTCCCTCAATGACGTTTTCCTCAGCTTTTTTGTGTTCCTTTATGATGTGAGCGGGGATAAGCGCGTAGAAAAACTGCAGGAAAAGGGCGATCACCACAGCATCATCCACCGGACCGGGCACAAGGTCGGGAAAAACTAAATAAATCAAAGAGAGGAAAGGAAAGAGTTTGACAAGGGGGTGAACTCTTTTATCTTTAAGGAGGTCGAATATGAGTTTGATTTGTTGGGCCATGGTTAAAGTATTACGTCACGGGGAAAGCGGGGTGGTGCTGTGCGTATCCTATCTAAAACATATTATACTGAAAAAGGGTTTCCATGGATAGCACACCAACGGTCAAGGGGATCATTTTTGATTTTGACGGTTTGATCATCGATTCAGAGTCAGTGGTTTTTCATACCTGGCAGAGGTTATACAGCAGTTATGACTTGGATTTGAAAATGGAAGATTGGGCGGAAATTATCGGGAGATCGGATCAGGATCGCGACCCAATGGTTGCTTTAGCTCATGCCGCCGGAAAAGGGTTTAAGGAAGAAGAAACCCGAAAAGATTTTGACAAGGAACTTGCGGAGGAAATGGAAAAGACGGATGTGTTTCCGGGCGTGCGGGAAGTCATCGCTGATGCGGAAGAAGCGGGTTTAAAGCTGGCCATTGCCTCAAGCTCTTCCCGGAGCTGGGTTGAAGAACATCTCCAAAGATTTCAGCTGTGTGAGTATTTTGATGTGATCGTTTCTTCCGATGACGTGAAGAAGGCAAAACCGGATCCCAAAATATATGCATTGGCAGTCCAAGAATTAGCATTAAATCCCAAACAAGTTATGGTTTTCGAAGACTCCCCCGCTGGTGTGTTAGCTGCGAAACGGGCAAGCTTGTTTTGCATTGCAGTGCCAAATCAAATGACGAGAAGCCTCTCATTTGAAGATGACGGGCACCAGCCGGATATGAGAATAGATTCTCTTAAGGGGTTTGATTTGGACCCATTTCTGGAGAGGCCTGCTCCCGAGGAGGGATCATGAAGTCCTTTTTTCGTTATGTATCAAAAGCCTTGGCTGCCGTATTTGCTTTGTTTGTCGTGCTGGCCATTCCCCTGTCTTTGATGACTTTTAATCTTGGGAGGGTGTTTTTCAGTCCGGGAGTGATAAATGAGATATCCACGCAAGCGATCATGGAAACCGACTTGATTACTCCACTGGCGAATCAAATGTCACGGGAAAATCCAGAAGCAGGGAGTGAGGAACCAGGCCTTAAAAATCTCTTTGAGAAGTTGGAAACCTCGGAGTGGAGGCAGATCAAGCAAGAAATCTTGCCAGACGACCTAATTAATGAATGGGTTGAAAATGTCGTGGACAACCTTTACGGTTGGTTAGACAGCGAAGAAATTTATCCTCAAATTCAAATTGATACATCTTTGATCAGCCAACGCTTAAAGGGTGAACAGGGGGAAAAAGTGGCTGCGATCATTTTCCAGTCACTGCCTCCTTGTGGAGAGGAAGAGATGGAAAAGGTCGCTTCTGATCCTTCAACGTTGTTGGAGCCAGAAGCCGTGCTTGGCTTGCTGTGTAAAATACCTGCTGTCCCTCCGGAAGATCAGATCCAGATCTACGAAACGGTTTTGGAAAGAATTGCGGAGGAAATTCCCCCAGAAGTGAATTTGTCCACAGAGCTCGAAAATAGTGAAGGGTTGGAGGAAGGGGAACTATTGAGAGCCAAGGAGATGATCAGGGCGGTACGCCTGGGTTCCAGACTCATTCTCCTCCTTCCATTGGGTTTCTTGTTTCTGGTGGCCCTCTTTGGGGTGCGATCACTGGCGGGTTTGGGAGGCTGGTGGGGGGGGGCCATTCTTATGGGAAGCGGAATCAGTCTTGGAAGCACCTATGTATATCCCCGGCTGGCGTATCGAGTGTTTGCGGGCGATATCCAAGGGCAGATTCCCTCTGTCCTGCAAACGGTGGTATTGAAAGCCATGGAGCAATTGTCGAGAGAGGTCCTCCTCCGAGTGAGATGGCAGTCAATAGTGTCGCTTTTGGTGGGGTTGGCATTGCTTGGCCTGATGGCCCTTGTTTGGATTTTGAAAGGGAATCAGCGCTCTGCAGGATCTGAACCATCCGGCGAGGAGATCTTCTGAGAGGAGAGAGGAGCGGAGATTAAGGATTATGAGGGAAGTCGTTAGACCGAGGGGCAACCCAAAAAACGAAAATCCGGGTGCATTCCCGGATTTTTGCTTTCCAGCGGAGGGGGTGGGATTCGAACCCACGGTGGCCCAAATAGACCACAACGGTTTTCGAGACCGCCCCGATAATCCACTCTGGCACCCCTCCTCGCACAAGGTGGATTATACCAAAAAGGGGCGGGAGCGGAGAAGCCTGTGTGGAGCTTGGACGCAAATCCGGTGTTTTAGATTTCGAATTTCTCCCCCCGTTCAGGGTACTCCACGGAGGGGAAACCTTCCTCGTGCAAACGCGCGCGCAGGGGATCAGCGCCGCGCGGCTCCCCATGAACAAGAAATATCTGTTTGAGCGTTTGCTTTGTATGCAGGGCGTATTTTGTTAACAGCTCCTGTCCAGCATGAGCGGAAAAACCACCGATAGTAGAAACCTCAGCCCGGCGCGTATAAGTTTCCCCGAAGATCTTGACCCGTTTTTCACGTTCTGCCAGGCGCCGTCCCAGGGTGTGCGGCGCTTGCCAGGAGACAATTAAAATGGTGTTCTTGGGATCTTCGATGTTGTTCTTCAAATGGTGCAAGATTCGGCCCACTTCTGCCATGCCCGATGCGGAGATAATCACAGCCGGGCCTTTTACATGGTTGATCGCTTTGGATTCCTCTACGGAACGCGTGTAGCTCAGCTTGTCAAAGCCCAGCACCTCGTGGTGTTTATCTTCCGCGATGAATTTTTGAGTCTCTTGATCAAAACATTCCGGGTGGTCGCGAAAGACCTGAGAAGCGCGGATTGCCAGTGGGCTGTCAACGAAAACCGGGATCTCGGGTATGTCATTTTCTTCGATCATTTTATGCAGATAGTAAACGAGTTCCTGGGTCCTGCCGACTGCGAAGGCGGGGATGATGATTTTCCCGCCCCTTGAGACCGTTCTCTGGACTACTTCCCGGAATTCGAGGAACGCCTCTTCAGGGTCCCGTTTGATCTTGTCCCCGTAAGTGCACTCCATGATAAGATAATCCGATTCTTGAGGGAAGACAGGGTCCCGCAGCAAGGGCAGGCCTGGGCGCCCGACGTCCCCGGAAAACCACATACGGAAGTCTCTCCCTTCCTCTTTGATATCCAAAACGACCGCAGCAGACCCCAGGATATGACCGGCGTCTACCAGGTGTGCTTCCACGCCGGGAAGGGGCTGGAATGTCTCTCGATATCCCACGGTGTTAAAGTAGGAAGCAACTCTTCCAGCGTCCTCCTGGGTGTAAAGGGGCTCAATGGGCGACTTCCCCTGTCGCCTACGCTTTTTGTTTAGATACTTGGCATCTTCCTCGTGAATATATCCAGAATCCAGGAGCATGATGTTGGCCAAGTGTGCGGTGGCCGCCGTGGCGAAAATATCTCCCCGGTAGCCATCCTTGATGAGGTGTGGGAGATTGCCGCTGTGATCAATGTGGGCATGAGAGAGGATCACAGAGTCGAGTTCGTCACATGCAAAAGGAAAATGACGGTTTCGGTGGAAGGACTCTTTTCTTCTTCCCTGGAACAAACCACATTCCAGAAGGAGGGTCTTGCCGTTGATTTCCAGCAGATGCATGGAGCCGGTGACCGTCTGGGCTGCACCGTGAAAATGTATGTTCATTTTTGACCTCATTAGCTAGTAATGTGAGAGCACGGTCAATAATTCTTTCCAGTAGTGTTCAAAACGCAGGGGGACATCACTTAAAATCTCACCCAGCTCCGCTCTTGTCTTGGGGTTTTCTTTGGCGATCTCTGCCACCAGGAAGCGAGGCAGGATGACGGCTGAGTTGAGGCCTACTTCACGGGCTTTCTTTTTCCGCCAGTTTTTTAGAGCATGGAGGCGGTCCAACGTATCACGATCAGGGCGCTCCCTTTCCGGAGGGAGAAGCGGGGAGGCTTCCCAGCCTTTTTGGATGGCTTCCCAGAGCGCTTCTTTGTAACGTTTCACGTTCGTGTTTTGGGTGACCGGTAATGACTCAAACGTTTGCTTTGACTTCGGCGCGCTTTCCGCCAAAGCAAGCAGGGTTTTATTTCCTAGTATCTTGAACAGCGGTTGATCTTTTTGACGCGCCACCCGGTCGCGGAAAGCACACAGATTCTCTAAAATAGCCGCTTTTTGGGGGGAGAGGTCCTGTGATCCATGGATCCGCCAGCAGGGGGGCAGCTTCTCCTTTTTGGGGCGCCTGTGGACTTTACAGGCAAGGGAGAAATCCTCCTGGGCGATGGCCCAGCGGCCGCTTTCGCGTAATTCTTCAGCCAGAGCATCCCTGATTTTGATTAAATAATGCGTGTCTTTCTGCGCGTAGCGAAGCATGTCATCCGTTAGAGGACGCTGACCCCAATTTGCGCGCTGGTATTTTTTATTGCTTTGCACTCCTGCAAATTCTTCGAGCAGGGAATCTAGTCCCAATTTCTTCCGTCCTAAAATCCGGGCAGCCAACATGGTGTCAAACAGGTTCTGGAACTCAAAACCAAAATCATCGTAAAGGATGTTAAGGTCGTACTCCGAGGCGTGAAAGATTTTCTCAACCGCCGGGTCGAAAAATACTTCTCCCAACGCAGAGAGATCATCCAGGGCGAAAGGATCAACGATGTAGTCCTTTTCTACAGTGGACAACTGGATGAGGCATACCTGTTCCTGGTAAGCGTGCAAACTGTTTGCCTCGGTGTCAACGGCAAGCTTATCCTCTTTCAAAAAGGAATGAATCGTCCGTAAAAAGGGTTCTCGGTCAGTGATGAAGATAGGGTCGGGTAATTTTTTTAGGTTCACAGTCATGTATTATAACAGGGGGCTTTTCCGTGAGATTCTAGACAAGAACAGGGGGCTGCGATGAATTCCTAATCAGGGCATTGGTTCTCATCCCTTATGAGGGAATATCCCGGCGCCCCTGACTCCATGAGGCTTGAAAAGGAGTTTCCTAAACACCAGGGACCCTGGTTTTCTCCAGGACCAGTGCGTCCTCTTTGCCCTGGTAGTAATTGGGCCAAACTTCAACTTCTTGGTAGCCGAAATTCTTGTATAAGGCCAGCGCCGGCGTATTGGAGCGCCGCACGCTGAGTTTGATTTTTGGCAGGTAAATCTTCTTTTCACATGTTTCCAATAAAGTTGTGCCGATCCCCTGCCTTTGATATGCGGGGAGGACACCGAAGGTGACGATCCAGGCATGGGCCTGGGAGATGCGTAAATCGACCCCGATAAACCCTACCATCTCTTGACCTATCTCCGCTTTGAGGCGAATGATATTGGAAAACGTCAACACACCCAGGATGTCCCAAATTGGCCAGGCATCCCTCTCAAAACAGGCTTTTTCCAGCTTGTGCAGGTTGATTAAATCGCGCCAGGTAGCGGTTTGGATCCTGAAATCGCTGCCCGGCTCGAGTTTCGTGTCATCCATGGAGGAAACTGTGCCTCGTCCATTTTGAGGAATTTTTCCAGTAAACCGGCAAATTCCATGAGGAAGATGTAGTTCGTAGATTCTCTTTGACCATTCCTTTCAAAGTGTCGAAATCCTGCAAGGAGACCTTATTATGGGTCAGTTCGGTGATCTCTTATCAGGCCAGGGAGCAGCCTACCATGCGCAATGTCTGTGCTTCCCGGTCCCGGCGGAGAGCAATGTGAGCCCGCCAGGAAGAAGAAAGAAGCCAGAAATATGTAGGCAATATTTGGGACCAGAAAAGGGACGCCCATAAGGCAGCCTTTACGTTCGCTGTCCAGAGACGAATTTTTTAGAGGTCCTTTTCATAAAAGCGGTATGTTTTATAGATCTCGCCGCCCATGGCTCGGATGGGTTTATTCATCTCCTCGTTATCTTCCAGAATCCAGCTCATCTCCCCGTATTTGATCCCTTTTTGGATCGCGGCCTGGGCTGTTTTGTAATAAAAAATGGCGTCGATCCCGAGGTTCCGGTACTTGTCAATCACACCCAGTGCGAAAACGCGCACCCAGTTGATCCTGCCCAACACTTTCCAATGCCAGATCAATTTCGCCATTACCCACCATTCCGGGGAGCCCGGCTTTGGGTAAGCCAGCCGCAGGGGGTTGTTGAGATCTAAGAGGGTAAGGCTGAAGCCCACCGGTTTTCCTTCTCGCTCAGCAATGAAGACCAGGTCCGGGTCGATGATGGCCTGCAACTGGTCCGCGAGATGATCGAATTCCGCGTCATCCATGGGAACGAACCCCCAATTTTTTGACCAGGCTCCGTTATAGAGATTTTTAACCTTTTCCACTTCTGCGTCAAACGCTTTCATGTTCAGGTTGCGGACGGTGATGTTCCGCCGGTCGAGGATCTTATTTGTGATCCGGTTGAGCCTCTGCCCCGATATTTTCGTGAAATCGCGGGTGGCCAGCTTGTAGGCCCACAAGTCGATCGCTTTCCGGAATCCGTTCTCTTCCAGGTAGTCCTGGTAATATGGGGGGTTATAGGTCATCAGAATGCGGGGGCTGTCATCAAACCCATCCACTAACAGGCCGCATTCTTCATTCGTGTCGAATTGGGCGGGACCGCGAATCGATGTGTGGCCGCGTTCGCGGGCCCAATTCTGCGCAGTCTCTAACAGAGCCCGGGCGGCTTCAGGGTCTTCCAAGACCTCAAAGAAACCAAACCAGCCGACATTTTCATTTTGATATTCATTATGGCGGTGATTGGTGAAAGCGGCGATGGTGCCCACAATCTCCTCGCCTCGTTGTGCTGTGAACAAGGCGACGTCTGCATGGTGAAAGAAAGGGTTTTTATCAGGATCCAGGAAGTTCATCCGCTCTGAGAAAATAGGGGGCACCCAATACGGATTCCCGGCGTAAACCTTCCAGGGTAATCGTAGGAACGCCTTTTTTTCTGGAATGGTTTCGACTGTATGAATGGTAACGGGTTTCATGTATGATCCTTTGCTGAAGGGTGGAGAAAACGAGAGCCAACAGAGGCGCTTACCTAATAGAAGGGCGGCAGCCGATGCACAACAGTAATCCTTGGAGCTCCATCTAAGAGGCGTTAAGGATTATACTTGAAAGAGTTGGTTATGGTATGATTTTAGCGTGAATACTTGGTTGTTGCTTCAAAAGCTGGGTTCTCCCTTTTCTTTAATCATGACCTTGGGCAGCCTGATTGGGTTGGTGTTCGTGACGTGGAGCGTTTCTGAAAAGAAACGTTTCTATTTTAACGGGGGAGCAGCGGTTCTTTTTTTTATCCTTCTCGGCGCGCGCGTGGATTATGTCTTATTTCAAAGGGGGCTGTATCTCACCGGTTTATTGAAGATACCCCAGGTTTGGTTGGGTGGATTGGGGTCGGTGGGAGGTGTGTTAGGCGGGGGGATCGGTCTGATCATCGTCAGCCTGGTTGGAAAGCGTTCTTTTCATAAATTGCTTGACGTCTACCTCCCCCTCTGGGGAACGCTGGCAGCGAGTTTGGGCCTGGCATCCATCTTTGGCGAGATGGGGTATGGGCCTGAATCGAACGCCTGGTGGGCTGTGCCCGTTCAAGATGAATTTGGCGTCTTTGCATCCCGTTGGCCCCTTCACCTGGCAGGCGGACTGATCGCCGGGAGCGCTTTGTTTGCCCTTGCTTTTCTCCCTCAGGTAAGGGATGTGCTCTCTCCGCTTGGGCGACGGGGGAGTGTGGGGCTGCTCATCTTCGCTGTGATGTTTGGCGCGGCATCCGCGTTACGCGTGGATCCCGGACTTTTCGTCTGGGGGCTTCGTTGGCAGACTTGGGCGTTTATTTTTATGGCTTTGGTTGCATTGATTCTGTTCATTTTACAGGAGGTGTGGAAGCGATGAATGATTTGTCCTTTGACCGGGAACAGGCAGCCCAGATGTTGAGTGATTTCATCCGGAGCACGATTTCTTCTGCCGGTTTTTCTAAAGCCGTACTTGGAGTGTCGGGCGGGGTTGATTCTGCGCTGAGCACCTTTCTTTCGACGCGAGCTCTGGGCCCCAATAAAGTCCTCGTTTTGCGGCTTCCGTATAAGACGTCTTCTGAGGAATCCCTTGCTTATGCTCAAAAATGTATCGAAGCCACGGGAGTTGCGTTTAAAACCTTTTCCATCACAGAGGCAGTTGAAGGTGTATTGTCTGATCTGGATGAAGCGGATCGGGTTCGGAAAGGTAATGTCATGGCCCGGATCCGGATGACTTACCTATATGATCAGGCCAAGGCGTGGGGAGGGCTGGTGGTGGGTACGGGGAACAAGACGGAAACCTTGCTCGGCTACAGCACACTGCACGGAGATGGGGCGTTTGATCTCAATCCCCTGGGGGATCTGTATAAAACACAGGTTTGGGCTTTGGCAGAACATGTCGGGGTCCCACAGGAAATCATTGAAAGACCTCCCAGTGCTGGATTATGGGTGGGGCAAACCGATGAAGAGGAATTAGGCTTCACATATAAAAAGGTCGATCAGGTGCTTTATTTGTTGGTGGAAAAGGGAAAAACCGTCGAGGAGTGTGCCCAAGAAGGATTTTCGGAAGAGTTCATTCGAGAGGTGATCGCTCGTGTGAAACGCTACCGCTTTAAGCGCACGCTGCCGCCGGTGGGTTCCATTGGACAGCAGCCGCTTTCCATCCTTGACCAACACCCGGCCTTCAGGGATTAATTCATGATCAAAGCAACTCTTCGATAAGGCTCGTCAGCCATGAGAAAACACCTTCGATTTTACCTTTTGGCCCTCGTCCCAATGTTCTTTGTGGGATGTGCTTCTCCTCAGCCTGCGGAGAGCGCTGTAATGGAGGAGGAAGGGAATGCACCAGCGGTAAGCACATCTCAGCCAGATGAGGAGAGCACTATGACGGCTTCAGAGAGCGCTGAAACCGGGAACGCGGATGTGATTCACGTCCGGGCTGTTAAAGATAATCAGGAAAATACATGGACGTTTTTTGTCACTGTCCAGCATCCCGACCAGGGCTGGGATGATTATGCGGATGGATGGGACGTGGTCACCCCGGATGGAGTGGTGCTGAAGGCGGACCCTGAAGATCCCTTCACCCGCC
>JAGXKM010000031.1 GCA_018335275.1 Anaerolineales bacterium | reverse complement strand
GATTATAATAAATATAATCAGAAAAGTGGAGAAAATCAACCGCGATTATGAAAACAGTTCACAAAGCGGAAGAAATAATTAAAGAACGATATCAAATTAAGCGCGTTATCGGCCAGGGAGGAATGGGGCAGGTTTACCTTGCTGATGATTTGCGATTGACAGGAAGATTGTGTGCCTTGAAAGCGGTATCCTATGATGAGAACCTTCCTGCAGATGTCGTCCAACAAACGCGCAAACAATTTGAACGGGAAGCAACAGTTTTAGCGCGCTTAGATCATCCAAATTTACCTAAAGTGTCCGACTTTTTTTCTGAAGGAGAGAAAGATTATTTAGTCATGGATTTTGTCCCAGGAAAAGATTTACGGACATTGTTGAATGAAAAAGGGAAGCAAGGGAAATTCCTCCCGGAAAGAGAGGTCTTGAGCTGG
Source organism: Anaerolineales bacterium (assembly GCA_018335275.1). GTDB lineage: Bacteria > Chloroflexota > Anaerolineae > Anaerolineales > UBA11858 > B10-G9. The sequence continues at coordinate 18,215 of JAGXKM010000031.1, read as the reverse complement.
GCAGATCAAATCGCGGATGCTCTTTCCTATCTTCACGGTCAAGAACCCAGCATTCTGCATCGTGATATAAAACCAAGTAATATCAAACTTACACCAAATGAAATCATAAAACTGGTTGATTTTGGACTTGTCAAAATTTTGATCTCAGGAGAAAGGACAATCACTGTCGTTCAGGGGCATGGCTCAGCGTACTATACACCTTTAGAACAATACGGGGGAGATACAGGCCATACAGACCCCCGAAGTGATATATATTCTTTTGGAGCTACCATTTATCATTTGCTGACAAACCATCCTCCCAAAGAAGCCAGGCAGAGATTTCTGCAGCCCAAAAATGTCAAATCGATGCAGGAGTACAACCCAGCGGTGAGTCCCCGCACGGATCGTGCTGTAAGAACTGCCATGAAGATCCACCCTGATGAGCGGTTTCAAACAGTGGAGGATTTCCGGGAGGCTTTATTGGGCGATTGGGATCCTAAAAGACATCCCAAAGCGCCGATGCCAGCTCCTGATATCAAAGATTTTCTAAATGCATCAAGTGAAGAAATATTGGCATGGGTGGCCATTTTGTCATTGATCATCAGTATTGTGGCCACCATGTTAAGATAAAAGTTTGAGCGGTTTGAATTTGTGGAACACGAATGACAAAGCCCAACCAATTACAGCCCCTCCAAGAATGAAAAGACCGAATTTCATAGGTGCCTGATCTGAGGCAAAAAACCAACTGCTGCCGGGAAGTTTTAAGACCAGATAGTTATAGGTAAACAAGCCGCCAATGAAGGCGGAAAATCCCCATCTGATTCCCCAGCGAACAAATCCCAGCATAGCGCCGGTTTGATAAGCGATCAGTGAGATTGCGATCGTTTCCAGAATGCTCAAGAACCATAGATTCCATAAAGAAGAGGATAAATCAGGGGGGGATTCTGGAGCGGCAGGGAGTTCAGGTGTGCTGTCGGGGGCCTGTGTGGATGGGGAAGAAGTAACTAGGGGAGTGGGGGTAATTTGGTTGCCAGCAATCCCAGAATCCGGGGACCCTCCTTCTACAAGAATAGAAATTTGAATAGACTCCGCGGGGGTGGATATGGCTTGAATGGTTAAATCATTTGCCTGGTCAATGAGGTGGGTGGTGGAGGCTGTTCCATTTTGGGTCTCAACGGGTGGGAGGTAATTGGTTTCACCTTCGGAAATGATAACGAACTGCACGGGTGTGCCATCGGGTACAGGGTTACCATTATGATCGATGATCAAACCCGTGTGGATGTCAATGATTTCTCCTGCTTCATATACAGGAGGAGTTGGGGTGATGTCGGTTTGGCTCAATGTTGGCGTAAGAGAAAGTTCTGGTTTTTCACCGATAAATATTTGGAAAACCTGGTCTGGATCGGGGGATGTGGCTGATATGAGATCGTATCCTATCCCAGGTACAGATACTGGCAAAGATCCATTAGGGGCAGGGATTTCTCTGAATAATAAACGCGCAGCGAATTCAATGAAGGGAAGCAATTTACTATACATGCCAAAGTAGGCGGTGACCTTGGAAATATTTGTCGCATCCAAATAATATGGAGCATTAAAAGCGAAGACGACAAGTTTTTTGTCCCGGATGAGATCTTGACGTTCAGCAAGCAGTCGGTGGAGGGCTTGGGAGGTAGGACGTTCTGAGGACATCTCCAAAGACGCTGCAACAATCCAATTGGCTTGATTGAGGGATTTCCCAACGAATTCAGTGTCCGGAGCGCCATTTAGGAAACTGGTTAAATCACTGTATGTCAACGACGTGATGTTGTAAGGCGTGACCTGTTGGCTGGAAGTCGGTCCATAGAGGCGAAGGATGGCTTCTTTTAGCGCATATCTTTCCAGGGAAGGTTCTTCAGGACAGGTTCCACATGGTTTCTGAGGTGAAGTGTCCGTGATGATCACCATCCTCTCATCTTTCTGAGGTGGGTTAGCCAGCAGATTATTCAATTCAGGAAGCTCAGGGCTGATCAATGTTGCGGATTGACGGACGATTTCATTTGCAGTTTCCGTGTTCTTGCCAATTTCTGATAACAATCCATGGGAGCGTAAAACATGTGTGATATTAAATTCATCATAAATGGTGAATTTCATCGTTAAAATCCTGAGAACGGATTCATCCACCCTGTCTGCAAATGCTTGATCCTCCTGATATTTTTTTGAGAAGAACAGCAGTGTGTCTTGTATAGCCGTGAAACGATTTTGCCTTTGATCCTCTGGGAAATCACCCAGATAGAGGATGTCATTGCCAGCCATAAAAGCATCTAAAGCTACCCTGCGAATATTTAAAGTTTCGCCTGCCGGGTCATATAATTTATGGAGCGCTTGGCTCCCTAAATTGTCGCTGATTAAAACACCGGAATCCTGACGCCATTTTTGAAGAGGAGCAAGCCCCATAAGTAATTGAAACGCTTGGAGGTCTAAACTGATAGGTCTTGTTGTGGAACGAATATTTCCTTGGAGCCCCTGATAGCGGATATGAGAAGTAAGAAGCGCATCCACTGTATGTTCCGGTGAAGGGGCATTTCCTGTGACATCAAAAAAGGGCGCAAGATCAATCTGTTTTAATTGTTCCAATGATTTTCGGACTGTAGCTATTTCTTTTTTGGGTAAACGGTCTGAACTTCCCAAGCCAGGGAAATATTTTCCGACCACCTTGATATTGTTTTGGCTTCCTTCATGAACACCTTTTATATACGCCTGACCCATTTGACCAACCCAATAAGGATCTCCTCCAAAAGAGCGAACTCCCAGGTCGCTGGGCTGCCCTGGTTTGGGCTCGGATAGCACATCTAAGGAAGGACCAAGAAGAAGATTGATACCCAGTATTGAGAGCTCCCTCCCAATCTGTTTGCCGACATCTTCAGCCAAAGATGGATCCCAAGTTGCACCGATGGCAAGTTGACTAGGGATCGGGCTCAGCCCATCTAAAATCTGAGAATAATTAGATTTATTCCCTTCTTGAGAAAGCCCAATTAATAAAGGGATATATGAAGGGGAGGGAGAATTTACTCCGCCAGTGGATTCTTGAACATTTTGAGAACCTTCATATTCGTTTAATTGGATATTATTGTTCAGGGCCCAAACATCTTCAAGACTGTTTTCATCATTAAAAATGTTTGAGTTCGACCTTTTCAGGATGACTCCCCCTATATGATGATTGACTGTCAATTTGTATATAGGAGTATTGGGGCCTGTTTCCACACCATTAAATGTCACTAAGAAAAGCTGTCCAACCCTTTCCTGAGGGCTGAGTCTTTCTAATAGAGAGGCGGCTTTTTGTTGAGCTGATCGTTTCCCTGGTGAAGCAGCGGATTGAAAGGTGGGTACACACACCCCTGTAATGGTTACTATGGCGAGGAGTAACCGAAACGAATATTTGGCGGCTTTCATTCTTCTCCTGAATATTTTATTGCCCAGAAGCCTTTGTTTTGGCTAAAAAAATTATGCATGAGAGGAATTTGGCGTTATTCCTCTGCCATTAAGGCATTCCGGGCTGTTCTTGGGTCATCTGTAAATATACCATCTACGCCCCAAAGAACAAGTTTACGGATCAATTTTGGGTCATTGACAGTATAAACGAGTATTTTTTGATCCATGCTGTGAATATGGTTAATTATACCTTTTGTGACATTTTCAACAGGTATATGAAGGGATTTGAGGGAAATGTAATTCGATAACCCTTTGTGAACGAAAGTAAATGTTTGAGGATATTGCATCAACAAGCCCTTACCAAGGGAGGGGAGGAGATGATTTGCCTGAATGAGAGCAATAGGATTAAAGGATGAGATGGTAACCCGGGATTGGAGATTGTATTTCTTGATCAGTGAGATGACTTTTTCGGGAAGTTTATTAAACGGGTGAAAGAAATTTTTTATTTCTATATGATAAAAAGTCCGGCTGCCGATTTTCTCAAATATTTCCTCTAACGTTGGTATGCTCTGACCTTGAAAAGATGGATCGAAAAAAGATCCCGCATCAAGAGATTTGAGTTCAGACAACGTCTTATTGTGAACTTTGCCTTTTCCATTTGTGGTTCTTTGCAACATGAAGTCATGAAAGACAATCACATGTTTGTCTTTCGTAAGCCGCACATCAAATTCAATCGCATCTGCATGCAGCTTCAAGGCTAAATCAAAGGCTGCCAGCGTATTTTCTGGAGCCTGAGAACTCGCACCTCGATGCGCGATGAGCACTGGCGAAGAGAGTTGATCAAATGCATAACCCATGAGTCCCCTATGGGTCCTTATAATTCAACGAAGAATGCATTCGCAGCCCGATCAAGCAAATCCCTCGTCATCTCGGGCTTACAATTCAGGAATTTGGAGATATCGATAATATGGTCACAGATTTCTTTCGGGTGGGAACCTCGAAGGTTTCTTTCTTTTTTCAGGTACCATTTTTTAATTAAATACGCTAAGTTTTCATCATTAAATGGTATATTTCGCTTCTTAGCGGCATTTTTAAAAATAGCACGGTAATCTTCAAAAGAAGGATCTCCTATTTTGATTTTATGTCTCAACCTGCGGAGGAAAGCTTCGTCAACAAGGTCTTTCGGCGGCAGGTTTGTGGAAAAGACGATTAATTCGTTAAACGGGACTTCTACCTTACGTCCTGTATGTAGAGTGAGATAATCGATTTGATTTTCGAGAGGAACAATCCAGCGATTGAGTAAATCTGTTGGGCGAACCATTTGCCGACCAAAGTCATCTACCAGGAGTAATCCACCAGCAGCTTTTAATTGAAAGGGAGCCTCGTAGAATTTTGTTGTGTCATTGAAGACAAGGTCTAGATCCGTTAGCGTCAATTCTCCGCCCACAACAATAAATGGGCGTTTGATATGAACCCATCTCAAATCGCGACGAAGACCTGTCTTTAGATTCCCGGTACCGGATTCATTCACCTCTTCAGTCTCAATCCGCTGATGATTTACGGAATCATATAGTTTCACGACATGACCTTCAATATATAAAGAATAAGGGATGAATATGCTTTCCCTCATGATCATATCACCCACTGCCCGAGCAATGCTCGTTTTTCCATTTCCCGGAGGGCCGTAAATGAAAATCGAGGTCCCGGAGTTAATCGCGGGGCCAACTCGATTATATATCTCATCGGATAAAATAAGATGGGAAAGATACTTGCCCAATAAACTTTTTGAGACGTTTAGCTTCCCTAAACTTTGGCGGCGAATAGCTTTGTTGTATTCTTCAAGGGGGACAGGGGCGGGACCAGCGTACTGGCTCCTTTCTAATGCCTCTCGTGCTCGTTTGATACCTGCTTCCGTGATCCCATATTGATAGGAACCTTCTCCCAATCCCATACTCGACCCTTTTACCTCAAGAAACTTTTCTTTCTTGAGAGAATCAACAATGTTATCTACAACGGAAGTGTATGGTAATGAGATGCTTTCAGAAAGCTCATAACCAGTCAGATACCCCTGGAAATAAAGTATTTTTAACGCCAAGTCCTGAAGCCATAACTTCGAAAGTCCAGTATCACTGATCTGTGTAATAGGGGAGGGGGAAAATTTTTCTGAAGGAGGTTTCGTGCGGACCTGGTTACGATTAGCTTCCTCGTACCGAGATGCAATCATTTTTTTCTCCAAGAAAGGATAATTTTTCGCGATATAATGTTTTATCAATAACAATAGGATTATAGCACGGGATTATAAAATCAATCTTCATCTTTATTAACAAAGGAGTAAGGTATAGATATGGAAGTTTCTGTGATTATCCCCATATACAATGAAGAAGAAACCCTCCAAAAAATCATAGAAAGAGTGTGGGATACAGAAATACCCCAGGAAATCATTTTAGTGGATGACGGTTCTGTGGACGGGACGCGCGATATCCTAAACCAGTATGAAGATAGGGAAGATATGAAAGTCATCTACCACCAAAAAAACCAGGGGAAAGGTGCGGCAGTACGGACGGGGTTAGATAATGCTTCCGGGGATGTCGTGATTATCCAGGATGCCGATCTGGAGTATGACCCTCGTGATTATCCAGAATTGTTAAGACCTATCCAGGAAGGTGTAGCGGATGTCGTTTACGGATCCAGATTCCTGGGGGCGTCAAGAAGAGTCGCCATGTTCTGGCATCTGGTCGCTAACAAAATGCTCACATTGATGACGAACATCCTTTACGACACGATCCTGACGGACATGGAAACGGGATATAAGGTTTTCAAAAGGGAGATCGTAGAAGACATCCCTTTACACGCAAAACGATTTGAATTTGAACCTGAATTCACCGCTAAAATATTGAAAAGGAATGTGAGAATTTTTGAGGTGCCAATTACCTTCAATCCGCGTGATTACGAGGAAGGCAAAAAGATTGGTTTATCTGATGCGTTTGAGGCTGTTTGGGCTCTGATTAAATATCGGTTTGTGGACTAAGGCTGATCGCGGGTCGGATCTCTTTGATATTTAATTGTAAACGAGAACGACCTCGATAAATATTTTCCTCAAATTTATATAATATATCTACCCTGGACGGCAAAGAATCTGATAATTCTCCTTTCCGAAAAGCGATTGCGTCAAAGGTGGTCGATCCATCTGAAAGTTCTAATTTCAAATGGTTATTTTGTTTTCCCACCTGTCGACACTTATTGATGTAAATATCGTAAGAGATAAATTGAGGTTGGGGGTTTCCCATCCCTGTTGGAGCTAACATATGAAATTGTTTGAGTAGTTCACGATCTAAATCATTGAAACTCAATTCCATATCTGCTGTGAGGGTTGGGGTGAGGTCAATTTTTTCCAGTGTGATTGATGAAAACTTGGTGAGGCTGTCTTTTAATGCGGGTATGTTTTCATTTTTAATCTTAAAGCCAGCAGCGGCTGAATGGCCACCATAACTTAGGAATAATTTTTTGTTCATGTCCAAGGCTTTGATAATATCAAACTCATCGATGCTCCGGCAAGAAGCGATCGTGACCTCATCTCCTTGTTTGCCGACGATGGCAGGCCGATGGTACTTTTCTGTTAGATATCCGGCTGCTAAACCTACGATTCCTTGATCGAAATCTGGATGGAAAGCAAATAAAATCGACGGGATCTCATCATCCACAAGGGCCATGTTCTCTGCCTTAATTCTGACATCATGCATGAGCTCTTTTCGTTTATTGTTTAATATTTCTATTTTCTGAGCTAATAGACCTGCCTGCTTCACATCTTTTTCTAATAAGAGATCCAGCGCTAGATCGGCTGATGAAAGCCTGCCCGCCGCGTTTATTCTGGGGCCTAATTGAAAGCTGATATCCGACGCCTGGATATTTTCTGGACTCAAACCAGAAACCCCCATTAAAGCAAAGATTCCCTGGCGGTGTGGTTGTTTTAAATCTCTTAACCCCTCCCGAACATAATGGCGGTTTTCCCCACGCAGGGGCACAAGGTCAGCGATCGTTCCCAGGGATACAAGATCGAGAAATTTTTCCGGTTTTAGGTGTGGTTTATGTTCGGCGAGTTTCTGGAGTAGTTTGTAAGCAACACCCACTCCCGCTAAATCTTTATTGGGATAGGGATCCAAAGGTTGGTTGGGGTTGATTATCAGGTCAGCTTTAGGAAGGGTATTGCCTGGTTGGTGGTGATCCGTGATGATCACATCTAAGCCGATTTTTTTTGCGTACTCGATCTCGGTTATCGCCCTGATGCCGCAATCTACGGTGATTAACAGATCCACCCCGGTATTGCGCAAGGCCTGGATTGCCTTTGTGTTCAGGCCGTATCCTTCGTCAACCCTGTGAGGGATATACGTAGAGACCTGTCCGCCCAATTCTTCCAGAGAAGACTTTAACAATGCGGTTGATGTGATTCCATCAACATCAAAATCTCCATAAATCGCGATATGTTCGCCATTGGCTATCGCTTTTTCTAGCCTGTCTGAAGCCTGATCAATACCCATTGGATGAGTATCTTTGACATCTTCAGGAAGGCGGGCATCCAAAAAACGTTCAGCTTTATCAAGCGAATCGAAACCCCTGTTATAAAGGAGCTGCTGCAAAACTTGGGGATATATTTGAAATTCGGTCCTGATTTCAGGAGGCAAAGGTGGACGAGTCACCCATTTAGATTGGTTTTCTTTCATAGATTGTTAATACTGTATTTAAGCCTGACGAATTTTGGGCTTGTGCGAAATAGTATATTCAAATTGTTTACCAAGAATAAAGTATAGCATATATGGGAGGGGTATCATGAATGTGGATGCAGGAAAGGTTTTCCAAATAAACGCGATCTATTATTATGGAATTAATTTGACGGAAAAGGAGGGGCTTGCTATGATAGCTTTGGATGTGGAAAGGCAAATGAAACAGATTATGAAAAATAAAATAACGCAGCAAATCAAAAATTTTACTCGTTGGCTCCAACCTGGGCTGGGGGTAAAAAGATGGCTGATTGTCATATTGCTGGGAAATACTTTTTTAGCTGTCGGAGTCGCTTTATTTACATTAGATATATATCGTAAGGCGCCCCAAACATGGTGGCTGCCTATCCTTTCCTTTTTATCTTTACGCCCCTTCCCGCGCTTATTACGGGTGATTATTTTCGGTTTTATAGGGATAGGAACCATTATTTGGGGTATTGTTGGTTTAAATAAATCATTATTAGGACCTTTCATCCGACCTGGCAATCCTGTAGTAGAAAGTATTGAAAAATTCAGGAATAAGAAATATGGTCCCCACATCGTGGCTATTGGGGGCGGGCATGGGCTGGCAGCACTTCTCAGGGGATTGAAAAACATTTCCCACAATTTAGATTCCATTGTCACCGTGGCTGATGATGGGGGCTCATCAGGCCGCTTACGCGATTCATTAGGGATTTTGCCTCCGGGTGATATAAGGAATTGTCTGGCTGCGTTATCCAATGATGAGGAATTGTTAACGCACCTTTTCCAGTATCGATTCGCAAAAGGAGATGGCAGCCTTAAAGGCCATTCTTTCGGCAATATATTCATTTCGTCTCTGGCGGAGTTAACGGGTAGTTTTGAGAAAGCGATCGCGGAATCAGGCAGGGTTTTGGCAGTAAACGGCAGGGTGCTGCCCTCAACCCTTGAGAATGTTAATTTAGTAGCCGATGTGATAGAGACGGAAAATGGGAGGGAGATCAGAATCAACGGAGAAAGCAAAATCACAGAAGCGGAGGGAAAAATAAAAAGGGTGATGTTGAAACCCAACAACCCTCCAGCATATCCAGATGCGATCCGCGCTATATTATCTGCTGAATTGATTGTGATTGGCCCAGGGAGCTTGTATACAAGTATCCTCCCGAACCTGCTCGTCCGGGATATTACCTCAGCTATACGTGCCAGCCAGGCTTTGAAAATTTTTATTTGTAATGTTGCGACTCAAGAAGGTGAAACAGATGGGTTCACATGCGGGGATCATATCAAGGTTTTAGAAGACCATATAGAAGGCGGCTTGTTTGATATCGTCCTGGTGAATGATGAATCCCCTCAAAAATATAATAAAAACGTTCATGAAGTGAAAATTGAACCGGAGCTCTCATTGAACTATAATGTCTATCAGGCTGATTTAATTGACAGGGAACACCCGTGGCGCCACGATTCTTATAAATTAACCGAAAAACTTATTGACTTACTGGAAGAAAGAACTGGGCCATTGATCATGCCATAACATGAAAAAGGGCGAAATAACAAGATAATTGCAAAGAATGACTAGCAAGGAAGGGAAAAAGGCCATGAACGAATTTAATAAAAAAACGATAAAAGATATTGACGTAAAAGAAAAAAGGGTGCTCGTGCGTGTGGATTTCAATGTCCCCATTCAAGATGGTAAAGTGGAAGATGATACGCGCATAAAAGCAGCGTTGCCAACCATAGAATATTTATTGGACAAAAATGCTGCTTTAATTCTCACCTCTCACCTGGGACGCCCTAAAGGCAAGATTGATCCGGCATTGTCTTTACTTCCTGTTGCAGAATATTTAGATCAATTGTTGGACACAAAAGTGACTTTCGTCGAGGACTGCCTGGGGGATAAACCGAAAAAGGCAGTCAAGGATTTGGAATTTGGGGAAGTCCTGTTGTTGGAAAACACAAGATTTCATGAAGGAGAGAAACAGAATGACCCTGGAATGGCAAAGGAATTGGCTGGATTAGCAGATTTATTCGTAAATGATGCCTTTGGGACAGCCCATCGATCCCACGCCTCAAATGTGGGCGTAGCCCAATTCTTGCCTGCGGTGGCTGGTTTTCTGCTGGAAAAAGAGATCAAATACCTTGGAAAAACAATCAAGAACCCGGACCATCCTTTCGTTTCGATCCTGGGAGGAGCCAAGGTTCAAGGGAAGATCAAAGTTATTCGGAATCTGATAGAGAAAGTGGATAAGATATTGATAGGTGGAGGGATAGCTAATACATTCTTTCTGGCCAAAGGATATCAAATGGGGGACTCATTGGTGGAAGAAGACGTGGTAGGCCTTGCTGAAGAATTAATCAAAGAAGCTGGGGATAAATTAATCTTGCCCAAAGACGTGGTCATTGCAGACGGATTTAAGAACGACGCGGAAAAGAAAACGATCTCTGTGTCAGATGTGCCACAAGGCTGGCAAATTTTGGATATTGGACACGAAACCATTAAAGCGTACGGTGAGATCATTCATAAAGCGAAAACGGTGGTCTGGAATGGCCCCATGGGGGTTTTTGAATTTCAAAATTTCGCTGCCGGGACGTTTAGATTAGCGGAGTTGCTTTCGGAAAGTAAAGCAACTTCCATAGTAGGCGGCGGGGATTCTGCCTCTGCGATACGGAAAGCTGGTTTAGCAAATCAGGTCACCCATATTTCGACTGGAGGCGGGGCATCACTCCAAATGCTTCAGGGGGAGATTCTTCCAGGATTAGATGCTTTAGATAATGTGTGATAAAGATCAGGAAAAATCATTTAAAGCATTCTGGTCAAACAGAATGCTTTTTTTATTTTCGCGGCGAATGTTACAATGAATCTGGGAAATGGATTAATATAGAGGAGGGAAGATGGGAGAAAATGAGGCGGTCCATGGAAGGTATTATGAGGATTTTTCGGAGGGCGAAAGGATAAGAAGTGCAGGACGAACGGTCACAGAAAGTGAGATCATGAATTTCGCTGGTTTGTCGGGGGATTACAATCAGCTCCATACAGATAAATTGTTCGCTCAAGAGGGGGTATACGGGGAACGCATAGCGCATGGGTTGTTAATCCTGGCGATGGTAAGTGGACTGGCAGCAAGAATGGGTTTTTCGGAAGGGACAGCATTGGCTTTAACTAAAGTCGATTGGAAATTTCGAGCTCCAGTTAAAATTGGGGATACGATACAGGCTGAATTCATAGTCAAACGCAAGAAGAAAGTCGCTAAAATGGGGGGAGGTTTTGTCGAATTTAAAATAGAGGTTTATAACCAAAATCAAGAAATCGTCCAAAAAGGAACCTGGACGATTTTGATAAAAAATAAACCCAAGAGATAACAATTTTTTATGTCAATGATCGGAAATTAAATCCCGAAGAGAACCCTCCAGTTCAGGATATTGGAAAGAGTAATCTAACTGCTTCAGGCGTTTTGGAACTACACGTTGTCCGTCGAGCACGACTGTCGACACTTCTCCCATAACCATTTTCATTAGGAAGCCAGGTACAGGCAAAAAGGCTGGGCGGGACATAATTTTCCCTATAGCCTTTGCGAACAATTTGTTTTTAACAGGATTTGGGGCAGTCAAATTAAAAACACCTTGGGCATGTGCATGTTCTGATAAAAATTTAATAGCATTGCAAACATCATCAATATGAATCCAGGAATACCATTGTTCACCATTTCCAAGGGGTCCACCAAGGAATAACTTGAAAGGCAGAAGTAAGCGCGGTAAAGCGCCTCCTTTTTCACTCAGCACAACACCCAGCCGAACGACAATATGGGTAACGCCTAGATCGACGACAGGTTTTGTGGATGATTCCCAGGCTGTGCAGGTTCTGGATAAAAAGTCCGATCCAGGTGGGGAGCTTTCCGTGAGGATTTCATCACCATGGGATCCATAATAACCAATTGCTGAGGCTTGAATGAACTTTTGGGGCTTTTGATCGACCTGTCTGATTCCTTCCAGGAGCGTGTTTCCAACTTGAACTCTACTTTTAAGGATTCTATCTTTTTTGGAGTCGGTCCATGGCGAGGGGATTATGCCTTTTCCTGCAATGCTTTCACCAGCCAGGTTGATAACCACATCCGTGCCGCCAAGTTGTGTTACCCAATCGGAAACGTTTTTACCATCCCAATAAACAGGCTTAACATGGAGGGGGAGATTGGATACTGAATCAGGTGATCGACTTAGAATGATGATTTCGTGTCCTTGAGCAGCTAAATGGCGAATTAATTTTGATCCTATTAAGCCGGTGCCACCAGAAATCGTATATTTCATGACTAACCCCTTGCGAATGAGTGCTAGATAAAAATTTGACTGATAGATATGTACTTAGATTGCGGAAAAAGCAGGATTCAATAAAATGAGAACAATGAATAAATTTCTAACTGGCCTTTCCCTTCAATCGATTTAATCGGTGTTCCAAGTCGGATTTATGGGCTTGTGATTGGTGAGCTTTTCCAGCAGTGGAATCAATTATAGAAATCGCAGAAAGCGTCCAGTGAATAGCTTCTTCAAAGTTTTTTTGACGGTGCTCAAAGTATTTGGCTAATTCAAGAAAAGCATAATACTCTTCGTTTTCTGCGGCTTCTTTCCAATAAGATACTGCCTTTTCAAAATTTTCTGATTTTTTATAAAGAAAAGAAAGTGTTTTTAGGCTTTCCAAGTACGGATCAGAGACAGAATCAAATCTGGTAAGGGATTCCTCAAGAAGATTTATGGCAGTTTTCGGTTCCTTTAAATCAGCGTAGAATTTTCCCACAGATGAAAGTTCTTCCGGATGGTCAGTCTGGCAGGCGGAGCCGGGATTTAGGAGTGTGCTGATCCGATTCAGGATCCCAACCATTGAGAGGACATCCATCTCATTATGGTAAAAAACCTGCTTTAAAGGCTTGGGGTTTTGGGTATGGATATACTCATGAAAGAGGTCAGAAACTTGCCAGCCAGGAACGTCTTCTTCTGATCTTTCAAAGTTCAAAATATTGTATTCAATATCGCCAAGCGTACAAGAGGAAAGCCGATTTTTCCACAATCGTCGAGCTAAATGGAGTAAATCAATATGAGAAATCTCTTGTAGAGGGGGAGGCCAACGGTGAGCACGGTAACGAGTCTTTAAACGCGGGAGATCAAAAGATTTTCCATTGTAAGAAACAACGACCTCCGCTGGAGCGAGATACTCTTCTAAAGCTGATAACTGGGCAGTTTCTTGGGCGGGATCTGATAAGAAGAATTGAGAAATCTGGAAGTGATCATCGATAAAACGACCCACACCTATTAAAAATACATATACGCCAGCACCTCCGGACAGACCCGTTGTCTCTGTATCGATAAAAGCAAAGTGGTCGAGAGGGGTGTGTTCAAGGGCTGGATTTTTGAGCCATTTGGTAAGGGGCGGAGTGTAAATGGAAGGCTGGAGGGAAACGGAACCAAGTGAGTAATCAAGCGGGTATTGATTTTCAACAATGAAGGTGTCACCGTGAGGCGTGGGCTTCCAGTAACCAGGCAGCACATCAATTAATGGGTCAGTAGGGGGGCTATTTGAGGGAGGAGAAATCCCTTTTGCTCCAATTTGCAAACCGAGAGATTTCAACTTATCAGAAAGGGAAGACATGCATCCATTGTACTATATGAAGCTGAAGTGAATTTAAGCGGAATTACAAAGAATGCGCAAGCCTATCCAATCCTTCCCGTAATATTTTCCGGGGGCAGGCGAAATTCAAGCGCACAAATCCTTCCCCGGGCTTACCAAACCAATTACCAGGATTGAGAGCAACTTTTGCGTTTTTAAGGAAATATTCCTGGGGAACTTCAATGCCAGTCTCGCGGCAATCAAGCCAAGCCAAGTATATGCCTTCAGGAGAAACCATTGACACACCGTCAAGTTTTGTGGATACAAAATTAAAAAGGAAATTACGGTTATTCTCGAGGTAGATCAGAAGTTCTTCTAACCATGCTTTTCCCTCAGTATACGATGCCCTCAGCGCTGTTTGACCGAACAGGTTAAGCCCACCAACAAGGCCTTGCTTGCCAGCGATAAAACGTTCCCTGAGTTCGCTGTTTGTAATCACCGCATATGACGCCTTCAGCCCGGCAATATTGAACGTTTTACTTGGTGATAACAAAGTGATTGTCCGTTTCGCAACTTCGGGAGAGAGTGTAGCAATCGGGATGTGCTCTTTTTGGGAAAAAACGATATCACTGTGAATTTCATCCGAGCAAATGAAAATATTATTTTTGAGGCAGATTTCTGCCATCGTCTCCAGCTCAGATTTTGAAAAGACCCTGCCGGTCGGGTTTTGCGGGTTGCAGAGCATAAAAATATGCGTGTTTTCCTGGATGGCTTGTTTAAAAGATGTCTTGCGGACAAGGTATTTCCCACCTTTGGTTCGATCTAATGGCATTTCATGTTGTTCTATTTTCGCGTGTCCTGATACATTTAAAAAAGGTCGATAAGTCGGGGTTTGAACTAGGACACCTTGACCCGGCTCCGTAAAAGCATGTGCGGCTAAATTAAAACCAACGACGACACCGGGTAAGAATACCAGATCTTTACCCGTCACTGACCAATTATGTTCTTTCCAAAGCCAATCAATGACAGCTTCTTTTGTGTTTTGCTGAATTTCAGGATAACCATATACACCATGTTGTACGCGTTCACTCAAGGCTTTAATTACAGGAGGAGGAGACAGAAAATCCATATCTGCAACCCAGAGAGGGAGGACATCCTCCGCATATCGATTCCATTTGACACTGTCTGAATCTTTTCTGTTGACACATTGATCAAATGAGGAGGTCATCTTCTTTCCTTGAGTGCTGCGGTATAGTATGTGTGTTTCAAATCCACTTATTGCAACTTTAAAATCTCTTGTTTGAGCTTGCTGATCTGAAATTGAGAGCGATGGTGGGCCTTCCTGAGCATTTGATCGAACTTGTCCACCCTCATAAGTAAGCGGGTCTTTTTTGGGTCCGTGAGTGAACGGCTTGAATTTATTTTAATTTTTTCAATAAAGGTAACAATAGAAAGCAAGTCCTGAAAACTTTCCTGATGGTAATAAAGGGAGCCCTGGTATTCATTGATATTTAAAAAACTTCTAACTTCTTCAAGGCCCAAGAAATGGTCAATGGTTTCAGACGGGGAGGGATGGCGAAGGAGGGAATGATCGGCGAATTTTAGAGCGGTAGAAACGGCACGGGTGAGATCGTTGGGTAGGTCGGTGTGAATATTTGGACTAACCACTTGAAGGAGGGGAGCGATTCGTGATTTCAATTTTTGATAGGGAAGGAATTCTAAAAGGGGAGAGAGGAAAATCCACAGGAGAACCGCTGTTTCAACCCAGGAGGCCTTAGACATTTTCGAAGACCCAGAAGACTCTATTTGTGTGTAGGCAGAAAGGTATGTATGAGACTTTTCGGTTAATCGGGACGGGATATTTTCCTGTTGAGATGAGATAAGAGGAATGTGTTGGAGAAGCTCTTCATAAAATGCGGCGATGGTAGAAGTTTCAATATTCCCGATTAGGTCTGAATCAGCAGTAAGCTTATGACCAGCGACGGATAACATGCTCTTTAGCAGTTCGCTGGATGTCTTGAATCGGGCTTCTTGAAGAGCCCCAGCAAAATCTTGGGTGCCAGATCCAGCCAGCTGTTTTTGGACCAACGCATACGCATTATCTTCTGTGTCCGTGACCTGCCTGAAGTCCAGGTAAACACGGTAATCATAAGCGCTTAATTCCACGTCTAAGCCATTCCTGAAATATTCTTCTGTAGTCCGAATAAAGCTCAACCCCGAAATGTGTTCTCTAAAGATAACAAAGGTTTGGGGAACTTTTTCTAAACCGAGCGCAGAACCGAGGTTTTGTTTGTCATCGCCAAGATCAATGGAGTACTTTATGGTACCTTTGCATTCCCCCCATTTATTATGAAAAAGAATCAACGCGTTCTCCTCGCCATAACGATTCGTATATGCGAATACATTATCGTTGATACCATTATTTTCTTCGATGAAATCAAAAAAATAAAAATGTTTTACCCCGGAAAAGAGACGACGTTTTTGTAAAAGGGGAAAGATCTCCCGTTCATGCCTTGATATTAAATCTTGATTGGGGGATTCATCATAATAGGCTCTATCATATTCCATGCCGTATTTTTCGTGAAGCCCCTCAATTTGCCCATGGCCGAACATCGGGAGCCCGGGCAATGTGGCCATCAACACGCAAACCCCAAAATACTTACCACCTTCTCCAAATTGTGAGATCGCTGTATCTTCGTCTGGATTATTCATGAAATTCACATATCGCTTAAGAATTCGAGGATCATAATCCAGCGTTTTTTTGATCACGTTTCGGAATTTAGCGTTATTTTCATCTCTAAGCATATGCATGAAAGCGCTGTTGTAAACCCTGTGCATACCAAGATTGCGAACGAAATAACCCTCCATCATCCAAAAAGCTTCTGCGATAAGCAAGGTTTCTGGTTTCTTGTCTGCGATTCGTTGGACAACCTGCCGCCAAAATTCTTCAGGGAAGAGAGCATTGAATTCCTTTTTTGTCATCCCAAATTCTGCTCGTGTAGGAATAGCGCCCCCTGTCCCTGGTTCAGGGAACCATAATCGTTGGAAATGCTTCTTGGTTAAGGTCATGGCGGCGTCAAAACGGATAATGGAAAATTTATTTGCTACTTTTAAGATCGTTTTTATGACAGCTTCTCGGACATCCTTGATCAAATAATTGAGTTGAGCGGTGTCGTTCCAGGGCATAGATGTCCCATCATTACCATGGTAAATATACCTCGCATGATTTGTGCGGTGATTGATGCGCTTAAAAACCACAGCAGCATCGGATTTATCATAATAATGATCTTCGAGAAAAATACTTATCTCTTTTGAATCTGATAAATCAGGGCCATTATAGGAATAATGCGGATACGGTTTGGATTCCAAAGATACAAACCAATCTGGATGTTCGACAACCCATTTGGAGTAAATGCCTACATGGTTGGGGACCATGTCAGCAGCTAAGTGAATCCCGATTTGCGATGCAATTTGTTTAAGATTATTAAATGCTCTCTCACCGCCTAAATCCTCTGCTATTTCGTAGTCAAAAATTGAATAAGCTGAAGGGACTGCCTCAGGATTGCCGCACAGGCGCTTGATACGACTGGAAGCTGAACTGCGCTCCCAGACCCCGATCAGCCACAAGCCTGAAATTCCTCTCTTAGCTAAGGTTAAAAGCTCCTGCTCGGGAATTTGATCAAGCCTCTTGACATCGCGGGAATGTTTTTTAGAAAGTTGATCAAGCCAAACATAAATGTTCTTGGCGATAAGGACGACATTAGACATCCAATCACTGTCCTTGCTGAAGTGGGGATTATCATCGATGCCAAAAATTTCCCCCGGATTCTGGAATGAAAAAGGTTCAGGGGTGGTGTTTTTTGTGAACTCTCGGGGCTTATGATCCTCGCGGATGTAATCAAAGCTTCGAGTTAAGGAATTCCAAATCTCCTCGTCAAGGAAGTTTTGCCAATGAGTTTTAATATAAAAGAGCTGATCGGCAAGGGAAGAAGGATACAACTTAAAGGGTTTTTCTAAAAATGACAGCAGTGACTCCGAATTATCTATAGAGTCCGGTCCATGTTTGAAAAGGAATTCTTTTATTTTCTCTATGTAAACTTGGTAAAGGGGATTCGAAAAGAGCTCCTCTTCGACAAGGATAGGATGATAAGGGGTAAAAGCTGGATTCCCTTCAACGATGAACAGCAATATGCTTATTTTATAAAGGTGAACCCTTTTGGAGCTCTCCAAACTTACTATGTTGCGGGGCAGGGGATAAGCTGAAATGATCTCCTTTAACATTTTTTCCAGGGGCTTTGGTCCCAAAAGGGTAAACAGAAATTCATCCAATCCTGGGAAAAGTTGTGTGTCTACTTTTTTATCAAGATGCGAGAGGATATGGTAATAGATTTTACCCATGACGCCAATGGCAGCTATTTCACCTGCGCTGACATGCGCTGAACTAGAGACAGAGTCGAGGGTTCGCAGCATATATGACAGCTTCCGCGCCTTTTGGATTTTTGAAT